>JADCGK010000099.1 GCA_020249045.1 Azospirillum sp. | reverse complement strand
GGTCCGCGTGCGTCAGGCGCTTGCGGCGCGTCTTGGCCTCGTCGAGCAGCCGGCGGTGATGCTTCACGGGCACGGCGTTCCAGTAGACGACGCTCGATTTATCGACCCCGCAGATTCGCGCGACCTCGGCCTGACTGCCGAAAATGTGCGCGAGGCGATCGACGACGGTGGTGGTTCGTGTCCTTTTTTTGGGCATTGCGGCCTCGGCCAATGGGGATAATCGCAATGATTAACGCCCCGTTGGGTTTATGTCAATCGCTTTTGCGCAATATATCGCGGTTCCGGGTTGGCAAATAGCCAACGGTGGTATAAACCCAACGTAGCGGAAATTCGCACGCCTATGGAAAATCGCGATGATCGACACTAATTGGTTTCAGGGGCGGATCAAGGACGTAAAGAAAAGCCAGCGCGAGTTGGCGACTGTTCTGGGCATCGACCCCGCTCAGGTCACGAATATGCTGAGGGGGAAGCGGCGCATGCAGCTCAGCGAGGCCGCGATCATAGCCCAATTTCTCAACGTGCCGGTCGAGGAAGTCCTTGCGCACGCCGGTCTGCCCGTGAACGGCGGCGCCCGGCGCGTCAAGCTCGTGGGGTTCGTCGACGACGTGGGCGAGGTTCACCTGTCGGACAAGAACGAGGCCGACGTCGAGGCGCCCGCAATGGCGCCCGAGGGAACGATCGCCGTGCGCATGCGGTCGAACGACATGCTGATGCGCGGCGGACTGATGTTTTTCAAGCCGGGGCAGGGCGTCGAGGCCGGTGCCATCGGCCGCCTGTCGGTCTGCCGGATCGCCGCGGGGCCGTGGCTCGTGCGGTCGATAGCGCCCGGCCTAGAGTCGGGAACATACGATCTGACGGGGCCGGCCGACGAGATCCACGGCGCGCGCCTGTCGGCCGCCGTGCCGGTGCTCTGGATCAGGCCGTGAAAAAAACGCCCCGGATCAGCGGGCGGGGGCCATGATCCGGGGCAGTTTGGGAGGTACGCCCGAGACGCGGGCCCACAATGGGCTCGCTTCTACGTTGGGATTATAGCAACTCGTCGGGCGCGACTTCAACGGGTTTCTTGGGCTCGACGGGTTCCTCGAAGTAATCCCAGGGCAACAACGTCGCGCGGGACCGTAGGCCGGGCGCGAAATACTCGGTTTCGGTCTTGATGGCGCCCGGCAATTCGCGCAGCGGGCGCGACCAGTCGGACTCCCATTGCGTGCCGCGCAGAACCTCGCGGCCGAAACGCTGGCACGAGGCGGCGATTAGCACGCCCTTGTCCGTGACCTTGATGCCGAGGGGTGCAATCTGCCGGCGGGCGTCGTCCTTGTTCACGACGCGCTCGTCGGCGTCGTCGCGCGCGGCCACGATAAGCTCGGCGAGGGTGGCGTTCTTATTCGCGCCGGACGACGTGACCATGAGGCGCGTGGTCAGGATGCGCTCGAGCAGGCGGTCCTTGTCGGACTTGGCGGCGATCGCGGTGTGCTCGCTCCAATCGTAGCGGCGCACGAACTCGACGGCCTGGTCGAACGTGATCCGCTTGGTCGTGTGCAGGTGAACGTAGCCCGCGATCAGGGTGCCAATCTGGTCGGCCGCGCGGCGGTCACGCAACTCTTGGGCCGCGGCGTCGACGCAGGTGGCGACGTTGGCGAGCAGGGCGTCGATGTGCAGCCACGTCCGCAAGAACATCGCCGAGGCGAATTCCGGCGTGAGCCATGCCCGGATATCCGCCATGAGGCGCTTGTAGTCGGCATTGGCCTCGGCGTCCGAGCGCTTGCGGAGCACGAGCTTGGTGATCCGCGTTTCGTCGGCGTGCTGCTTAATCGAGTGCTCGATCGACGAGAAGCAGAACGCCGAGCGGACTGTGAACGATATGGCCTCGCCGGACACCGTGCCCTTGCTGACGGTCGAGCCCGACGACGCGAGGCGGGCGAGGTCGAGGATCGCCCCCATCCGGGCCTGAGCCTTCTCGCTCTCGGCCTCGGCCTCGTCGAGCAGCACGGGCAGGGCGTCGTTGCCGATGCTTTGCCGGATGCCGGCCTCGGTCGTGTTGCCCTCGAACTTTTCGCCGAACGCCTGGATCAGGCGCCAGACGATATCGAACAGTACGGTCGTTTTGCCGGACCCCGCGCCGCCCGTGATCCAGATATGCGGGCGCCACGCCAGCGCGCCGCAGACGGGCGCTATTACAATCCAGCCCGCGAGGGCGACGGCGCTGAGCGGGTTTTCCCAGTTCAAGCGCTGGCACAGTTCGACGATGCGCTTGGCATCGGCGGTCGGCGCCGGCGGAACGTCGAGCAGCACGCGGCGCATGGGGCGCGCGGCCGGGTAGATGTTGCTGGCCGATGCCCGGAACAGATCGACGCGCTCGGGGCCAAGCATGGCGAACTGCCCCATGTGGTAGACCGTGCCCTCGCCCTCAAGCCACGCGCCGCGGCCGCGCAGGCGCTCGGGGTAGAACGTGCCCTCCTTGTGCGCCCAATTCATGAGGGCGTTGGCGGCGGCGAGTTCGTTGGCCTTGGCGAGGCCGCTGAACCGGGACTCCCACCAGTCGAGCGGCGCGAGCTGCAGCAGGTTTTTCCAGGTGTGGCCGGACGAGCTTAACGCGACGACCTGCTTGGTGCCCTTGGGCAGGTAGAAATAGTCGCCGTCGTCGAAGCCCAGCACGCGGAACGGCATGTCGTCGGGCTGGCCGGACTGGCGCGGCACGGGCGGCGGGGCGGCGGGTTCGTCGTCGGGTTCGTCGTGCGGCTCGGGCTCTGGGGCGGGCTCAGGCGGGGGCGCCGGATCGAAGGGCACGGCGGCCGAACGAAGCCAGGCGACGGTGCGCTCGCGGTCCCAGCCATCGCGCTCGGCGTCGGCGGCGTCGTAGCCCTTGGCCCAGTCGGATTCCGGCTCGGCGATTTTGATGCTGCAGCCCAGCGCGTTCAGGCGCTCGGCGATCTCGAGCGCGGCGTTGCGGCCTGCGTCGTCCGCGTCGGGCCAGATGACGACCTTGCGGCCGGCGAGCGGCGCCCAATCGGCGTGCTTGACGCCTTGCGTACCGCCGGGCCACGTCACCACGGGCAGGGGCAGCAGGCGCGCGGCGGCGTCGGCGGCTTTCTCGCCCTCGACCACGATAACCTGGCCGTCGCCCGGGCGTGCCCAATACAAAGGCCGGGGCTTGGCGAACGGCACCGTGGCCCACGTCTCGCGGCCATCGGGCAGGCGGACGTAGCGCAGGGTCGGCGTGACTTTCTTGCCGTCGTCGAACTCGACGCGCACGACGTAGCCCAGCAGCTCGCCCTCGGCATCCCGATACGGGAACACCATGCTGGGCCGCATGCGCCAGACGCGCTCCTTGCGCGGGTTCCAGACGTCGATGGGTTCGTTTGGCTGGAACGGCTCATGACTGTCGGGGATCTCGGCGGCCTCGATGCCCTCGAACAGATCGAAGGCCGGCGGCGCCTCGCCCGGCGCGCGCTTGGTCGGGGCGTAGGTGTCGCCGGTCAGGATGCGCGCGGCCTCGCCGATCGACACGCCCTCCGTCTCGGCGATGAAATCCACCACGTCGCCATGCGCGCCGCACCCGTGGCAATGGTAGAACGCCTTGGCGTCGGACACCGTGAACGACGGCGTGCGCTCGTTGTGGAACGGGCAGAGGCCGACGAACTCGCCCTTGCCGGCGGATTTGAGCGCGACACGGCGGCCGACGATCGACGAGATCGGATAGTCGGCGGCGATTCGGTCGAAGTCGATTTGCGGCATTGGTTCCGAGCGGCTGGGCGTGGCGCGGGCGGCAGTCCGGGAGACTAGCGGAGGCGTTGGGAAAAACTCAAGGGGCTTGGCGTGCGAGCGAGCGTATTGCAGCGGCGTAGGCCTCGGCGTTGTCTAGGTCCTCGTCGATTAGGTGCTTCGCCGCCTCCTCCAGCGCGTCGGCCCGGGCGCGGGCCGTGTAGCGCATAACCACATCGGCCATTTGCTCGGCGCACGATTGAACGGTGCCGCCGTTGCCGTCCACATAATCTTCGCGGATCGCGGTTACGAACACCCGCATGTCGGCGGCGATTTCCTCGCGCAACTTGTCGGTCATGTGCCTTTTCCCCTCGCCACGGCGTCGAGCGCGGCGTTGTGGCCGTCCGCGTGCCACTCGTCGAACGCCGTTCCGCAATCCGAAACGATTTTCTCCGGCATCCGGGCGGCGAGTACCGCGCGAAGGGCGGCGCCGGTTTCTCGAATCGCCAACCTTTCGCAATACTGAGGATCGAATCGTTCACCCGGCGGCTTCGGCCCGGCTCGGCGCTTTGCGACCTCGCGCTTGTGTGCTTCGATAAACGCCAACACCTCCGCGCCGCTGACGACGATATCCTCGGGCTTCCAGGTCATCGCTCAATCTCCCAATAACGACCGCTTGCGCGGCAGGATCACTTGCACTGGCACGACCTCCCAATAGGGGCGCCCGATTTTGGCGTTCCGCTTGGCTACATCGGCCTCAAGATCAGCCTTGAACTCTGGCGGCTGGGCCATCTGGAACTCGTCGTAGTCGCTGACGAGCGCGTACCACGTTTCGGGCTTGGTCATCGCGCACCGCCTTTCGCGCGTTCGTAGGCGGCGACCAATTTCATCAGGTCATCTAGCGGGCATGTGCCGTAGCGTTTGCAGTGCCTTGCGACGCCAACCGCCTCTTTGAGAATGGCCCGCTCGGCGCGCGTCAGGCGGTTGGCGCGGTGGCCTGCGAGATAACCAACCATAAACGCCGTGTGCGGGTGCGCCATTTCCGAGACTTGTGTTTTCGCGAGCCGCTGCGCCTTATCCGTCAGCGTCATCTTCTTAGCCATTATCCTTCTCCTTTGCCTCGGCCGGCGCGAGCGCGTCGTCTAAGACCGTTGCGGCTTGTTTGAGCCATTCAATCGACCACTTCGGCACTTCGACCATCTGGATCTCGCCGTAAGCCATGCGCGTCTCGTCGGCCTGATTACAGACCTCGTGTGACGCGCGGTACTCTTCACGCATCGCCTCGCGCAGCCGCGCGTTCTCGGCCTCGGCCTTCTCGGCGCGGGCCTTAGCCGCATCGCGCTCGGCGCGCAGGGCTTCGAGGCGGGCGGCGGCTTCTTCGTAATGCCCAACGCCAACAGCCGTGTGGCGCAAGAAACGGCACATTTCTTCGTCGGTCATGGGCATTGCCCCTCTCCCTTCAGCGCGAACTCGCG
>JADCGK010000098.1 GCA_020249045.1 Azospirillum sp. | reverse complement strand
CCTCCGCTGGGGTCGCCACAGGATTCGCGGGTATCGCGGGGGCCGAGGCCGGGGCCGCTTGCGGGGCGGGCGCCGACGGTGGGGCCGGTGTTTGCTGCACCGACGGCGATGGGACCGCCTGAACCGGAACCTGGGCGGGGGCTTGGACGGGAACCTGGGCGGGAGTTTGGGCCGGGACTTGGGCGGGGATTTGGGCGGGGATTTGGGGCTGTGCCGGCGGCGGCAATGCCGCCTGCTCGACCGGCCCGCGGGGCGCCGACACGGCCGGCGCCGCCGTCACGGCGGTGGCACCCGGAATGATCAAACGCTGGCCGACGCGGATGTTGTAGGGCGGCTCGATGCCGTTGGCGCGCACGAGGGCGGCCAAGGAAACGCCGTAGCGCTGGGCGAGCTGGGAGGCGGTGTCGCCGCTGCGCACCTCGTGCACGCGCACGGCCGGGATGACGAGGCGCGTGCCCGGCGCCAATGCATACGGCGCTTGCAGGTTGTTCGCGTCGATGATCGCGCGCGTCGGCACGCCCGAACGGCGCGACAACGTGAAGACCGTATCCCCGTCGCGGGCGACATGGATCGTGCCGGGTTCGATCGGCGTTTGCGCGGCCGTCGGCGGAACGACGGCGCGTGCCTGTTGGGCGGGGCCGGGCGCCCCCGGACCGACGATCACCGGCGCGGGCGGCCCCGAGCGCCCGCACGCGGCCAACGCTGCGATCAGCGCCGCCGCGGCCAGCGCGCGCGCGCGCATCGTCAGTTCGGAAGGCCGGCCACCATCGGCACGAAGCGCACGGCGTCGAGCTCCTCGATGGTCGTCCGGCCGTCGAGCTTGCGCACCCGCACCAGGGCCTGGGTGCGCTTCTCGCGCCCCACCGGCAGGACCATCACCCCGCCTTCGGCCAATTGGTCCACCAGCGCGCCGGGAATATCCGCCGGCGCCGCCGTGACGATGATGCGCTCGAAGGGCGCCTGCTCGTGCCATCCCGCCCAGCCGTCGCCGAATTTGGTGACGACGTTGTGGATGCGCAGGGCCTTGAAGCGTTCCTCGGCTTGGACCATCAGTTCGCGATGCCGCTCGATCGTGTAGACTCGGCGCACCATGCGCGCGAGCACGCATGTTTGGTAACCCGAACCGGTGCCGATCTCCAGCACCTTCATGCGCGGACTCGCCTCCAGCGCCTGGCTCATCAACCCGACGACCGACGGCCGGGACAGCGTCTGGGCGTGACCGATGGGCAGCGCCGCATCCTCGTAGGCGCGGTCGCGGAACGTCGGCGGCACGAAGGCTTCGCGCGGCACGCGTTCGATGGCCGCGAGTACGCCCACGTCGGCGACGCCGGCGGCGCGCAACTCCATGACCAGGCGGATCTTGTGGTTGGGCGTGCTCATGCCAGTCCCTTCGCGAAGCGGCGCAGCGTCGGCTTGTGGGTCAGATCGAGATGGATGGGCGTGACCGAGATGTGGCCGGTGTCGACCGCGCGAATGTCCGTGCCTCGGCGCGTGTCGCGCCCGCGCATCGCCTGACCGATCCAGAAATAAGGTTCGCCGCGCGGGTCGACGTTGCGCGCGATCTCGTCGCCGGTCTTGTAGCGGCCTTGGCGCGCGACTTCGATTCCGCGCACGGCCGCGGCGGGCACGTCGGGGAAATTGACGTTGATCAGCGTTTCCTCGGGCCAGCCGAGCTTGAGGATTTTGCGGATCGTCGCCTCGGCATGGCGCTGGGCGGTCGTCCATTTCACCGGATGGGGCGAGGTATAGAATTGGCTCAGCGCGATCGCCGGCACGCCCAGGATCGTCGCCTCCATCGCCGCGGCGATCGTACCCGAATAGGTCACGTCGTCGCCCAGATTGGCGCCCCGGTTGATGCCCGAGAGGCACAAGGTCGGGCGCTTGTCCTTCATGATCTCCTGGACGGCCAGCATCACGCTGTCGGTCGGCGTGCCGTCGACGGCGTAACGGTTGCCCTTCATCTTGCGGATGCGCAACGGCCGGCGGATCGTCAGCGAATGGCTGACCGCACTTTGCTCGCTTTCCGGCGCCACGACCCAGACGTCGCGCGACAGCTTGCGGGCGATCTTTTCGAGGATGCCGATGCCCGTCGCGCGATAGCCGTCGTCGTTGACGACGAGGATGCGGGCCTTGGACGGGTCGATGGGTTTGCCGAACATGCGCCTTTCCCGCCGCGCGGAAGTCGGGAAACGCGCGACTCCCATCTTATACGGGAGGGGCGACTCGGGCGTCCACAGATCGCCGGAAACGAATCCGGATCAAGCGCTTAGCGGGGCCGGGCGGACGCTCAAAACGCGACTTTATCCCCGCCTTTGAGCGCGAGCATCGCGCGCGCCTCGGCCGGCGTGGCGAGTTCGAGGCCGAGGCCTTCGAGGATGCCGCGCACTTTGCGCACCTGTTCGGCGTTGGACTTCGCCAACTGCCCGGGCCCGATCCACAGCGAATCTTCGAGGCCCACGCGCACGTTTCCGCCCATCGAAGCGGCTTGGGCGGCGATCGCCATCTGGTTCTTGCCCGCCCCCAAAACCGACCAGCGATACTGGTCGCCGAACAGGCGGTCGGCGGTGCGCTTCATGTGCGCGACGTCCTCGGGATGCGTGCCGATCCCGCCCAGAATGCCGAACACCGATTGAACGAACAGCGGCGGCGCGACGACCTTGCGGTCGAGAAAATGCGCGAGCGTGTAGAGATGCCCGATGTCGTAGCACTCGATCTCGAAGCGCGTGCCGTTGTCGGCGCAGGTGCGCAGGATGTTTTCGATGTCGGCGAACGTGTTCTTGAAGAACCCGGCGCGCGAGCCCTCCAGATAAGGCCGCTCCCATTCGTGCTTCAGGTCCTTGAAGCGGTCGAGCATCGGGTATAGGCCGAAATTCATCGTGCCCATATTGAGGCTCGCGACCTCCGGCTTGTAGCGCGCGGCCGGCCGCAGCCGCTCTTCGACCGTCATGTTGGGCGCGCCGCCGGTCGTGATGTTCACGACGCAATCGGACGCCTGTTTGATGACGCCCAGAAACGGCGCGAACGCCTCGGGGCTTTGGTCGGGTTTGCCGGTCACCGGGTCGCGCGCGTGCAGATGCACGATCGCGGCCCCCGCTTGCGCGGCTTCGATCGCGGCTTGCGCGATTTCGGCCGGGGTCACCGGCAGATGGGGCGACATCGACGGCGTGTGGATCGCCCCCGTCACCGCGCAGGTGACGATGACTTTGCGCGCGGCGGCCATGCGGATCCCCCTCGGCTCGCGCGGCGTCAGCGCGACTGGTTGAAGTCGGTTTCGCCCACGGCTGCCGGCACGATGGGCGCGGCCGAGGCGGTCGCCGGCGCCGGCGCGGCACCCGCTTCATCGGCGGCGGCCTCCCGGGCTTCCTTGACGAGCTTCGCCTTCTCCATCCACCGGCCGATCCAGACCGATGCCTCGTAGAGAAGGTACATCGGCACGGCGAGCGACAACTGGCTGAACACGTCCGGCGGCGTGACGACGCCCGCGAAGGCGACGCAGCCAACGACCGCGTAGCGGCGCTTGCCCGCCAGCGTTTCGGCCGAGATCAGGCCGACGCGCACCAGTAGCAGCAGCAAGACCGGCAATTGGAAGCTGATGCCGAAGGCGAAGATCAGCGTCATGACGAAGGAGAGGTATTCGCTCATCTTCGTTTCGAGCTGGATCGCGAGCTGGCCGTCGTCGGGCGCCACCTCGAACCCGGCGAAGAACTTCAACGCCACGGGCAGCACGAAGAAGTAAAGCAGCGACGAGCCCATCGTGAACATCACGGGCGTGGCGACCAGGAACGGCAGGAACGCGTCCTTCTCGTTGCGGTACAAGCCCGGCGCCACGAACAGCCAAACCTGATTGGCGACGATCGGAAAGGAGATCGCGCACGCGGCGAAGAACGCGACCTTGATGTAGGTGAAGAAAGCTTCGGTCGGCGCGGTGAAGATCATCCGCCGCCCCTGCTGGCCTTCGAAAACGCGGTTCAGCGGCTCGATCAGGAAATTGAAGATCTGGCTGTGGAAGTAATAGGCGACGATGAACGCCGCCAGAAACGCGAGGATCGAATAGAGCAAACGCTGGCGCAGCTCCACCAGGTGCTCGATCAACGGCATTTTCTTGTCGTCGAGGTCGTCGTTGCTCACGTGCGCACGCTCAAGCGGGTTTCGCGGGCTCGGCGGGCGCGGCCGGCGCTGCCGTCTGGGCGATCGCCGTCGCACCCGAGGACGCGGGTCCCGGCACGGGGGTCGCCGCCGCGGTCGCCGGTGCGACGGGGGTCGCGGGCGGCGGCGGCGGCGGAGTCGCGGCGGTGCCCAGGCTCAGATCGGGTGGGGCCAACGCCTTTTGCAGATCGCCTTTGGGATCCACGACGTTCTGGATCGCGCCGCCGATGCCCCCCGTCGCCAAACCGGTGGCGGTGGTGACGTGCTTTTTGACCTCGTCGAGTTCGGCTTCGCGGATCATGTCGTCGACGTTGTTCTGGAACTCGCGCGCCATCATGCGCGCTTTGCCGATCCACTTGCCGGCCGCACGCAAGGCGCCCGGCAATTCCTTCGGTCCGATGAAAATCACCGCGACCGCGCCGATCACCAGGATCTCGCCCCAACTCAAATCGAGCATGTCGCCCGTACCCCCGCGCGGCCCAGGCCGGACTTAGACCTTGGGCTTGTCGGCGGCTTGGCTCGGTGCCGCGGCCGGCTGACCGGTGACTTGCGCGGGCTGGGACGAGGCCGTCGTTTGGCCTTCGGCTTCGTCCTCCTTCATGCCTTTCTTGAAGGCCTTGATGCCCGAGGCCATGTCGCCCATCAGCTTCGGAATCTTGCCCGCGCCGAACAACAACAGCACGACCACCAGCAGGATCAGCCAGTGCCAAATGCTCGTCATACCCATCGAAGTCGCTCCCGTGGAGGGGTTGAGGTCCGGCCGCTAAAGCGCTGAGGAAATTCGCGTTCCGCCGACGGCCGGGATCAAATCGGGGGCGGAGTATGGCGGAGTGCGTCGCCGCCCGCAACCGCTCCCGACGGTCTTTCGTTTCGCTTAGATAGGGTCGTGCGCGTCGAATACAAAGGCCTGCGCGGGATCGAGGTCGACCGCCAGCACGTCGCCCTCGGGCGGCAGATAGCGGCCGGGAACCCGCGCATGGAAATGTACGTGTTCGGGATGGCCTTCTTCCGCCCCCTGCCCCAGGCACAAATGCACCCAAGACGACCGGCCCAACAACCGCGAAGCCAGCACCTTCGCGGGGCACGCGGGGTCGGCGGCGGTGTCCGGAATGCCGTCCAGGCGCAGGCCCTCGGGCCGGATCAAGACCTTCACGCGCGTACCTTCCGCGCGGCCCGGTGCGGCCACGCGGCCGAACGGCGTGACGGCATGGCCGCCGGAAACCACGGTATCGACTTCGTTCACCTGCCCGAAAAACCGCGCGACGAAGGCGCTGGCGGGTTTGGCGTAGACGGCATCGGGCGGACCGGCCTGTTCGACGCGGCCCTCGCGCATCACGACGATCATGTCGGCCATGAACATGGCCTCCTCGGGGTCGTGGGTGACCATCAGCGTCGCTGCACCGCTTTTCTTGAGGACGTGCAGCGTGTCGTCGCGGATGCTTTCGCGCAAGCGCGCGTCCAGTCCGGAAAAGGGTTCGTCCATCAGCACCACGCGGGGGCGCGGCGCCAGCGCGCGGGCAAGCGCCACACGCTGCTGCTGGCCGCCGGAAAGTTCGTGCGGCCAGCCGCGCGCGTAGTCCTGCATGCCGACTTGGGCCAGGGTTTCGGCGACGCGTGCCGCCCGCGCGGACGCGGACAGTTTCGACAGACCGAAAGCGACGTTGCCCGCGACATCCAGATGCGGGAACAGCGCGTAATCCTGGAAGACGAGCCCGACGCCGCGTTGTTCGGGGGGAACCGCGTAGCCGGGCTCGGCGACCGCACAGCCGTCGAGCGCCACAGACCCCTTCTGCAACGGCTCGAGACCTGCGGCGATACGCAGCAGCGTCGTCTTCCCGCAGCCGGACGGCCCCAACAGGCAAACGAGCTGGCCCGGTTCGACCGCCAGCGACACGTCGTCGAGCGCCTTCTTGGCGCCGAAGGCGTGCGAAATCCCCTGCAAGCGCAAGCCCGGCAACGCGGGCAGCTTGGCCGATAGATCGAGTTTGGATGCGGCGCCGTCCATCGCGCGGAACTTACCTCAAAAATCCGTCCGCGCCAGCGGACAAGCGCGGCGTGCGAGCGGCTGGCGAACCCGCCATCCCGTTCCGGCGCGCCGAATGGCCCTTGCGATGCGCACATGGCGGCGGCATGGTGCCGCCCGCCATGACCGCCCTGCCCCTCGACGGAATCCGCATCTTCGATCTGACCCGCATCCTTGCGGGTCCGACCTGCACCCAAACCCTCGGCGATCTGGGCGCCGACGTGATCAAGATCGAGCGCGCGGGTGCGGGCGACGACACGCGCAAATGGGGCCCGCCTTACGTGATCGGCAAGGACGGAAAGCCGACGAACGAAAGCGCCTATTACCTGGCCGCGAACCGCAACAAGCGGTCCATCAGCCTCGACCTCGCCAAGCCCGAGGGCCAGGCGCTCGCCAAGCGGCTGATCGCCAAGTCCGACGTGATGATCGAAAACTTCAAGGTCGGCGACCTCGCCAAATTCGGGCTCGACTACGGAACCTTGTCGGCCGAATTCCCGCGTTTGGTCTATTGCTCGATCACCGGTTTCGGCCAAACCGGACCTTACGCGCCGCGCGCGGGCTACGACATGCTCGCCCAGGGCTTGGGCGGCATCATGTCGATCACCGGGCCCGCCGAAGGCACGCCCGGCGGGCAGCCGCATAAAGTCGGCGTCGGCATCGCCGACATCATGACGGGCATGTACGCGGCGCTGTCGATCGTCGCGGCCCTGCGCCATCGCGACCGCACGGGCGAAGGCCAGCACATCGACATGGCGCTGCTCGACACCCAGGTTTCCTGGCTCGCCAACGAAGGCACGAATTATCTCGTGTCGGGCAAGGTGCCGGTGCGCCAGGGCAACGCGCATCCGAACATCGTGCCCTACGAAGTGTTCGGCTGCGCCGACGGCTTCGTCATTCTGGCGGTCGGCAACGATGGCCAGTTCGGGAAGTTCTGCGATTTCGCCGGACGGCCCGAACTCGCCAAGGATCCCAAATTCGCGACCAACCCCTCGCGCATCGCCAACCGCGCGGAGATCGTGCGCATCGTCGGCGACATCCTGCGCGAGAAGCCGCAAGCGCACTGGGTCGAAGGCCTCGCCAAGGCCGGCGTGCCCTGTTCGCCCGTCAACGACATCAAGCAGGTGTTCGAAGATCCGCAAGTCGTGGCGCGCGGCATGCGCATCGACATGCCCCACGCCGCCGGGGTGGACGTGCCCCTGATCGCAAGCCCGATCAAAATGTCGAAGACGCCGCCGCGCTATCGCCACGCGCCGCCGGTGTGCGGCCAGCACACCGAGGAAGTGCTCGGCGAGTTGCTCGGTCTCGACGCCGCGGCGGTGGCCGACCTTCGACGACGGGGCGTGGTTTGAGCCTTCTTTTCACGGCCGAGTTCGGCGGCCCGCTGCTGCTCGTCGTCGGCGTGCTGTGCGCCATCGGCGCGCTGCTGACCAAAGGCCCCGTGGCGCGCGTCTTCGGTTGGACGGCGGCGGGCTTGCTCGTGTGGGGTTTGGCGTTGACCGTGCTGCTGGTCTTCCGCGAGGTCACGCGTTAGGGTTTAGGGAATGAATCCCTTCCGCCGAATATGGCCTCGTGAAATCGCGCTGTACCTTGCGGCATTGGCGCTGTTCGCCAACGCGGCGATGGGCATTGCGCATGCCGGGCACGTCTTCGCGCGGGCGGAGGCGATCCTTTGCGCGGCCGAGCACGCGCCCGAACCGGCCGACGCGCCGGTTCCCGCCTGCCAGCTTTGCCAAGTGCCGAATTTCGCCGGGCCGGCGCCCGCCGACGCCGCACTGGCGGCGCCCGTCGCGTGGGGTCCGGTCCTCTATCCCGCGCCAGCATCGGCACCCACCCGCACGCACCCGGCGTTGCCGCATCCCGCGCGCGGTCCCCCTGCTTCGGTCTGAAACTCGCTTCTTTTTCCTTTCAGACCGGAGTCACACACCATGAAGAATCTTTTTGCGACCGCTTGCGCGGTCGCGACCTTGATCGCGTTCGTCCCCGCCTCGGCGCACGTCACGCTCGAACAGCCGCAAGCCGCCGCCGGATCGACCTACAAGGCCGTGCTGCGCGTGCCGCACGGTTGTTCGGGCTCGCCCACCGTGCGTTTGCGCGTGCGAATTCCCGACGGCGTCGTCAACGTCAAACCCATGCCCAAAGCGGGCTGGGAGCTCACGACCGTCAGAGGCCCGCTTGCGCACCCCGCCTCGGGCGATCACGGCGCACGGATCACCGAAGGCGTGCGCGAAATCGTTTGGAGCGGCCGCCTGCTCGACGAGCATTACGACGAGTTCGTCTTCCGCGGCACGTTGCCGGATGCACCGAACACCACGCTGCATTTCCCGGTGGTGTCGGAGTGCGAAACCGGCGTGGATCGCTGGATCGAGATCCCCGCCGCCGGCCAGACCGCCCGCGACCTGCGCTACCCCGCGCCGGCGCTGCGTTTGACGCCTCGGCCCTGACGCCGATGCGCGCGGCCGTTCTCGCCGTGCTGCTCTGCCTCTGGGCGGGAGCGGCCGTTGCGCATGCGGTTTTGCTCGAAACCGACCCCGGGGACGGCGCGCGTCTCGCGACGCCGCCGTCTTCGGTGTCTTTGCGGTTCAACGAACATGTCGCCCCCATCGCGGCGCGACTGATCGGCCCCGACGGGGCGGTCGCGACGCTGACGCCATCGGCACGGGGATACAGCATCGACGTCGCTTTGCCCGCGGCGTTGGCGCCCGGCGGGTACTACCTCGCGTGGCGCGTGGCCTCGGCCGACACGCATCCGATCGCGGGCACGCTCGCGTTTTCGGTCGGCGACGGGCCGGCGGCGGCGCCAATCTCGGGCGCGGCCGGCGCTGATGCCTGGCGCGGTGCCGCCATCCTTGCGCGGGCCGTGCGCGATGTCGCATTGGCGCTCGGCGTCGGCGGGGCGGCCTTTCTCGCCCTCGTCGGCGCGCGCCGCTCGCACAGCATTTACGTGGCGCTCGCCACCGCCGCCGGCGCCACGATCGCCGGTGCCGCCCTGGCAGGCGCGCGTCTTGCGGATGCCGATCCGTGGACGGAATCCGCATGGAATGCGGCCCTCGCGACGACGGCGGGGGACGCGATGGTTGCGATCCTGGCCGGTGTGGCGCTCGCCGCGTTGCCCGGCCGTGTCGGTCCTTTCGCCGGGCTTGCGGCGGTGGCGATCGGCACCGCGCTGACCGGCCACGCCGCGACCGCCGAACCGCGGTGGCTGTTCGGCACGGCGCAAGCGCTTCATGTCGGCGCCGCCATATTCTGGCTCGGCGCATTCTGGCCGCTCGCCGCCGAATTGCGCCGCGCGCCCGCGCGCGCCGCCCGATGGGGAGTGACGTTTTCGCCTTTTGGTATGGCGGCGGTCTCGCTCGTCGCACTCGGCGGCGTGGCGTTGACCGCGGCGCATGGCGTGGGCATCTCGGTCGACTACGCCATGCTGGTCGCGGGCAAGGCGACGTTCCTCGGTCTGATGGTCTTCCTCGCCGCCGAGAACCGGGCCGCCGCCGCGGCCGGCGCGCGCGGCACCGACCCCGCCGCCACCGCCCGGTTCGCGCGCAATCTGACGCTCGAGGCGATCGCCGGGGCGGGCGTGCTGGTCTTCGCAGCGATCCTCGCACATACCGCGCCGACGGCCGGCCACGCGCAAGCGCATGCGCACGCCCTGGCGCCGCGCGCGGACTTGTCGCTCGCGATCGTGCGCGACGGCCGCATCTTGTCGATCGCCCGCACGGGCGCGCGCCTCGAGTTGCATTTGGGCGACGCAGCGGGCGCGCCGATCGACGCGAAGGAATTCGCGGTCGTACTTTCAGGCGGCGCGTTCGAAGCGTTGCGCCGGTCGCCGCAGCGCCTGGGCCCCGGGCACTACGCCCTCGTCGAGCCCGCGCTGACGCTGCCCGCAACCGGACCGCAAACGCGGCCGAGGAACTTGCGCGTCGAAGCGCTGATCGACGATTTCAGCGCGGCGACGTTCGAAACCGAATTGCGGGGGCGCTGACCGTCAGCCGCCCGACCGGCGCGCGGCCGGACCGTTGCCGTCCCAGGGCGGCACATCGAGCGTGCGGAAGCTCCGATCCACGGTGGCGGTGGACGCATCGGCCATGTTCCGGCACAAAAGAGCCTTCTGCGCCGGCGATTGATGTTCGACCTTATCGACCGCGATCAGTCGGTCGATCATCGCCAAAGCCGCATCCGGCCCCGGAATGAGGATCGGTTCGTCGCCCGCTTCGGGCGATCGGGTCTTCGGGGGCATGGCGCGGCACTCGGGCGGGGGGAAGGCTCGAAGGATGGAGTCGCACGTTCGAGGTCCGAGTATCGACCGGTCTTGGTTAACCGGAAATTACCGGAAACGCGGCGTTTTCGGCGGCCGGGCGCGCCGTGCTTGCGGGCGGGGTGCCCCGCCTCTATAACGCCGCTTTAATGTCCGCTTCGCCGCTCGCCGCCATCGGCTTCCGCCCCCGCCACCTTTTGGGTATCGAGGGGCTATCCGCCGGAGAAATCTCCCTTCTCCTCGATCTTTCCGACTCCTACGTCGAACAGAACCGCGAACGCGGCAAGAAATCGACACTGCTGCGCGGCCGGACGATCATCAATCTGTTCTTCGAGAATTCGACGCGCACGCGCACGTCCTTCGAACTCGCCGGCAAGCGCCTCGGCGGGGACGTCGTGAACATGTCGGCAGAGGTTTCGTCCATCAAGAAGGGCGAAACGATGACCGACACGGCGACGACGCTCAACGCCATGCTGCCCGACGTGCTGATCGTCCGGCACCCGGACTCCGGCGCCGTGAAATTGCTCTCGGAGAAGGTCGACTGCGCGGTGATCAACGCGGGCGACGGCACGCACGAGCATCCGACCCAAGCGCTGCTCGACGCGCTGGCCATCCGCCGGCACAAAAAGCGCCTGCAAGGCCTGCTGGTCGCGATCTGCGGCGACATCCTGCACAGCCGCGTCGCCCGCTCGAACATCCATCTGCTGTCGACGATGGGCGCGCGCGTGCGCGTGGTCGGTCCGCCGACGCTGATGCCCGCGCGGATCGAGGCGATGGGCGTGGAGGTGTTCCACGACATGAAGAAGGGCCTGGAGGGCGTGGACATCGTCATGATGCTGCGCCTGCAGACCGAGCGCATGCAGGGCAATTTCGTGCCGTCGGTGCGCGAGTATTTCCGGCTTTACGGCCTCGACTACGACAAACTCAAAGCCGCGAAGCCCGACGCGCTGATCATGCATCCGGGCCCGATGAACCGCGGCGTGGAAATCGATTCGGAGGTCGCGGACGACGTCGACCGCTCGTTGATCCGCGAGCAGGTGGAGTTGGGCGTGGCCGTGCGCATGGCCTGCCTGGACGTGCTCACGCGCGATCTGCTCGCCAGCAACTCTAACGGCGGAGGTGCGGCATGAGGCTCCCCGAAGGCGCCATCGCCGGCCGCACCCCGGGCGGGCGCGGCGGTCCGCCGCTGGCCTACGTCAACGCGCGACTGCTCGATCCCGCCACGAAGCTCGACACGCTCGGCGGCCTGATCGTCCGCGACGGACTGATCGCCGATCTGGGTCCGCATCTGGCCAAGCCCGGCGCGCTCGCCGCGCTCGGCGTCGAGGCGATCGATTGCGCGGGCGCCTGCCTGGCCCCCGGCCTGATCGACATCCGCGTTCAATTGCGCGAACCGGGCGAGGAGCATAAGGAGACGATCTCCACCGCTTCGGAGGCTGCGGCCGCCGGCGGCGTCACCACCATGGTGGCCCTGCCCAACACCCGGCCCGCGATCGACGACGCGGCGCTCGTCGAATCCGTCGCCCGCCTCGCGCGCGAGACCAGCCTTGTGCGCGTGGAAACCTACGCGGCCGTCACGCGCGGGTTGAACGGCAAGGAGATGACCGAATTCGGGCTGCTCGCGGGCGCGGGCGCGCTCGGCTACACCGACGGCACGCACGCCACGACCGACGCCCAATTGCTCCGCCGCGCGCTGTCCTACGCCAAGGTCTTCGGCAAGCCGGTGATCCAGCATCCCGAGGAACCGGGCCTCGCGCGCGGCGCGATGAACGAAGGCGAAATCTCGACGCGCCTGGGCATCCCCGGCACGACGGCGTTCGCCGAGATCATCCAGGTCGAACGCGATCTGCGCTTGGCCGAACTGACCGGCGGCCGGATCCATTTCAGCTGCGTGACGACCGCCGAGGCATTGCGCGCGATCCGCGACGCGAAGGCCCGCGGCGTCGGCGTCACTTGCGATACGGCCGCGCATTATTTCGCGCTCAACGAACTCGCCGTCGGCGACTACCGCACCTTCGCCAAAGTCTCCCCGCCTTTGCGGCGCGAGGAGGACCGGCGCGCGGTCGTGGCGGCGCTGCAGGACGGTACGATCGACGCGATCGTCTCGGACCACGCGCCGCACGATCAGGATTCGAAGCGCCTGCCCTTCGCCCAGGCGGCGTTCGGCACGGTCGGCCTCGAAACGCTGCTGCCCGTGTCGCTCGAACTCGTCCACAAGGGCGAACTCGATTTGCTCGAAGTACTGGCGCTGTTGACGGTCAAGCCCGCCAAGCTGCTGGGCCTGCCCGACGGGCGCCTCGCCAAGGGGGGGCACGCCGATCTCGTGCTGTTCGATCCGGCGGCGCCGTGGAAGATCGACGCCAAGGAACTGACGTCGAAGTCCAAAAACTCCGCCTTCGACGGGCATCTGACCCAAGGCCGGGTCAAACGCACCGTCGCGGGCGGATTGACCGTCCATCAAGCCTAGGATGTTCGACGCCCATCTCCTCGCGCACGCGTGGCCGTACTACCTCGCGGCGCTCGGCGGCGGCTATCTGCTGGGTGCTGTGCCGTTCGGGCTCGTGCTGACGCGTGCGGCGGGCCTCGGGGACATCCGCAAGATCGGGTCGGGCAATATCGGCGCGACCAACGTGCTGCGCACCGGCAACAAAGGTTTGGCGCTCGCGACCTTGTTGCTCGACGGCGGCAAAGGGGCTGCGGCCGTCCTGCTCGTGCGCTGGTTTTGGGGGCCGGACCCGGCGATCCTCGCCGGCGCCGGCGCCATGCTCGGTCATCTGTTTCCGGTGTGGCTCGGCTTCAAGGGCGGCAAGGGCGTGGCCACGACGCTTGGCACGCTGCTGGCCGCCGATCTTCCCGTCGGACTGGCGACGTGCGCCACGTGGCTGATCGTCGCTTTCGCGTTTCGGTATTCCTCGCTCGCCGCGTTGCTCTCGACGGCGGCCGCGCCGGTCCTCGCGTGGTACTTGCCGCTGCTGTGGGCACCGGGGGCGGAGACCGTCGGCGATGCGCGCATGGCCGGGTTCGCTGCGTTCCTCGCCGTGCTCGTATGGGCCAAGCATCACGCGAATATCCGCCGCCTTCTGGCCGGTACCGAGCCCAAGATCGGGAAATCGAAGAAAAACCAGGATGGCGTAGGTTGACAGACCTAGGGTCGTAGGTTCTAACCGGACGCATGATCGTCCGCGACCTGACATCCGCCGAGCGGCGCGATTGGCTGCGCCTCTACCGATCCGAAAATGTCGGGCCGATCGCCTTCCGGCAGTTGCTGCGCCGCTACGGTACAGCGGACGCGGCCCTCGCCGCGTTGCCTGAACTCGCAAAGCGCGGCGGCAAACGCGGCTTCAAACCCTTCTCGCAAGCCGAGGCGACGGCCGAACTCGAGCGCCTCGCGGCGCTCGACGCGCGGCTGATCTGCCTGTGCGAACCCGACTATCCCGAGTTGCTGCGGCACGTCGAGGATGCACCTCCGGTTCTCGCCGTGCGCGGGCACGCGCATTTGTGGCGCAAGCCCGCGGTCGCGATCGTCGGCGCGCGCAATGCTTCCTTCAACGGTCTGCGCTTCGCCGAGGATCTGGCGCGGGCACTCGGCGAAGCCGGTCTCGTCGTGGTTTCGGGACTCGCGCGCGGCATCGACACGGCCGCGCACAAGGGGGCGCTCGCCACCGGCACGGTCGCGGCGATGGCGGGGGGCGTGGACGTGTGCTACCCGGCCGAGAACCGCGGGCTTTACGATGCGATCCTCGCTGCCGGTGCACTCATCTCGGAATTGGCGCCGGGGGTACAGCCCCAGGCGCGGCATTTCCCGCGGCGCAACCGGATCGTGGCCGGCATCGCGGCCGGGACCGTGGTGGTCGAGGCCGCTTTGCGATCGGGATCGTTGATCACGGCCCGGCTAGCGGCCGAGCAAGGCCGCGAGGTTTTCGCCGTGCCTGGCTCCCCCCTCGACCCACGCGCCAAAGGGACCAATGACCTGCTCCGCCAGGGGGCGACGCTGGTCGAAGGGGCAAAGGACATCCTCGACGCTTTGCTGCGGCGGCCCCTCGCGGAGCCCTCGAAAGAACCGGAGGAAAGGCTCGTAAAGCACTCCGAAACAACAGAAAATGATGTGGACGCGGCGCGCGAAATCCTGCTGCGCCAATTGGGTCCTGCGCCCACTTCAGTTGACGAAATCCTTCGCGGGTGCCAATTGTCCGCCCCCGCCGTGCTGGCCGCCTTGCTGGAATTGGAGTTGGCCGGCCGTCTCGAGCGGTATCCCGGGAATAAGGTCGCCTTGCGCGTCTGAACCTCCGGCGAGCCCGCGCAGAACGAAGGGTGCCGTATACGCCGATGAAACTGGTCATCGTCGAATCGCCCGCAAAGGCGAAAACGATCAACAAGTATCTCGGCGCCGAATACACGGTGCTGGCGTCCTTCGGTCATGTCCGCGATTTGCGCGAAAAGGACGGCGCGGTCGAGCCGGATCGCGAATTCGCCATGCATTGGGAAGTGGGCGAACGCGCCCGCAAGCCCGTGTCGGAAATCGTCAAGGCACTCAAGGGCGCCGATACCCTCATCCTGGCGACCGACCCCGACCGCGAGGGCGAAGCGATCTCCTGGCACCTCAAGGAGGTGCTCGACGAGGCCAAAAAGCTCGGCAAAATCGACGTCAAGCGCGTCGTCTTCAACGAAATCACGAAGACCGCGATTTTGGAGGCGATGCGCCATCCGCGCGATCTCGACCGCGATCTGGTCGACGCCTATCTCGCGCGGCGTGCGCTCGATTATCTGGTCGGGTTCAATCTTTCGCCGGTGCTGTGGCGCAAACTGCCGGGCAGCCGGTCCGCCGGCCGCGTGCAATCGGTCGCCCTGCGGCTGATCTGCGAACGCGAGACCGAGATCGAACGCTTCCGCGCGCGCGAGTACTGGACGATCGCCAGCACCTTCAAAGCGCCCGACGGCACGGCCTTCGATGCGAAATTGACGCATTTGGACGGCGTGCGGCTCGACAAATTCGATCTGCCCAACGAGGACGCCGCGCGCGCGGCCGTCGCCAAGATCGAAGCGGGCGACCCCTTCCGCGTGGGTTCGGTCGAAAAGAAGCGTTCGCGGCGCAATCCGATGGCGCCGTTCACGACCTCGACCCTGCAGCAGGAAGCCTCGCGCAAACTCGGCTTCGGCGCCTCGCGCACCATGCGCCTGGCCCAGCAGCTTTACGAGGGCGTGGATATCGGCGGGGAGACCGTCGGCCTCATCACCTATATGCGCACCGACAGCGTCACGCTCTCGCAGGAAGCCGTGCGCGCCGCGCGCGCGCTGATCGCCGAACAATACGGCAAGCGCTTCCTGCCCGATCAGCCCCGCGTATGGAAGACGCAAGCCAAGAACGCCCAGGAGGCGCACGAGGCGATCCGGCCGACCGATTTGCTGCGCCGGCCCGACCAGGTTCGCTCGCGCCTCTCCGACGATCAATTGAAGCTCTACGAACTGATCTGGCGGCGCACGGTCGCCTCGGAGATGGAAAGCGCGCAGCTCGACCAAACCGCGGTCGATCTGGTCTCGCGCGACGGCCGCACGACCCTGCGCGCGACGGGCTCGGTGATCGTGTTCGAGGGGTTCCTCGCCCTTTACCGCGAGGATCGCGACGATCCCAGCGGCGAAGAGGACGAGGAGAATCGCCTGTTGCCCGCGCTCGCCGAAGGCGACGCGACGCCGCGCCAGTCGGTCAAGCCCGAGCAGCATTTCACCCAGCCGCCGCCGCGCTTCTCCGAAGCCAGCCTCGTCAAGCGGCTGGAGGAGTTGGGCATCGGCCGGCCCTCGACCTACGCCTCGATCCTCGAGACCCTGCAGGACCGGGGCTATGTGCGCTTGGACAAGCGCCGCTTCATTCCCGAGGATCGGGGGCGCGTCGTCACGACCTTCCTCGAGCAGTATTTCCGCCGCTACGTCGAGTACGATTTCACCGCGAAGCTCGAGGATCTGCTCGACGAAATCTCCGGCGGCCGCGCCGAATGGCGCAAAGTGCTGACGGATTTCTGGGCCGCGTTCTCGAAATCGCTCGACGAAACCAAGGATCTCAAGATCCGCGACGTGATCGACGCGCTGGACGCGGCGCTCGGCCCGCATTTCTTCCCCGAAAAGCCCGGCGGCGCCGATCCGCGCAGCTGTCCCGCATGCTCGGACGGCCGTTTGGGGTTGCGCTTGGGCAAACGCGGGGCGTTCATCGGTTGCTCGCGCTACCCCGAATGCAGCTTCACCCGCCCGCTGAGCGTGGAAGGTGCCGACGGCGAAGGCGGCGCTTTGGGCGGCGTCGCCAACAAGGTGCTCGGCGTCGATCCGGCGACCGGCGAGGAAGTGCATCTCAAGAACGGGCCCTACGGCCCCTATCTGCAGCTCGGCACGGGCGGTGCGAAGGAAAAGCCCAAACGCGTCTCGATCCCGAAGGACATCCAGCCGTCGGATGTCGGCCTGGAACTCGCCTTGAAACTTTTGTCCCTGCCCCGCCCCGTCGGCGACCATCCGACCGACGGCCTGCCGATCCTGGCGGGCCTCGGCAGGTTCGGGCCCTATCTGAAGCACGGCGACAAATACAAATCGATCCCCACGACCCAAGACGCGCTGGAAATCGGTCTCAATCGCGCGGTCGACATCCTCGCCCAGCCCTCGACCGGACGGCGGTTCGGGCGTGCGGCCGGCCCGGTGGGCCGCGTGGTCGGCAACCACCCCGACGACGGCCAACCGATCACGGCTGCGGCCGGACGCTACGGCCCCTACGTCAAGCACGGATCCACCTACGCGAACCTGCCCAAGGACGGCTCGCCGGACTCGGTCACGCTCGACGAAGCCGTGGCGTTGCTCGCCGAGCGGCGCGCGCGCGAAGCGGCGGGCGGTGGAAAACCCAAGCGCGCCGCAGCCGCGAAGAAGAAAATCGCGACGCCGAAGGCGGCAAAGCCGCCCGCCGAGGCGAAGCCAAAAGCCGCCCCCAAAGCCAAGAAGGCCAAGAAAGCGGCGCCCGCGGGCGACATCGACTGAGAAACCGCGGCGAAGCCGAGTGGCGCGTTTCACGCCGACGGCGTGCTGGCCTCCGCGTCGATACAGGATCTATCCGCAATTTCCAGGACTGATCGCGCGTTTTTCGCGCGCTTCGCGCCGACGCTCGTCGTTCTGTCCGAAATAATTCGTCGTTTTCTATATTCCCGTTAAGATTTAATTGTAGCGTGGAACTGCGGATGGCGCGCGCGCCGGAACCGCCCCGAAGACCGCAGGAGATTCCGCGAGATGCCATATTTCAAGATACCGCCCTCGGAGCCGGCCGAAGGTTGGATCGCAGCACTTTGGAACGAGCAAATCGGACATGATCCCGCGCTACACGACCATTCCTCCCACGTCGGCTTGATCGCCGGCGTCGTCGCCGGCGCGATGGGCCTTCCCGAGGCCGACGTGATCCGCATCCAAATCGCGGGCCAATTCCACGACATCGGGAAACTCAACGTGCCGCACGCGGTGCTTTACGCGCCGCGCCGGTTGACCGCGCAGGAATTGACCCTGGTGCGCGAGCACTCGGTGATGGGCGAACGGCGCATCCGCCAAATCAGCGCCGACACGCCGTTGCTGGGCTTCGTCGCCGACGTGGCGCTGCACCACCACGAGCGTTACGACGGGTCCGGTTATCCCAACGGCCTCGTCGGCGACGCGGTCAGCCTGCCCTCGCGGATCGTCGCGGCGTGCGACGTGTACTCGGCCTTGTGGGAAAGACGCCCCTACAAACCGGCTTTGCCGCACGCGGAAGTCATGCGCCGCCTGCTCGAAGGCGACGACCGCATGACCCCCGCGATGTTCGACCCCGCCGTCATCGCCGCGATCCGCGCTTCCCAGCCCGAACTCCGTCGCCTCTTGCCGGAATGACGATCACGTCGTTTTTCTTGCGGGCGTCGCGGACGGATTGATCCACCTCAATCCGTCCCCGCCGGGATATGGCATTCTCCATGTGAGAAAACCTTCAATCTTAACAATCTATTAACCAAGTTAAAAAGGGGAGCGCGCCGATGACCAAATACGCGTTCACGCCCACCGGCCGGGAACGGAAATTCGGAATCGACGAGATCATCGTGTCGAAGACCGATCTCAAGGGGCGCATCACCTACGGAAACGACGTTTTCGGCCGCGTCGCAAGCTACGCCGAGAGCGAATATCTGGGCGCGCCGCACTCCATTTTGCGCCACCCCGATATGCCGCGCTGCGTCTTCAAGCTGCTGTGGGACTCGATCGAGTCGGGCAAGGAGATCTTCGCGTATGTGAAGAACATGGCGAAGGGCGGCGACCATTACTGGGTCTTCGCCCACGTCACGCCGACGTTCGATGCGGGCGGCAAGATCGTATCCTACCACTCAAATCGGCGCTGCCCCGATCCCGCGCAGATCGCAAAGATCGAGCCGATCTATCGGCAATTGCTGGAGATCGAGGCGAAATCCGGCGGCGGCAAGGAAGGCATCGCGAAGGCCAGCGAACATCTGGGATCGGTTCTCAAGGGCGTGGGGGCGAGCTATGACGAATTCATCTTCTCTTTCTAGAGCGATCCTCGCGATCTGCGCGGCCGCGGCGTTCGCCGCCGCCGCAGCACCGGCCGCGTTTCTGGCTCAAGCGGCCTCCGCGGGCATGCTGGCGGCGGCGGCGGCCATCTGCGCCGCCGCGGGCGCGTTTTTCGCTTATCGCGCGCGCCGGTTCATCGCGCGGGTCGAGACCGTGGCGCAGAGCGCCGCCGCGGGCGACCTTGAACCGCGTTTGATCCTGACCCGCGAAGGCGGCGAGTTCGAACGCGTGGCGAGCGCCATCAACACGCTGATCGACCGAACCGACGCGTTCGTGCGCGAGGCGGCCGCCGCGATGGATCACGTCCGCAAGGGCCAGTTCCACCGGCGCGTGATCGAGCGCGGCATGAGCGGCGCCTTCGGCCGCGCGGCGCGGACGATCAACGACGCCAACGCGGCGATGCGCCTGCGCTTGGACGGCACGCGCGAGATCGTCGAGGAGTTCCGCGGCAAGATGGGCGGCATCGTCGGCACGGTCGGGGAGTCGGCGGTCGCGCTGCGCGGCGGCGCGCGCGAGATGGTCGGCGTCGCGGAGGATACGCAATCGCGTTCGCGCGCGGTGGCGGCGGCGTCCGAACAGGCGTCGTCGAACGTGCAGACCGTCGCGTCCGCGGCGGAGGAACTGTCCGCGTCGATCCGCGAGATCTCCTCGCGCGTCGGCGACGCGGCGAACGTGGCTTCGCAAGCCGCACAGGAGGCGCGCGCGGCCGACGCGACGGTGGCCTCGCTCGCCGCGGCCGCGACGAAGATCGAGTCCGTGTCGGGCCTGATCCGCAACATCGCCGGCCAAACGAACCTGCTGGCGCTGAACGCCACCATCGAGGCCGCGCGCGCGGGCGACGCCGGAAAGGGCTTCGCCGTCGTGGCGACGGAGGTGAAGAACCTCGCCGACCAGACGGCGCGCGCCACCGGCGAGATCGGCACCGAAGTCGCCGAAATCCAGCGCGCGACGACCGAGGCGGTCGCGGCGATCCGCGCCATCATGGGAACCGTCGAGCGGGTCAGCGCCACGACCACCGCCATCGCCGGCGCCGTCGAGGAACAGAACGCCGCGACGATGGAAATCGCGCGTTCGGTCGCCGAGGCGTCCGCCGGCACGAGTACGGTGCGCGAGAACATCGCGACCGTCTCGCAATCCGCCGACCGGGTGCACGGTTCGGCGCAGTCGGTGCTGCAAGCGGCGGAAGCGCTGGGCGCGGAAGCCGAGACCCTGCGCGATTCCGTGAAGTCGTTCCTCGATCGCGCGATGTAAGGGCGGCGGCACGCGGCTTCCGGTAGACTCGCGCAGGCAGCAAGATGCCCGCCGGAGTCGCATGTCCCGTTCCCCCGACGATAAATCCTGGCCGACCCGGCAACGCGTGCTCGACGCGCTCGCCCGCGCGCCCAAGCCGGTCGAAAAGCGTCGGCTCGGCAAAATCCTCGGCTTGCGCGGGCCTGCGCGCGACGCGCTGAAATTCCTCATCCGCGACATGCTGCGCGACGGCGAACTCGTCGCCCTGGACGAGGGCAAAGTGGCGCTGCCCCGCGGGCCGGGCGCGGCACCGCCGGGCACGACGATGGTCGAGATCGTCGAGGCCGACATCGAAGAGGCCATTCTGCGCGCCCGCCCGATCGACTGGTCGGGCGACGAACCCGCACCGCTCGCGCGCGTGCGCGTGGCGCAAGGCCACCCCATGCCCCCCGTCGGCGCGCGCGCGCTCGCGCGCCTGAAACGCGACGGCGCGGACTGGATCGCCGACGTCGTGCGCGTCGCCGACAAGGCGGAGGAGCGGCTGGTGGCCCGGCTCGACCGTACGGGTACGCAATGGCGCCTGACGCCGACCGATCGGCGCGTACGCACCGAATTCGTCCTGGCTGCCGACCCGCCCGACGATGCCAAACCGGGCGATCTGGTCCTCGCCGAAGTTCTGCCGGCGCGCCGCTTGGGTTTGCCGCGGGCGCGGATCGTCGAACGGATCGGCGCGGAAACCGATCCGAAAGCGGCCAGCCTGATCGCGATCCACGCGCAGGACATACCGACCGTCTTTTCGCCCGAAGCGCTCGAACAGGCCAAGCGTGCGCGCCCCGCCCCGGTCGACGGCCGCGAGGACCTGCGGGCCCTGCCCTTGGTCACGATCGACGGCGCGGACGCGCGCGACTTCGACGATGCGGTCTTCGCGCGGCCCGATCCCGAAAGCCCCGACGGTTTCGAACTGATCGTCGCGATCGCCGACGTCGCGTGGTACGTGCGGCCCGGCGACGCGCTCGACCGCGACGCCTATTCGCGCGGCAATTCGTGCTACTTCCCCGACCGCGTCGTGCCGATGCTGCCCGAGCGCCTGTCGAACGATCTTTGTTCGCTGCGCCCGGACGAGGATCGGCCGGTTCTGGCCGTGCACATCCGCATCGACGCGGGCGGCCGGAAGATCGGCCATCGTTTCGCGCGCGCGATCATCCGCTCGGCCAAGCGCTTCACCTACGAGGAGGTCCAGGACCTCGCCGACGGGCGAATCGCCGACGCGAAGCTGGAGTCCGTGGTCCGCCCGCTCTACGCCGCCTATCGCGCGCTGGTGGCCGCGCGCGTCGATCGCGGCGCGCTCGACCTCGATCTGGAGGAGCGCAAGGTCGAACTCGACGCGGCCGGCCGCGTCGTTTCGATCAAGCCGCGCAAGCGCCTGGACAGCCATCGCCTGATCGAGGAGTTCATGATCCTCGCCAACGTGTGTGCGGCCGAAACGCTCGAGAAGAAGCGCCTGCCGTGCATGTACCGGGTGCACGAGCCGCCGGCCGAGACGCGGATCGAAGCGCTGCGCGAAACCCTGGATGGGCTCGGCATGCGGCTCGCCAAGACCGCGCTGAGGCCGAAGGATTTCGGGCGCATTCTGGAATGGGCCGCCGACAAGCCGTGGCGGCATCTGGTCAACACGCTCGTACTGCGCTGCCAATCCCTTGCGATCTACGCCCCCGACAACGCCGGGCATTTCGGGTTGGCGCTCGCCCGCTACGCGCATTTCACGTCGCCCATCCGGCGCTACGCCGATTTGCTGGTCCATCGCGCCCTGGTCGATGCGGGCGATTTCGGCGAAGGCGGGCTGGCGCGCGGCCACGTCCCGGATTTCGTGAAGGCGGGCGAACACATTTCCTCGACCGAACGACGCGCGGTCGCCGCCGAGCGCGACGCCATGGCGCGCTATATGGCCGCCTATCTCGCCGACCGGCGCGGGGCGACGTTCCCGGCGCGGGTGTCCGGCGTCCAAAAATTCGGGTTGTTCGTCACGTTGGACGATATCGGCGCCGACGGATTGGTGCCGGTGCGCGCACTGCCGCAGGATTTCTATCGCTTCGACGAGCGCCGGCACACCCTCACCGGCCGCCGGGGCCGCGTTTTCGGGCTCGGCGAGTCGGTGGAGGTCCGTTTGCGCGAGGTCGATGCGCTGACCGGTTCCCTGACCTTCGATTTGCTCGACTCGGGCGGACGCCGGGTCGCGCAGGGTAAATTCCCCCGCCGACGGAGGTAAATTCGGCCCTCGGCGCGCAGCCGCGGCCGGGACGTGTTGCAGCAAAGCCGCGCATGCGCGTCCTTTCTGCCATGCTTTGTGCGAAGGAGTGGCCGGCCGCGCACAGGGGTATATGATCTTTGCAACTGCGAAAGACCCCAATCGTGTCATCCGACCCCGTTTCGCCACCCGCCCGTGACTGGTCCCTTGCCATGCGCCGCGGCGCCATCTGCAAATGCCCGGCTTGCGGCGAAGGATCGGCCTTCGCCGGTTATCTGCGCGTGACGCCGATTTGCGCCGCCTGCGGGACCAAGTTCGACGATCTGCACGCCGACGACGCGCCGCCTTATTTCACGATTTTCCTCGTGGGCCACATCGTCGTGCCGCTGATGCTGATGCTCGAACGCGGCTACGCCCCGCCGATTTGGGTTCACATGGTGCTGTGGTTGCCGTTGATCATGATCCTCACGCTGGCGTTGCTGCGGCCGATCAAGGGCGCGACGCTGGGCTTGCTTTGGGCGCATAACGGGCCGCGATGAACGCGTTGGGCCGCCAATTCGCACGTCCCCGACGGCCGCAATCGCGGCTGGGCGTGCTGGCGGCCGCCATGGTGCTGTTCGCCACGGCGTGCGCGGGCCCGCGCGAGGCGACGCGGCCCGACGCCTCGGGCCCGCCGCGCGCCGTCGCGACGACGCCGACCCAGTTTTTCGGTCGCGCGTACGAGGAACTGTCCGGCCGCTATATCGCGCCCATCGACATGCCCGCGCTCGCCGGATCGGGGCTCTCGGGCCTCTCCAAACTCGACCCGCGCGTGAACGTGCGCCGCACCGACACCCGCTTGGACGTGCTCGACGGGGCCGTCGTGACGGCGAGCTACGATCTGCCGCGCCGGGACGACGCGCTGCGCTGGGCGCAGTTGACGGCCGCGGCGATCGACAGCGCGCGCGGCTTTTCCCAGCCGCTGCGCGAAGCCAACAACGAAAGGGTGTACCGCGCGATCCTGGACTCGGCGTTGGCGCCGCTCGACGGCTACACGCGCTACGACGATCCCGAGCGCACGCGCGACGTGCGCGCCACGCGCGAAGGCTTCGGGGGGATCGGCGTCACCCTCGCCTTCGAGCAAGGCGAAGCGCGCATCGAAGCGGTGACGCCCGACTCCCCCGCCGCGCGCGCGGGTTTGCGCGCGGGCGACCGCCTGGTGGGTGCGGACGGCCGCTCGCTGATCGGACTGCCCGATCGCGACGTGCTGGCCCGCCTGCGCGGTCCGGTGGGAACCGAGGTTCGTGTCGACGTGCGCCGACCCGGCGTCGACGCGAAGTTCGAACTGCGGATCCTGCGCACGCACATCCTGCCCGCGACCGTCACCTATCGCCGCGATGGCGACGTCGCCTACATCCGCGTCGCGGGCTTCAACCAACGCACGGCCGAAAACCTGGCCGACGCGATCCGCCGTGCCAAGAGCGAAATCGGCCCGCAAATGCGCGGCGCGATCGTCGATCTGCGCGGCAATCTGGGCGGCTTGCTCGATCAAGCCGTCGGCGTGTCCGACCTTTTCCTGGCCGGCGGAACGATCGTGACGACGCGCGGCCGCCATCGCGGATCGCTGCAGGCGATGTCGGCGCAGCCCGGCGACGTGGGCGAGGACGTGCCGTTGGTCGTGCTGATCAACGGACAATCGGCCTCGGCCTCCGAAATCGTCGCCGCCGCCTTGCAGGACAACGGCCGCGCCATCGTCGTCGGCACCACGTCGTTCGGCAAAGGCTCGGTCCAATCGATCGTGACCTTGCCGAACGAAGGCGAACTCGTGATCACGTGGGCGCGGTTCCACGCGCCCACCGGCTACCCGCTCGCCGATCTGGGCGTGGTGCCGGCGGTTTGCACTTCCGGCGCCGACGCGGATGTGGACCGCGCGCTGCAGGCGGTCCGCCAAGGCCGCACCACCCGGCCGGAAACGATGGCCCGTTGGCGCGCTGCCGACCATTCCGACATGGAAGGCCTCAAGCGGCTGCGTTCGATTTGCGCCCCGGAGAACGCCGCGCGCGACAGCGACATCGCCATCGCGGCCGCGTTGTTGCGCGATCGCGGCCTGTTCGCCCGCACGCTTCAATCCGTGCAAACGGCCGCGCAGGCGCGTTAGACAGGTGGTCCGCGCGGCGGGCCTTGAATGCCCCGTCGCGCGCGCCACATGTCCGGTGGACCGATAAATACGAAAGAAAGTACCCGCAAAATGCGTAAATGGCTCGTCGCCGCCTCGTTCTTTGTGTTCGCCGCCACCCCCGCTTTGGCCCAAGACCCGGCCGCGCCGCGCGGCGATTGGCGCGTCGTGCTGGGTGGCGCCGGCTTTTTCGCGCCGTCCTACGAAGGTTCGGACCGGCTCAAGGCGCGCGCGCTGCCGATCGTGGACATCGAGTGGCGGGAGACGGTTTTCCTCGATACGCGACGCGGCTTGGGCGCCAATGCGCTGACGTTACGCGATCCCAACGGGCGCGGCGCGTTGCGCGTCGGACCTTTGCTGAGCTGGCGTTTCGCGCGCGACGAGGACGACGATTCCGATCTGCGCGGCCTCGGCAACGTCAAGGACGGCGTCGATATGGGCGGTTTCGCGTCCTACGAGTTCGGATCGTTCGCGCTCGGCCTCGTCGGCAGGAAGAACGTGTCGCACACGGAACTCGGCTCCACGGTCGAGGTTTCGGGCCGCTATCGCCACCGGCTTGCGGGCGGCACCATGCTTGCGGTCGGCCCATCGGCGACCTGGGCGGATTCGGACTACATGCGCACGTATTTCGGGGTCACGGCCGCGCAGTCGCGTGCCTCGGGGCTCGCGACGGCCTCTCCTTCCGCCGGCTTCAAGGATGTTGGCCTGTCCGGGTCGGCCGTTCACCCGCTCGGCAAGGGCTGGTCGCTGGTCGGCACGGCCGGGTACGCCCGCCTCATCGGCGATGCGGCCGATTCCTCGCTGGTCAAGACCCGCGGGTCGGCCGATCAGACCCGCGTCGGCCTGGGAGTTAGCTACCGCCTGTTCTGAACCGGGTGCGGCGCCCGGGCGCTTGACATTGCCCGAGGGCCTTGTATGTTCCGCGCCCTGCCGCGCGAACCCGCGCGCAACCCCTATTGTCTCGGGATCGCGACCATGGCCAAGTCCAAGCAATTGCTCATCAAACTGAACAGCACGGCGGATACCGGGTACTACTACGTGACCCAGAAGAATCCCCGCAAGACGACCGAAAAGCTCGAGCTGAAGAAGTACGACCCGATCGCGCGCAAGCACGTCGTGTTCAAGGAAGGCAAGATCAAGTAACGCCTTCACTTCGCCGGATTGTCGGCTCTCCCGCAAGCCGGGCGCCCGAAAGGGCGGCCGGCTTCGGCGTTTCAGGGCGGCCGATTCAGGCGCTTTCGATTCGATTGCGGCCGTTTTGCTTGGCCCGATAAAGCGCTTCGTCCGCCGCCTTCATCAACGACGCCAAATCCTCGCCCGGCTTTTCGGCCGACGCGACCCCGACGGAAATTGTGATCGGCACGCCATTGGGCTGCTCGGCCAACTCGATCGGGTTCTCCGCCACCTTCGCGCGCAGGCGCTCGGCGACCATCAGGCCGATCTTGCGGTCAGCGTCGGGCATGGCGACCAGGAATTCCTCCCCGCCCCAACGCGCGACGGTATCGAACGGCCGCAGGTTGCGCTGCAAGCGGTTGGCGACGGCGCGCAAGACGTCGTCGCCGGCGAGGTGGCCGTAGGTGTCGTTGACGTTCTTGAACAGGTCGATGTCGACGACGAGCAACGTCAGCGGCCGGCCCGACTGCAGCGCGCGGCGCAACAGCCCGCCCAGATGCGCCTCCATGTAACGCCGGTTGTGCAACCCGGTCAGTTCGTCGGTCAACGCCAGCGCCATGTTGCGCTCGTAATTGGCGCGCAGCGCGTCGATGTAGCGCTTGCGCCGGATCTGCGTGCGCACGCGCGCGACCAATTCATTGGATTCGATGGGTGTGAGCAGATAGTCCGTCACGCCGAGATCGAGGGCTTTGGCCAATCGCGCTTCGTCACCGTCGTCCAAAACCGCGAGCAGCGGCACGTTGCGCGCGCGCTCGCTTGCCCGCAATTCGGCGCACAACCGCAAACCGTCGGTCTTGCGCATCAACGTGTTGACCAGGACGGCATCGCAAGCGCCCGACTCCGCCATCGCGCGCGCGGCCGCGGCGTCGCCGGCGAGCTCGACGAACGCACCCTCCCCGGCCAGCGCCTTTTCCAGCGTCTTCGCGAGGCCCGGCAACTCGTCCACCACGCACACGCGCGCGCCGTCCGTGGGCAGATCCCGCTCGCCCGGCGCGACACTCTCGGGCATGCCGAAGCGCTCGGACGTGTCCGAGCGCAAACGCCACTCGTCGGCGAGCATTTTGAGGCGCACGAGCGAGCGGATGCGCGCGTAGAGGGCCAAATCGCGGACCGGCTTGGTCAGAAAATCGTCGGCCCCGCATTCGAGGCCGCGCACCCGGTCCTCGGCCGCCGACAGCGCCGTCACCATGACGACCGGGACGTGCCGCGTACGCGGCTCGGCCTTCAAGCGCCGACAGACCTCGAACCCGTCCATGCCCGGCATCATGACGTCGAGCAAAACGATGTCGGGCGGATCGGCGACGGCCTTGGCCAGCGCCTCGGGCCCCGAATAGGCCGTCTGGACGTTGAAATACTCGGCCGACAGCCGGGCTTCCAGCAGCTTGACGTTGGGCAGGACGTCGTCGACGACCAGCACCCGGGCGGACATGGCGCGCGCCCCTCGGTTTCTAGTTGAGGAACCGTTGCACGGTTTCGAGGAATTTGGCGACCGAAATGGGCTTGGCGATGTAGGCCTCGCAGCCGCCCTGCCGGATCTTGTCTTCGTCGCCCTTCATCGCGAAAGCCGTGACCGCCACCACCGGGATCGCGCGCAAATCGGGATCCTCTTTGAGCCATTTGGTGACCTCCAACCCCGAAACCTCGGGAAGCTGGATGTCCATCAGGATCAAATCGGGGCGCTTTTGGCGCGCGATCTTCATTGCCTCGATACCATCCTTGGTCTGGAGGATAGCGTAGCCGTGCGCCTCCAAAAGATCGTGAAAAAGCTTCATATTCAGTTCGTTATCTTCGACGATCAGGACGGTTTTGGCCATTTTGAACCCGCGACAATGGCTGATTTGAACATTATAGGTCCTTATCTTTAGCATGCTCTCGTATCCCGGCGATAGCCGGGAGAGGTTCGAACGAGGTATTTGATCACGCCATGCGTTACGGGATCGATCTGGGCGGCACGAAAACGGAAATCGCGGCGCTGACGGGCGACGGGACGATGGTCCATCGCCGCCGCGTGCCCAGCGCGCAAGGGGATTACAGGGCGACGCTCGAAACGATCGCCGGCTTGGTCGAAACCGCGGACCGCGAATTGGGCGCACGGGGCACGGTCGGCATCGGCATCCCGGGGACCGTTTCGCCCGCGACGGGCCTCGTCAAAAACGCCAACTCGACCTGGTTGATCGGCCATCCGTTGGACCGCGATCTGGCCGCCCGGTTGGGCCGGCCGGTGCGCGTCGCCAACGACGCCGACTGCTTCGCCCTGTCCGAAGCGATCGACGGCGCCGCCGCCGGCGCGACCAGCGTATTCGGCGTGATCCTGGGCACGGGCGTGGGCGGCGGCTTGGTCCATGCGGGCCGCCTGGTCGCCGGCCCGAATGCGATTGCCGGCGAATGGGGCCACAACCCGCTGCCAGCTATGCGTGTTTTCGACGGCCAGGACGAACGGCCCGGCCCCGCCTGCTATTGCGGTCGCACGGGCTGCGTCGAAACCTTCCTCTCGGGCGGCGGCTTGGTCGCCGATCACGAACGTCATACGGGCCGGCGGCTGGGCGCGGAGCAGATCGTCGCCGCCGATCTGGCGGGCGACGCAGATGCCGACGCTGCCCTCGCGCGCTACGCCGACCGGTTGGCCCGCGCACTGGCGGTCGTGGTCAACATCTTCGATCCCGAGACGATCGTTTTGGGCGGCGGGTTGTCGAACGTCGAACGGCTTTACCGCGACGTGCCCGCGCTGCTGGCGCGCCATTGTTTAACCGACCGATTGGTCACGAAGCTGGTGCGCAACAAACACGGCGATTCGAGCGGCGTGCGCGGCGCGGCCTGGCTATGGCCGGCATGATGCTACAGGCCTAGCAATTCGGACGCGGTACGGCTTCCAGTCGTTCCAACTTCGCGCGCATGCTGAATTCGGGATATTCGAACGAGTAGTCCGTCGCGACCAGATTGTCGAGCATACGCATCGAGGTTTCGTACTGCGGCGTGCCCGTCCGCTCGTCGGGGTTGAAATAGGCCATGCGGACGCGCCAGGACGGCCGATTGCCGATGGGCGGCGTGCGCGCGCCCAGCGCCGCCTCGGGGGCGAGTTTGTTCGACACGAACGCGGTGACGTCCAAGGCCCCGTCGAGCGTCGCCCCATCGAAAACGGCGCGCGCGATCACGCGCTCCCCGCCCTCGGCCAGGTTGAGCAACAGCAGCGAGTGGGCGGTCGGGAACATTGTGCCCGGCGGCAGATCCATCTCGACATCCGGCGTCGTGAAGAACGCCTTGCCGCCCTTGTCGGGGTCGAGGATCGCGTTGCCGCGCAATTCCTCGACGACCGACCCGTCGCGCGAGGTCACCAGCGAAAAGCGATAATTCCGTCCGTCCTTCGATTCGAGCGACGAGAAGACGATGTCGTTCTCGACCGCCCCCTCCTCGGCTGTGCTCATCCGAAAGCGCATGCGCTGGTTGAGCGTGTAGCCCTGGCAGGTCTCCGACCAATCGATCGCCAGCAGTCCTTCGAGGGCAGCGACCTGCCCGCGGTTGTCGCCCAAAGAAAGCGTATAGGCCGCCCGATGCGGCGCCAGATTTTGCGCTTGCGCGGGCAGCGCGAACAGCAGTGCGACGAGGAAAAGCACCAGATTCCGCATGGGAACTCCGGAAAATGCGACGGAACGACGTTCGCCGATGAATATGGCGTTTTCGGGGTCTATGATCCAGGTCGGTCGTCCTTTCTTCCCACCCGCCCTCACCAGTCGCATCGAGTGTCATGAAGTTGCCGCGCGTCGTCCGTCTGGACAGTTCCGATACCAAAGTCTTCGCCCGACCGGCCGAACCCGGCGAATGGGCGATCCCGGCCGCGTTCCGCTTCGCCGGCGTCGATCCCGCCACGCTGGACAAAAAAGCGCGCGTGGCGTTCAAAAGCGCGTGGCTGGGTCTCGATGGGTTCGGCGATGCGACGATCGTCGAGGCGATCGGCGTCGCCGAGGCGGAATTCGAGGCGTGCGTGCGCAAGCTCGCGGCCCATTTCGTCGAGGCGTACGGCGCGCCCGACGTGCTGACGGCCGCGCGCGCCGCGCGCGAGGAACTGACCTACGCGGCCGAACTCGCCGAGCACCCCGACCATACGCTGCTGATCCTCGAACGCGAGCCGGCCGAAGGCGGCGGCGTGACCGAGCGGGTGCGCGTCGTCGTGAAATCGCGCGCGGGCGATCACACGCGGGTTTGGGAACTCGACGGCGCATAACGTCGCGGTTGGTCGACATACGACGCGATACCGCTTCGGGCCGGGCTCAGCCCATCCGAAAACCGCGTGTCGGACGTCGGCAAAGCGGCGCCGACGCGGTGAACCGCGCCGACCGCGTTCAATCCTTCTTTTTGACCGGCGGCAGGTCGGGCTTGATGTGGAGTTCCTTGAGGCGCGCGGGGTCGACCGTGTTCGGGGCCTGCATCAGCAGGTCGATCGCGCCCTGGGTCATCGGGAACGCGACCACCTCGCGGATGTTCGGTTCGTCGGCGAGCAGCATTACGATCCGGTCGATGCCGGGCGCCGAACCGCCATGCGGCGGCGCGCCGAATTTGAACGCGTTGAGCATGCCCCCGAAGCGGTTTTCGACGTCCGCTTGGGTGTAGCCGGCGATTTCGAAGGCCTTGTACATGATCTCGGGCAGATGGTTGCGGATGGCACCCGAGGACAATTCGACGCCGTTGCAAACGATGTCGTACTGGAAGGCCTTGATCGTCAGCGGGTCCTTGGTCGTCAGCGCTTCGAGCCCGCCTTGGGGCATCGAGAACGGGTTGTGGCTGAATTCGATCCTGCCAGTGTCCTCGTTGAGCTCGTACATCGGGAAATCGACGATCCAGCAGAAGCGGAATTCGCCGGCCTTGATGAGTTCGAGCTCCTCGCCCAGCTTCTTGCGCGCGGCGCCCGCAAGCTTGGCCGCGGCCAGCGCCTTCTTGTCGGCGACGAAAAACACCGCGTCGCCCGCGCCCACGCCGGCCAGCGCCTTCAACTTCGCCAGGCGTTCCTCGTTGAGGAACTTGGCAATCGGACCCTTGGCCGCGTCGCCCTCGAACACGATGTAGCCGAGGCCGGGAGCCCCCTCGCCTTGCGCCCACGCGTTCATCTTGTCGAAGAACGAGCGCGGCCGATCGGCGGTCTTCGGCGCGGGGATCGCACGCACGACGCCGCCCGCGGCGACGATACCCGCGAACACCTTGAAGTCGGACCCGGCGAAAACCTCGCCCACATCGGCGATGACCAAGGGGTTGCGCAGATCCGGCTTGTCGGAGCCGTATTTGAGCATCGCCTCGTCGAACGGGATGCGCGGAAACGGCGGCTTGGTGACGCCGCGGCCGCGCGAGAATTCCTCGAACACGCCGCCGAGCACGGGTTCGATCGCGGCGAACACGTCCTCCTGGGTGACGAAGCTCATTTCGAAATCGAGCTGATAGAACTCGCCGGGCGAGCGGTCGGCGCGCGCGTCCTCGTCGCGGAAGCACGGCGCGATTTGGAAGTAGCGGTCGAAGCCCGAGACCATCAGCAACTGCTTGAATTGCTGCGGGGCCTGCGGCAGCGCATAGAACTTGCCCGGGTGCAGGCGCGAGGGCACCAGGTAGTCGCGCGCGCCCTCGGGGGAGGACGAGGTCAGGATCGGCGTCTGGAACTCGGTGAAGCCCTGCTCGATCATCCGGCGGCGGATGGACGCGATCACCTGCGAACGCAGCACGATGTTCGCGTGCAGGCGCTCGGTGCGCAGGTCCAGGAACCGGTACTTCAGGCGCATGTCCTCGGGGTAGTCGCCTTCCTGCGCCACCTGGAAGGGCAGCACTTCGGACGCGGATTGCAGCGTCGCTTCCTCGATGCGGACTTCGATCTCGCCCGTCGGCAGCTTGGCGTTCACGGTCGACGGCTCGCGCGCCACGACCTTGCCGGTGAACGTGACGACGCTTTCGGGGCGGAAGCCCTCGACGGTCTTGAACACCGGGCTTTCGGTGTCGAGCACGCATTGCGTCAGGCCGTAATGGTCGCGAAGGTCCACGAACAGCAGATTGCCGTGGTCGCGCTTGCGGTGGACCCAGCCGGACAGGCGCACTCGCGCGCCGACGTCCGAGGCGCGCAATTGGCCGCAAGTATGCGAGCGGTAGGCGTGCATCGCTTCGACTCTCCGTGAAACAAAACGGCGGGTAATGGCCCATTTCGGGCGGCGTTTGTCAACCGCTAACGCGGCCCTTGTTGGCGCCAAGACGCGAGGCTAAACAAGGACATGGCCCCTATCGTCGAGTCCGCCGCATTGGCGGCGTTTTGCGCCCGGGTGTCGCGGTCGAGCTACGTGACCGTCGACACCGAATTCATGCGCGACAAGACCTACTACCCGCAACTGTGCCTGGTCCAAGTCGCCGGCGACGAGGATGCGGCCGTGATCGACGCGCTCGCGCCGGGCATCGATCTGTCGCCGCTGCTGGCGCTGATGGACAACCCGGCCGTGCTGAAGGTCTTCCACGCCGCGCGCCAGGATCTGGAGATCTTCCATAACCTGACGGGCCGCGTGCCCGCCCCGCTGTTCGACACCCAAGTCGCCGCGATGGTCTGCGGGTTCGGCGAACAGGTCAGCTACGAGAATTTGGCCGCCCAACTGTCCCGCGCGCGGATCGACAAGTCGGTGCGCTTCACCGATTGGGCCGCGCGGCCCTTGTCGGAGCGGCAGATCAGCTACGCGCTGTCGGACGTGACGCATCTGCGTCCGGCCTACGAGGCGCTGGCGCGCAAGCTTGCGACCAGCGGCCGGGCCCATTGGCTTGCCGAGGAAATGGCGATCCTGATGGACCCCGGAACCTATCGGATCGACCCCGACGAGGTTTGGCGGCGCCTGAAGCCGCGCGGAGCCAAGCCGCGCTTCCTGGCCGTGCTAAAGGAAGCCTGCGCCTGGCGCGAACGCGAAGCCCAACGCCGCGACACGCCGCGCAACCGCGTCGTGCGCGACGAGACGATCCTGGACGTGGCCGCGCACACGCCCGCGACGCTCGAAGACTTGGCGCGCATGCGCGGCATCAACCGCGGGTTCGCCGAAGGCCGCTTGGGCCAGGAATTGCTCGAAGCGGTCAAGCGGGGCCTTGCCGTACCCGCGGCCGAAGCGCCGTCCCTGCCCGATCAGCACGACCTGCCGCCCGGCTTGGGGCCGATCGTCGAGTTGCTCAAGGTCCTGCTGAAAATGAAGTGCGAGGAGCACGGCGTCGCGCAAAAGCTTGTCGCGACGACGGCCGAGCTCGAACGCATCGCGGCCGACGACGGGGACGATATTCCCGCGCTGAACGGCTGGCGGCGCGAGGTGTTCGGCGAAGCGGCCATCGACCTCAAGGCCGGGCGCCTCGGCTTCACGCTCAAGGGCAAGCGGATCGTGCTGATGCGCCTGGACGGGGCGACGAAGGCCTGAACGTCGCGCGCGTCGCGCGATACAGCAAATGCCGGCGAAGCGCGTGGCCCTCGGGCAAGCGCGGATGGTCGAAAGCGGCATCCGGATCCTCGATCAATCCGATCCGGTCCATCACCGCGCGCGACGCGTGGTTGCCCGGCGCCACGAACGCAACCAGCGCATCGAGGCCGCCGGGGCCGAAAGCGAAGTCGAGCGCCGCGCGGGCTCCCTCGGTCGCATAACCCCGCCCCCATTGCGCGCGCGCCAGCCGCCAACCGATTTCAACCCGCCCGAGGGGCCGCATGTCGGCTGCCGTTTCCCACACGCCGACGAAGCCCGCGAACGGGGTCACGCCGGGAATTTCAACGGCCCACGGGCCATAAGCGGTGCGCTCGAACTGTCCGGCCAGAAAATCCGCGCTCGCGTCGCTCTGCGCGCGCGTCAGCAGCGACGGGAAGAATCGCCGGACCTCGGGGTCTGCGTTCATCGCGGCGAACGGGACACGATCGTCCGCCGTCCACGGGCGCAAGACCACGCGCGCCGTGCGCAGCGTGACGCCCTTCATCCCGAATTTTCGGTGACGCCGGTTCGGCGCCTAGGCGACCACGTCGACGTTCCGGCCGCGACCGGAATCGGCCGGCGGGGCCGTCAATTCGACCGCGGCGGACCCCAATTGCGGACGCGCGCGCTCGCTGGGGGCGGGCTGCTCGGTCGACGGCTGCCGCGTCTCCAGCTGCGAGAGCTGGCTCGTCGGCGAAAACTGGCTGTTGGAGATCGAACTCGCGGCCATACCCGAACCCTCCGAACCGGAACACTCGACAACTTAGGCCGCTTTTCTCCGGTCCGCAAGCCGCGACGGCCAAAAACGAGATTAAAGTAAAATGGTCATTTCTGGTTAGAACCATCTAGAAATATTCGTAAATCGAGCAGCGCGGCATCGCGTACGGCCGGGTTGTAGCCCCCATTGGGGGTGAGACGCCAGAACGTCCAGGGGGCGGCAGCGGCGCCGGATTGCCCGGAATTGTCGAAGCCATGCGCGACACCCCCATAGCGAACCGCGAGCACGTTCTCGGCCCCGGGCGTGCGTTCCATAAGGTCGAGGCACGCTGCGGGCGGTGTCACGGTGTCGTTCTCGGCCAGGATCATCAGGAACGGTGCGCTGGCCCGCCAGGCGGCGACATTGGCGCACGCGGGATAGAACGCTGCCGCCGACCTTGCGCCGATTTCGGCCAAAGCGGCCATCACCCCCGCCCCGCCTTCCGACCATCCGACCAGATGCAGCCGCGCCCGATCCACACCGGGCAACGCCGCCAGGCGCGCGAATTCGCGCCGGATCGCGGGTGTCGCGGCGCGGGCATCGGCCGAACAAACGCCCGCGTCGATCTGGCCCACCGCGAACCCGGCCGCCACCAATTCGCGCGCCGCGCGTTCGGTGTGCGCACCGGCGCCGCCGCAGCCGGGCACGAGCAAAACGGCGCCGAACGGTTCCGGGCCGACCGGCCGCGCGATCGGCGCGGGCGGCCGGGCGGCGCAAGCGGCGAGCGTCGCCGCCAGCAAAATCGGCACGATGCGCTTCATCGCGGACGGACGACCGCACGCTTGTCGAGGGCGGTGGCCAGCGCTTCGAGCCGCCGGCCGACGACCTCGCCGACCATCCCGGCGTCGCGCTTGGGCACTTCGAGAACCAAATCGCGCCCGTCGAGCTTGAGGCGCGTGCGCGCCAAAACCGACGAAGCCCCGCCCGACAGGCGATAGGCCACGCGCAACGCAAGCCCCAGCCGGAACGCATCGCGCAGCCGCGTTTCGTCGAGCAGGCGCCAGGCGATCTGCGCGATCTCCCCGCCCGGCTCGCCGTCGTAACGGGCGTAAAGCGCCAGCGCCACGTAAGCCCGGCCCGGATGGTCGATACCCGCCACGGGCATGAACAGCGCGCGGCGATAGGCGATCTCCCCGCGATGGTCGGGATGCTCGCTCCAGGCGAGATCGGAAAGATGGCAGGCGACAAGTCGAAGCCGCGCGTTCGCCTTGTCCTTGAAGACGGGCTCGACCCAGCGATGCAATTCGTCCGCGGTCACGCGGTAGCGCCGGTTCTGCGCCGCGATGGCCGCCACTCCGGAGAGCAACGGATCCGTGCGCTTGAGCGCGGGCGGCAGCGAATCGTAAAGGCACCCTTCGCGCAAGCCGTAGGCGGAAAAGACGAGCCGTTCGGGCTTCATACGCCGCAACAGTCGTTCGAGCACCGTTGCGGCCAGCGGCAGCGTCTCGAGACGCTTGCGCGAAATGCCCGGGAAGCCTTCGAGCGACGCGCGGCTTTGCGTGGCCACGACGTCCAGGAAGTCGATCGCCCGGTCGCGCGGGATCGAATAGTGATGGATGATTTCGAGCGGATAGTTGGCATGGGCCATGTGCAGCTTGGCAAGCGCGCGCCAAGCCCCGCCCACGGCGTAGAACTCGCCGTCGCGGCCCCTATCGAGGAAGTCGAGCGCCTTCAGCCGCTCGTCGAGCATGTCCTTCAGCCGGCCTCGGCCTTTTTCGGCGTATTCGCGCAGCCGCAGCGGCCCGAACGGCAGCGTCGCGTGCCCGGCGGGCTTGCCTTTGCCCAACGCCACGAGTTCGAGACTGCCGCCGCCCAAATCGCCCATCGCCCCTTCGGCGTCGGGCGTGCCCGCGATCACGCCGAGGGCGGAGACGCGCGCCTCCTCCGCGCCCGACAGGATCTTGACCGGCAGGCCGGTGCGTTTGCGCACCGCCGCGACGAATTCGGGGCCGTTGGCGGCGTCCCGGCACGCGGCGGTGGCGAGCGCGAAGGTCTTGCGCACGCCCATCGCGCGCGCGATGTCGGCAAAACGGCGCAAATTGACGAGCGCCTGTTCGACACCCGTCTCATCGAGGCGCCCGGTCCGTTCGAGCCCCTTGCCGAGCCCGCACAGAACCTTTTCGTTGAACAACGGCAGCGGCACGCGGCTGGTGCCGTCGAAGACGACCAATCGGATCGAATTCGATCCGATATCGACGACGGCGACGGGACGTCGATCGATGGAAGCCGTCCCCTTCGCGCGCGCCGAGATCATCAGGCTTTCGAGGGCCCCTTGGGCTTTGACTTGTCGGCCTTGCGCAAAGCTTTGCCGCGGCCGGAGAGCGAGGGATTGGTCATGAAGAACTCGTGCGCGGAGAACGCGTCGGGCCCGCACGGCAAACGGACATATTCCCCGCGCGAATCCAGAGTCCAAGTCTGCGCGACGTCGCGCAGATTCGCCACCATGATCTGGTCCTGGATCTGCTCGTGGACCGTCGGATTTTCGATCGGCACGAAGGTCTCCACGCGCCAGTCGAGGTTGCGGGGCATCCAGTCGGCCGAGGAAATGAAGACCTTCGATTGCGCGTGCGGCAAACCGAACCCGTTGCCGAAGCAGACGAGACGCGTGTGCTCCAGGAACCGGCCCACGAGACTGCGCACGCGGATGTTCTCCGACAGGCCCGGCACGCCCGGGCGCAGGCAGCAAATGCCCCGGATCACCAGATCGACCTGCACGCCGGCTTGGCTCGCCTCGTAAAGCTTGTCGATGATCTTCACGTCGACCAGCGCGTTCATCTTCGCCCAGATCGCCGCCGGCCGGCCGGCCTTGGCGTGGCCGATCTCGGCGTCGATCAGGCGCGTCAGCGTCGCGCGCAGGGTCAGCGGGGCGAAGGCGAGCTTGTCCATCGCCTCGGGCTTGGCGTAGCCGGTCATGTAGTTGAACAGCCGCGCCGCGTCCGAGCACAGCCCCGGATCGCAGGAGAAGAACGACAGGTCCGTATAGATGCGCGCGGTGATCGGGTGGTAGTTCCCGGTGCCGAAATGCACGTAGGAGCGCAGCGCCGCGCCCTCCCGGCGCACGACGTAGGAAATCTTGGCGTGCGTCTTCAGATCGATGAACCCGTACACGACCTGCGCGCCGGCGCGCTCCAAATCGCGCGCCCAGCGGATGTTCGCCTCCTCGTCGAAGCGCGCCTTGAGTTCCACCATCGCCGTGACGGACTTGCCGCTCTCCGCCGCTTCGACCAGCGCGCGCACGATGGGCGAATTGTCGGAGGTGCGGTAGAGCGTCTGCTTGATCGCGACGACGGCCGGGTCGCGCGCCGCCTGGCGCAGGAACTGGACGACGACGTCGAAGCTTTCGTACGGGTGATGGACGACGATGTCCTTGTGCCGGATCGCGGCGAAGCAATCGCCGCCGAAATCGCGGATCCGCTCGGGGAAGCGCGGGTTGTAGGGCGCGAACAGCAGATCCGCGCGCTCGGCCACGACAAGCTGCTTGAGGTCCGCCATGCCGAGCATGCCGCGCAGTCGGAAGCAATCCTCGGGCTTCACCTGCAACTCGTCGAGGACGAAGCTCTGCAGATCCTCGGGCATGTCCGCGTCGATGGCGAGGCGGATCACCTCCCCCCGCCGGCGGCGTTTGAGCGCGCTTTCGAACACGCGCACGAGATCTTCGGCTTCCTCGTCGATCTCCATTTCCGAATCGCGCAGCAACCGGAAGCGTCCGACCGCCTTGACCTCGAAGCCGGGGAACAGCGTCTCCAGGTGCAGGGCGATCGTTTCCTCGACCGGGATGAAGCGCAGCGTATCCCCGGGCAGGCGCACGAAGCGTTCGACCTGCTGGGGAACCGGGATCAGCGCCTGCAGCACGCGGCCGTCGGCGCGCGCGACGAGGCGCGCGACCAGTGCCAGCCCCTTGTTCTGGATGAACGGAAACGGGTGGGCCGGGTCCACCGCGAGCGGCGTCAGGATCGGGAAGATCGCTTCCTTGAAGCGCTGGCTGAGCCAATCGCGATCGTCCTCGGAAAGATCGGGCGCGTGGACGACCGAAACGCCCGCCGCGCGCAACTCGTCGACCAGCGCCATCCAGACCTTCTGCTGGGCGGCCATCAACTGGCCCGCGCGCCGATTGATCGCGGCGAGCGCTTGCGCGGGGGCCTGGCCGTCGTCCGACGGCGTGGTCACGCCCGCCGCCACCTGGCCTTTGAGGCCCGCGACGCGGACCATGTAGAACTCGTCGAGGTTCGACGCCGAGATCGACAGGAAACGCAAGCGTTCGAGCAGCGGATGGCGCGCGTTCGCGCACTCCTCGATCACGCGTTCGTTGAACGCGAGCCAGGACAGTTCGCGGTTGATGTAGCGGCCTTCGGCCGGTTCGCTCGCCGATACGCGGTCACGGGGCTGGGTGTCGCCGTCCACTGTCATCGCTCCTTTGGCCGACGGTCGCGACCGCCGGACCGAATATGTTATCACGGGACCGCGACTCTACTGCCCGAACGGTGTCAACTTTTTGAAACCCAAGCGTCTTTTTCTGCTGCGGCACGCGAAATCCTCGTGGGCGAACGCCTTCGTCGACGATTTCGCGCGCGACCTCAACAAGCGCGGCCGAAAAGCCGCCGAGGCGCTCGCCAAGTGGCTGAAACCGCGCGACTTTACCCCCGACCTTGTCCTTTGCTCGGCGGCCTTGCGCACCCGGCAAACGCTGGCCCTGGTGCAGGACGGCTTTGGTTCGGCGCCCGAGTTATCGATCGAGCGGCGGCTTTACCTTGCCGAGGCCGAGGCGATGTTGGCCCGCCTCGCCGAACTCGACAACCGCGACCCCCTGCCCCAGGCGGTGATGATCGTCGCGCATAATCCGGGTCTCGAAGACATCGCATTGCGGCTGATCCCGCCGGCCGAGACGACCGCGCGCGCGCGCATCGAAGCCAAGTTCCCGACTTGCGCGTTCGTGGCACTGCGCTTCGCATGCGAACGCTGGGCGCAGATCGGACCCGCGCGCGCGACGCTGGACGCCTATCGCATTCCGGCCGACGACGCGGATTGAACGCGCCGCGCGACGACGAACGCCGCCGCAAGCAGCATCGCCGCACTGGCGAAGAACGCGATCCCCGGAATCTCGAGCCCCAACGAGCCGTCGATCCCGCGCGCGAACGCCAGTGTGAACAGGCCCGGGCCGACGATACCCGCAACCCCGCCGAGCCCGCCAAGAGCCCCCTGCAAGCGGCCTTGCGCGTCCGCGGCCACGCGTTGGGACGCAAGCCCCGTCACGGCAGGCGCCGCGAGGCTCCACAATCCCATCAGCGGAATGGCGAGCGCGAAGAACAGTTCCTCCGCCGCCAGGCCCGACAGCAGGAAACTTGCGGCCCCCACCGTGAAGCCCAACACGGCGAGACCGCGTTCGCCCAATCGGGCACGCGCCGGGCCGACCAGCGCGCCTTGCGCGATCGCCGAAACGAGGCCGACCGCCGCCAGCGCGGCGCCGACGCGCAGATCGTCCCAGCCATAGCGGTGATGGGCGTAAAGCACGAACGTCGCGGGCAACGCGACATGCGCGAGCTTCTGGAGGAAATGCGCGAGCGCAAGCGATCCCAAGCCCGTCGTCGCGCCGAGGAACGCGAAGGCGGCGATCGGATTGGCCCGGCGCCATTCGAAGACCGGCGTGCGCCTTTCGCGCGGCAATGATTCGGGCAGGACGAACACCCCGAACAGGAAATTGGCGAAACCCAGTGCGGCCGCCGTCCAGAAGGGCAGCCGCGGATCGACGCTTCCCAGCAAACCGCCCAAGGCGGGCCCCAGCACGAAGCCGAGCCCGAACGCCGCCCCGACCAATCCATAGCCGCGCGCGCGCTTTTCGGGCGGCGTCACGTCGGCGATATAGGCTTGGGCGGCCGCACCCCCGCCCGCGAAAAAGCCGGAGATTGCGCGCCCGACGAATAGCCATCCCACGCTGGGCGCCAGCGCCATCAATACGTAGTCGAGAGCCAGGCCCACATTGGCCGCAAGAATCACCGGCCGCCGCCCGATCCGGTCCGACAGCGCGCCGAGCAACGGCTGGGCGAGGAACTGCATGACCGCCCACAATGTGGCGAACAGCCCATAGATCTCGGCCGCGTGCGCGGTCTCCCCGCCGGTCAACTCGACGACCAGCTTGGGCAGAACCGGGATCATCACGCCCAGCGCCAGCACGTCCAGCGCCACGCTGGTGAAGATGAACGCCAGCGTCGCGCGTCGCGGGCCGCCGGCGGTCATGCGGTCAGATTTCCTTCAGCCGGTCCAGTGCCGCCGCCAGTCGCGCGCGTGCCGCTTCGGCTTCGGCCTGGCGTTCGCGCTGGTCTTCGACGGCTTCGGGATCGGCCTTCGCGACGAAATCGGGGTTGGCGAGTTTCTTCGCGGTCTTGGCGATTTCGCCGTCGAGCTTGGCGATCTCCTTCTCCAGGCGCTTGCGCTCCGCGCCGGCGTCGATGACCCCGGCCAGCGGCAACACCAGCGTCGCGCCCGAAAGCGCCACCGGCGCACCGCCCTTGGTCGGCCCGCCGGTTTCGGCGGCGACGCTCTCGACGCGCGCGAGGGTCCTGATCAACCCCTCGTGCCGCGCGAGGCGCGCGCGCGCGGTTTCGTCGGCGTCGCGATGGAGCAGCGCGATCTTGGCGCCTTGCGGCACGTTCATCTCCGCGCGCAACGCGCGCACGCCGGAAATCGCCTCGACGATCCAGTTCATCTCCGCCTCGGCCGCGGCGTCGCCCAGACCGGGTGCGAACTCGGGCCAGGTTTCGACGAGCAGCATCCGCGCGCCCTGCTTGAAGCCCAGCGCCTCCCACAGTTCCTCGGTCACGTAAGGGGCGAGCGGGTGCAGGAGCTTGAGGACCTGGCCGATGCAAAACGCCGTCGTCGCGCGCACCTCGGCCTTCTCGGCCTCGCCGCCCGTCTGCAGCAACGGCTTCGAGAATTCGAGATACCAGTCGCAGAACGTGCCCCACACGAAGCGGTAAAGCGTCTCCGCCGCCTCGTTGAATCGATAGGCGTCGAGCGCGGCCGTGACGCCCTTCGCGCACTTGGCGAGTTCGCCCATGAGCCATTTGTCGACGGTCAGCGTCACGCGCGCGGGATCGAAACCCGCGACCGGCGCGCAGCCGTTCATCGCCGCGTACCGGCACGCGTTCCACAGCTTGGTGACGAAGTTCCGATAGCCTTCGACGCGGGCGGTGGCGAGCTTCACGTCGCGCCCTTGGGCCGCCAGCGCGCACAATGTGAAGCGCAGCGCGTCCGCGCCGTATTTGTCGATCAGTTCCAGGGGATCGATGATGTTGCCCTTGGACTTGGACATCTTCTGCCCGCGTTCGTCGCGGACCAGCGCGTGGATGTAGACGGTCTTGAAGGGCACGCGTTCGGCCAGCGGTTTGCCGGGATTGCCGAAATGGATGCCCATCATCATCATTCGCGCGACCCAGAAGAAGATGATGTCGAAGCCGGTGACGAGCACGTCGCCGGGGTAATAGCGCGCGAGATGCGCGGTTTGGTCGGGCCAACCGAGCGTCGAGAACGGCCACAGCGCAGAACTGAACCAAGTGTCCAAGACGTCGGGGTCGCGCGTCAGCGTCACGTCGGCGCCGAACCGCGCGCGCGCGGCGGCCAACGCCTCGTCCTCGCTCTCGGCGACGAAGGGCGTGCCGTCGGGGGCGTACCACGCCGGGATTTGATGGCCCCACCACAGCTGGCGACTCACGCACCACGGCTGGATGTTGCGCATCCACTCGTAATACGTGTTCTCCCACTGCTTGGGCACGAACACCGTATGGCCCTTTTCGACCGCTTCGATGGCCGGCTTGGCGAGCGTCGCCGCGTCGACGTACCACTGGTCGGTCAGCCAGGGCTCCAGCGCCACGCCCGAGCGGTCGCCGTGCGGGACCATGTGCGTGTGCGCCTCGACCTTCTCGAGCAGCCCCAAGCCCTCCATCTCCGCCACGACCGCCTTGCGCGCGCCGTAGCGCTCCATGCCCCGGAAGCGCTCGGGCACGTCGCCCGCGATGTGCGCGTCCTTGTCGAGGACGTTGATCATGGCAAGCTTATGGCGGCGGCCGACTTCGAAGTCGTTGAAGTCGTGCGCGGGCGTGATCTTGACGGCACCCGTCCCCTTCTCGGGATCGGAATACTCGTCCGCGACGATCGGAATGCGGCGTCCGACGATCGGCAGGATCGCGTGCTTGCCGACCAAATCCTTGAAACGCGGATCGTCCGGATGCACCGCGACGCCCGTGTCGCCCAGCATGGTTTCGGGCCGCGTCGTCGCCACGACGATGTAGCGGTCGCGTTCGCCTTCGATCGGGTACTTGAAGTGCCAGAGTTGGCCCTTGATCTCCCGCTGCTCGACTTCCAGGTCGGAAATCGCCGTGTGCAGCTTGGGGTCCCAATTGACCAAGCGCTTGTCGCGATAAATCAGCCCCTGTCGGTGCAGTTCGACGAACACCTTGAGCACGGCGCGCGAAAGCCCCTCGTCCATCGTGAAGCGTTCGCGCGCCCAATCGGGCGAGGCGCCCAAACGGCGCAATTGGCGCGTGATCGTACCACCGCTTTCGCCTTTCCACGCCCAAGCTTCCTCGAGGAACTTGTCGCGCCCGATCAGAACCGCATTCGATTTCGGCGCGACGCCGCCGCGGTCGAGAAACGTGCCGCGCTCGGCCAGACGCCGCTCGACGACCATCTGGGTGGCGATGCCCGCATGGTCCGTGCCCGGCTGCCACAGCGCATCGCGGCCGCGCATGCGCTGGAAGCGGATCAGCGCGTCCTGGATCGTGAACGTCAGCGCGTGACCCATATGCAGCGAGCCCGTGACGTTGGGCGGCGGCATCATGATCGTGTAGGGCGTTTTGCCGGACGCCAGGTCGGCCGCGAACGCGCCCGAGGCCTCCCACGCGGCGTAGCGGCGCGCTTCGATGTCGGCGGGCGAAAAGGTTTTGGCGAGGCCGCCGGCGGCGGTCCCTTCGGTCGATGCGTCGGTCATGGTGCGCCGTGTTTAGACGGACAGCGCCGAACGCTCAATAGTCCTGAGATTCACGGGTGATCCGGCGGATTTCGCGCTGGACCATACGCTCGACCAAATCGGGCAGATACTGGTCGAGCCACGCCTTGAGGATCGGGCGCAGTTCGGCGCGCACGAGATCCTCGATCGTCAGGTCCGAATTGCCCAGCAGCAGATTGCGCGGCACGCGCGCCTGCAACCCCTGCAAGGATTCCGACGCCTTGTTCGCGGCATCGTCGGACATCAAACGATTGGGCTCGCCCGCCATCACCGGCGGCGGCTTGTCCACGACGTTGGTCAGTTCCAGAACGTCGTCGATGGGCTCGGGCTCCGGCATCGCCATGCGCGGACGCGGCGGCGGGGGCGGTGGTGGCGGCGGCGGGGGCGGAGGCGGCGGAGGTGGCGCCATCTCCATCGCAGGCTCGGGCTCGAACTCCGGCATCGGCTCGGGTTCGGGCATCGGCTCGGGTTCCGCCATCGGCGGCGGAGGGGGCGGCGGCGGCGGCGGGGGCGGTGCCGCAGCAGGCGGAGGTGGTGGCGGTGGCGGCGGCGGTGCAGCCTCAGCGGCAGGGGCCGCCGGCGGGGTTTTGCCCGCGTCGCCATCTTCGGAAATGATACGACGGATGGAGGCGAGGATTTCCTCCATCGACGGTTCTTGCTGATTTTTCGGATCCGTCATCGTCGTTTCGATCCAAACGCCTTCACACGCGCTGAGGCCTCGCGAATCGTCGCTAAGCCATTCCGGGACATGAGATTAAGCGAGGCCCCGGCCGGACGCCAGAGATAAACCCGGCGGCGGCTTCGGCCCCCGCGCAGGCCCCCTGCTCACTCGCCCGGTATGTCGTTACCCCGCCACCGGCCACGTACGGCGCCGAGGTTGGCGGCCGGATCGTAGATCTCAACCGGCAGGCCCAACTCGCTCGCCCGCAGCCGGCCCACAGCCGACAGCAGTTGGAAGGCGGCCAGCACTTCGTCCCGCTGGGCTTGCACCAGGCTCACGCGGCTGTTGAGCAATTCCTGCTCGGCGTTCAGCACGTCGAGAACGGTGCGCGACCCCACGCGGGCTTCCTGCTCGACGCCCTCGAGCGCGATTTCGTTGGCGCGGATCTGCGCTGTGAAGGACCCGATCTGCGCGCGCGCGGTCTGCAATTGCTGCCAGCCGCGTGTCGCGTCGTCGACCGCTTGGCGCGTGGCGACGTCGATTTGCGTCCGGCGCTGGCCTTGGGTCTGCTTGGCGCCGCGCACGCGCGCGTCGGTCGCGCCCTGCTGATAGATCGGCACCGAGAACGTCAGCAACAAATCGACCGTATCGCGCGTGACGCCGCGCGTTTGGGTCTCGCGCGCCTTGATCGCGTCGGCCTGCAAAGCGACGGTCGGCAATTGCTCGCCTTCGACCAGCGCCACATCCTGGGAGGCCGCGTCGTGGGCGAAGCGCGCCTGGACGACGTTGGGGTTCACGGTCTGCGCCATCGCGCGCGCGTCGGCCTCCGTACCCGGAATGCCGCGCGGCACGGCCGGCACGCGCACGCGCCCGGCTTCCACGCCCGCCGTACGCAGGAAGGTGGCGCGCGCGGTGGCAACGTCGCCTTCCGAGCGCGTGCGGCTCGCTTGCGCCTGTGCGAGGCGGGATTCCGCCTGGCTGACGTCCGTGCGGGTGATTTCGCCGACTTGGAAGCGGTCGCGCGCGGCGTCCAACTGGCGCTGGAGAACCTGCACGTTGTTGATGTTCAGTTCCAGCACCGCGAAGGCCTGGGCGAGATTGATGTAGGCGGTCGCCGTATCGAGCAGCACGCGCTGTTCGATCGCGTCGAGTTGCGCGCGCCCGGCCGAAACGTTGGCTTCCGCGCGCGCGAGTTCGGCCGTCGAACGGCCGCCGCGATAAAGAGGCTGGGTCAGCGTCAGCGTCGCCGACATCGGCGTGCGCACGCGCTCGTTTTCGGTTGTCGTTTGGTCGCGCGAGCCGTTGGCACCGAAATTGGTCGTCGTCGAGGACGAGAAATCCCGCGCCCGGCCGGTGTTGCCCGACAACGTGATCGACGGGCGCCACTGCGACAGCGCCTGCGGAACGGTTTCGTCGGTCGCGCGCAACGCCGCGCGTTGGGCGAGCAATTCGGGATTGGTGCGATAGGCGTTGGCCAGCGCTTCCTCGATCGACTGGGCGCCCGCCGGCGTGGCCAGCGCCAGGAAAGCGGCCAATACCGCCGTCGCCGTCGTGCCCTTCAAAAACGTCCCGCGCCGCGTCATGAAATCCCCTTCTCCGCCTCAATACCGTTGCATGCCGGGCTCGACCCGCTCGGCCCATTGATCGACGCCACCCGCCAGATTGATCGCCCGATCCACGCCTTGCGAACGCAACCAGGAAACGACCCGCATCGAGCGGCCGCCGTGATGGCACACGACGACGATCTGACCCTCCGGCGGCAGGCGGTCGAGCGACTCGGGCACCGTCGCCATTGGAATGTTCAAACTACCTTCGATTCGGCAAATTTCGTACTCCCAAGTCTCGCGCACATCGAGCACGCAGACTTGCCGGCCTTCCGCGCGCCACGCCTTTAAGTCGTCGACGCCGATTTGCAACGGATGGTCGCTCAAAGCACGAAGCTCGGGGTTTTTTCGAAGCCGGGCAGAACGGGTGTCGCCGCGTCGAACATCACGAGGCTCGAAAGCGCGCCGCCGATTTTTCGCCACAACGTGGCACGACCGGGCTCGCCCGGTTCCACGACCACCGCCGCCATACGACCGCCTTCGGTCAGGCGATCCGCGTAACGGCCTCGCAACTCGCCCACCGCGCCGGCGAACAAGACCGCATCGACGGGGGATTCGTCCGCGTCGGAGGCCAAACCCACGCCCATTTCGCGCAAAACCGCCGCCGCATAACCGGAGAAATCGCCGACGACCAGCACGCGCTCGCCGGGGTTCAGCGCCAGGGCCTGCACCAAGCGGGCGAAGACCATCGGCTCCATCAGATACTTTCCCCCGCCCAGCGCGATATCCTCGTCGACATAGGCGACCCCGGCCAGCCGCGCGGGTACGAATTTCTCGCGCTCGACCCGCCCCATCGCGGCGATCAGGCGCTCGTCGATCACCTTATTCGTGCGCAGCTGGCCTTCGACCATATTGCGGCGGCGTTCGGCGAAATCCATGGCGATAGGGCCCCCCGAGGGCGAATACGTTAACGTCCCCATATATATGGTGCTCCGCAACACGCGACAACTGAAAGCGCATTTCAGTACGTAAGCGGTTCGTTACGCGGGAATATTGACCCCGACCGGCCGCACGCCTATATGGGGCGCTCGCGTCGGCGGCCGAGTAGCAAAGTGGTAATGCATCGGATTGCAAATCCGATATACGGCGGTTCGATTCCGCCCTCGGCCTCCAGCGCGGATTTACACTGGCGAGCGGCGGGGCCTTCGGCTATAAGCCCGCCCGCATCGGAGACGTGTTCCCTGGTAGCTCAGCGGTAGAGCAGCCGACTGTTAATCGGCTGGTCGCAAGTTCGAATCTTGCCCAGGGAGCCATCCGCCCTTCCCGGCCGTCGAAATAGAACCCTTCCCTTTCGCGTTGTCGGCGCGAACGGGACCCAACTTGCGCCGCATCCTCGCCCTCGCCGCCCTTTTATCGCTCGCCGCATGCGGGCCGGCGCTGCGTTGGCAGCACCCGTCATTGTCCGACGCCGAAGCCGGGGCCGAATATGCCGATTGCGGCCGGCAAGCGTGGTCGGAAGCGCAATCGCGCGCATGGATGAACCGCTGGTCGCGGCCGAGTTACCTGCGCGGACGCGATGGGCGGCTTTACGCCTACGATCCGTGGTCCGCGCGGCCATCGTTCAACGACACTTGGTTCGACGAGATGCGCTTGCGCGATTTCTGTCTGCGCAACAAGGGCTTCCGGCTCGTTCCCGTCCCTCAATAGCGATACGAAATCGACAAGGCGCCGAAGCGGTCGGGGCTGCGTTGGCCGTCGAATTCGCGCGTGCGCATCACATAGCTGAAGGTGCCGCGCATCGGCCCCACCAACGCGGCCACGCCCATTTGCAGATCGCCGACCAAGGGCCGCCGATCGACCGAATGGCTGCGCGCCAGAGTGTTGCCGTCGAGCGTGATGTCACGTGCGACCGCCCGCCCCTCGAACCCGAAAAAGGCGTAGTACGCGAACCCGTCGGCCGGCGGATCGATGTGCATCGATCCCGCCAGCCCCGGTCGGATGCGCGGCGGGCCGTAATCGACGGAAAGGTCGTTGCCGATCCGGAACGTGGCGCCGGCGGCGGCGTAGGTGAACACGTTTCCGACCGACCCGCCGATATGCGGCGTGGCGTCGATTTCCAACCATCCGATCCTGGCGATCGGCGTTTCCTGGCGCCGCCATTTGCGTTCGTAGAACAATGCGACGCCCGGCTCGTTGCGCAATTGATTGTTCCAGCCCAACGGCGGCCGCGCGCCGATCAGCTTGTGCCATTCCTTCTGGGTCTGCTCGGCGAAGCTTTGCGGACCGACGAGGCCGAGTTGCAACTCGAGCGTATCCAGCCGACCTTTGCCCTCGCCGCCCAAATCCGACGTCAGCGCCGCAGCCAGATAAGTCCAACCCGAATAAGGCCGGTCGGTGCGCACCAGATCGCGGCGCGAAATATCTTCGGGCGTATAAATGTTTTGCCCGAGCGCGAACCCCGCGCGCGTCTTGCCCGAAGCGTCGAACACCGGCACCCATGCGGCGAGCGCCTTCAGCGGTTCCCAGCGCAGGCCCGGTTCGGACATCCAGTTGATCCGCAGGCCGTTGGTGAAGTTCCGATCGGTCTGCTTGCCTTGATCCCAGGAATTGAATTTGTCGTTCTCGACCAGGATCGAATAGGTGCCGCGCCAGTCCCAAACGGGGGTCGCATCGCGCCCCGCCGCCGGGGCCGCGAACGCACACGCGATGCCGAAGACCAGGAACCGGATCGATTTCATGCTTCCGCTCATATCCGAGCGCAGGAGAACGCGCTAGCATGATGCCCGCATGGCGAGAATGCGGAAAGTTTTCGGTCTTCTGATCCCGCTGCTGGCGGGTTGCGCGAGCACCGAGCCCGAATGGGTCCACCCGACGCTGGGCGGTCCGCAAGCTCAAAGCGCGCGCGCGGCGTGCGAAGCGCGGGCCGAAGACGCGGCGGGACCGCCAGCGCCGCTGCCGCGCCCCTGCGGCGGCGAAATCTCGACGATCGCGCGCGACGCGTGCCAGCGCGACGCGGATGCCGCCTATGCGCGGCTTGCCGCGCGGATCCGCGCGCGCGACGCGTCGCTTGCAGCTTGCCTGACCGACGCCGGTTTTACGCGACGCTAAAACATAATTGACAATAAAGGTTTTTCATTATATAAAATTAATATGACAGATGTTTCTAACACGACAACCTCAAAACCCGTAAACTCAGCCGCAACTGACGTTGCTTCAGTGACGGTTAAACAAGCACTGCATATAACCGAGAGGTTAGTTGATATTTCTTCTCGTTTAGCTGATAAAAAAGGCGGCGTTGTTCTTCATATCGCTGCATTCATGTTGCTGATTTATGCGGGGACCATGAAGGTCGTGGCTTCTCTGCTCAAACTCGAGTTCTCTAGTATTGATTTTTTGATTTGTGTATTAGCAAGCATTTTACTTTTTACGTTTGGAGCTGTCGCGAAGATGTATGCCATGGGCTCCAATTCCAAGTTCGTGGAATCCCACATCGGCCGGGAAGCAGCAATATCGGAAAATGAGCGCGCGCGGAGGCACGAGCTCGCAATGAAGCAACTGAATGAAAACGGGTGATTTGTGCCAGCGTTGCGCACTTTTGCCGCTGCCTGACGTCGATAAACCACAGCTTTGATCGAATAACAGTCTCGTCTTGCTGCTGAACTGCGGGCTATTCTCCCGCCGTCATGTCCGAATCACCCGTTTACGACCTTCTGATCGTCGGCGGCGGCGTCAACGGCTGCGGTATCGCCCGCGACGCCGCGGGCCGCGGCCTCAAAGTCCTGCTTGCCGAACAGAACGACCTCGCCTCGGCGACGTCCTCGGCCTCGTCCAAGCTGATCCACGGCGGCTTGCGGTATCTCGAGCATTACGAGTTCCGGTTGGTGCGCGAAGCGCTCGCCGAACGCGACGTGCTGCTCGACTGCGCGCCGCATATCGTCTGGCCCATGCGTTTCGTCCTGCCGCACGACGCCTCGCTGCGCCCGGTTTGGATGATCCGCGCGGGACTTTTCCTCTACGATCACCTGGGTTGGACGCCGGGACGAAAATCGCGCCTGCCGGGCTCGACCAAAGTCGATCTGCCGCGCAGCGACTACGGCCGCGGCCTGCGCGCGGACGTGCCCGTCGGCTTCGTCTATTCCGATTGCTGGGTCGACGACGCGCGCCTGGTCGCGTTGAACGCACGGCACGCGGCCGATCTGGGGGCGGAGATCCGCGTGCGCACGCAAGTGGCCGCGGCACGGCGCGAAAACGGCGAATGGCGGGCCACCCTGTCCGATCGTCTGTCGGGACACAAATCCGACGTGCGCGCAAAGGCGCTCGTCAACGCCGCGGGGCCGTGGGTGATGTCCACGATCACCGGCGTGATGGGCCAGAACGCGCCGGCCAAGCTGAAACTCGTCAAAGGCAGCCACATCGTTGTCGCGCGCCAGTACGAGGGCGAGCACGCCTTCATCCTGCAGAACGAAGACCGGCGCATCGTGTTCGTCATCCCCTATGAGGGGCGCTTCACGCTGATCGGCACGACCGACGTGGTCTACGAGGGCGATCCGGGGCGCGTGGCGATCTCGGCCGAGGAGACCGACTATCTGTGCAAGGCGGCGAACCGCTTCCTCGCCAAGCCGGTCACGCAAGCCGACGTGGTTTGGAGCTACGCGGGCGTCCGGCCGCTTTACGACGACGGAGCGGACAACGCGAGCGAGGTCACGCGCGATTACGTGCTCGAACTCGACGCGGGCGCCGACCGCGCGCCGGCCTTGTCGATCTTCGGCGGCAAGATCACGACCTTCCGGCGCTTGGCCGAACACGCGATGGAGAAGCTCGCGCCGTTCTTCCCCGGCGCAAAGGGCGCTTGGACGGCGGGCGCGAAACTGCCCGGCGGCGCGCTCGACGGCCGGGATTCGGATTTCGAGCGGTTTTTCGCCGCGTGCGCGAAGACCTACGCCTTCGTGCCGCCCGACCACCTGCGCGCGATCTTGCGCCGCCAAGGGGCGCGCGCGCTCGGCTTCCTCGACAAGGCGAAAACCCTCGACGGGCTCGGCCCGCATTTCGGCGCGGGGCTCTACGGTGCGGAGGTCGATCTGATGGTCCGCGAGGAATGGGCGCGCACCGCCAACGACGTGTTGTTCCGGCGCACGAAGACGGGGTTGCACTTGTCGCTCGCCGAGCAGGCCGTCCTCGGCGGTTATCTCGCGCGCACGCACGGGCTTGGACAGACGGGGTGACGGCGATGGCGCGGATCGCGTTCCTCGGCTTGGGGCGGATGGGGACGGGCATGGCCGCGCGCCTCGCCCAAGCCGGCCATGAGGTCCGCACCTG
>JADCGK010000097.1 GCA_020249045.1 Azospirillum sp. | reverse complement strand
GTTCGCGGCCCGGCTGCTCGAACGGCCGGTGAAGTGGACCGGCGAACGCAGCGAAGCCTTCCTCGCCGACACGCACGGCCGCGATCACCTGACCAACGCCAAGCTCGCGGTGGACGCGAACGGCAAGTTCCTGGCGATGAAGGTCTACACGCGCGCCAATCTGGGCGCCTATCTGTCGCAATACGGGCCCTTCATTCCCACGGCGGCGGGCACGGCGATGCTGGCCGGCGTCTACGATTTCGGCGCGTTGTTCGCGCATGTGCACGGCTATTTCACCAACACCGCCCCCGTCGACGCCTATCGCGGCGCCGGCCGGCCGGAGGCGAACTACGTCACCGAGCGCATCGTGGACTTGGCCGCGCGCGAGCTCGGCATTCCGCCCGACGAACTGCGTCGCCGGAACTTCATCCCGCCCGAAAAGATGCCCTACAAGACGGCACTCGGCACGACCTACGACAGCGGCGAGTTCGCGCGGAACATGGACGACGCGATGAAGATGGCCGAATGGGCCGGCTTCCCCGCGCGAAAGGCCGCCTCGGCCGCCAAGGGCCAGCTGCGCGGCCGCGGCATGGCGACCTATATCGAAGCCTGCGGCGGTGGGTCCGAGGAATCGGCGCAAGTGCGCTTCGATTCGGCTGCTGGCGTGACCGTCTTCGTCGGCAACCAGACCAACGGCCAAGGGCACGAGACGACCTACGCCCAATTGATCGCCGAACGGCTGGGCCTGCCGATCGAATCGGTGCGTGTCGTGCAAGGCGACACCGACACGGTCCTCTATCCCGGCATGACCGGCGGCAGCCGCGCTTTGGCGGTCACCGGCTCGGCGCTCGGCAAGGCCATCGACAAGGTCATCGCCAAGGGCAAGAAGATCGCGGCCAGCGTTCTGGAGGCGGCCGAAGCGGACATCGAGTTCGACGGCAAGGCGTTCCGCGTGGCGGGCACGGACAAGGCCAAGACGATGGCCGAAATCGCCAAGGCGAGCTTCACGACGGCGAAATTGCCGCCGGACATGTCCATCGGCATCGACGAAACCGCGAGCTTCGCCCCGCCGGGCGCCACCTACCCCAACGGCTGCCACATCGCGGAGGTCGAGATCGACCGCGGGACCGGCGTCGTCACGGTCGTCTCCTACGTCGTCGTCGACGATTTCGGCAACGTCATGAACCCGATGATGGTGCAAGGCCAGGTGCATGGCGGCGTCGCGCAGGGTCTCGGGCAGGCGTTGCTCGAACACTGCGTCTATGATCCGGAAAGCGGCCAGCTGCTGACCGGCTCGTTCATGGACTATGCGATGCCGCGCGCCTACGACATTCCGGACATCAAGTTCGCCTACAACGAGGTGCCGTGCCGGAACAATCCGCTGGGCGTGAAGGGCGCGGGCGAAGCCGGCGCCATCGGCGCGCCGCCGGCGATCATCGCCGCCGTCGTCGATGCGTTGGCCGAATTCGGCGTCAAGCACGTCGACATGCCCGCCACGCCCGAGAAGGTCTGGCGCCTGATCCAAGCGGGCGGGACGAAGGCCGCGGCCGAGTGAGCCTCGATCTCGCGGCGTTGCGCGGTCCGCTTGTGGCCCTCGCGCGGCGCGCGGCGGCCGAGATCATGCGCATCCACGAGTCGAGTTTCGGCGTGCGCACCAAGGCCGACCGCACGCCCGTCACGGAAGCCGACGAAGCGTCCGAACGGATCGTACTGGCCGGCTTGCACGAACTGACGCCCGACGTGCCCGCGGTCGCCGAGGAAGCGGTCGCGCGCGGGGAAGTCGCATGGCCCGCCACGCCGCCCGGGGCTTTCTGGCTGGTCGATCCGCTCGACGGGACGCGCGAATTCGTCGAGCGCAACGGCCAATTCGCCGTCAATATCGGGCTGGTTCTGGCCGGGCGGCCGGCCCTGGGCGTGGTGCTGCAGCCGGCGACCGGGATCGCCTGGTCGGGCGGAGCGGGATTGGGCGCGTTTCGCGCCGAGGCGGACGGCGCCGAACGCGCCGTGCGCGCGCGCCCCAAACCCGCCGACGGGATCGTCGTGCTGTCGTCCAAAAGCCATGGTTCGGCCGCCGAGAGCGCGTATTGCGACGGCGAGCGCGTCAAAGAACATCGGCGCATGGGATCGGCCGCGAAATTCGGCCTGCTGGCCGAGGGCACGGGCGATCTTTATCCGCGCTTCGGACCGACCAGCGAATGGGACACGGCCGCAGGGGAAGCCTTGCTGGTCGCGGCCGGCGGACACGTCGCGCGGACCGACGGCGCGCTGCTGGTCTACGGCAAACCCGGGTTCCGCAATCCGGACTTCATCGCGCGCGGCGCTTGGTCGGCGCCGCACCCCTAGGAGGACATCATGGCCCGCGTCCGCGACATCGCCCCCGAGGAATTGCCGCCCGATCTCGCGGCCGTCTATCGCAAATACGCGTCCGAGTACGGGCCGTTCGCCAACCAGGTCTCGATCCTCGCGCACGTGCCCGCCGCCTTGCGCCATCTGCCGACGATGCTGATGGAGTTGCGCGCGGCCCAAACCCTGCCGCGCCGCTATCTGGAACTCGCGATCGTCGTCGTGTCGAAGCTCAACGCCTGCCATTACTGCGTCGGCCATCACGTGCCCATGCTGAAGGTCGAAGGCGTGCCCGAGGACGCCGTCGCTCAAATCCCCGACCGGGTCGATCATCCCGCGCTCGACGACACCGACCGGTTGGTGATCGCCTATGCGCTCGCCGTCACGCGCGATCCGCACCGCATCCGCGACGCGATGCACGCCGAGTTGCGCGCCCGCTTCAGCGAGGCGCAGATCGTCGAGTTGACGCTGCGCATCGCATTGACGACGTTCTTCAATCTGTTTTCGGAAGCGCTGGGGATCGAAGAGGAAGCCAAGGCGGCGCACGCCGCCCAGTAACCGCGGCGTCAGCGCGGCGCCACGGCAGCGAGTGCCGCGAGCACATCCTCGCCCGCCGCCGCCAATTCGCGCGCGGCGACCGAGCCCGGCTCGGCCTCGGTGACGCCCAGGCCCACGCCCAAACTCGCCGCATAGGCCGTGCGATTTCCGAGCGCCACGCGGCACACTCCGGCTTCGAGCGCGTTCAGCTGTTCGACGATCTCGGCCGCCAGGGTCGAGCGCGGCGGCATGCGGTTGACGACGAGCATCGCGGGCCGGCGTTCCTCTCGCGCGAGCTTCAAGGTGGGCGTGGTCGCCCAAAGATCCATCGGCGACGGCTGCACGGGCACCAGCACCAGATGCGCTTGGCGAATGGCCGTGCGCGAATCGGTCATCGCATGCGGGGCGGAGTCCACGACGACCATATCGTGTTCGCGCGCGAGCCGGTCGAGTTCGCCCGGCAACCGCCAGCCCGAAAGCTTGGCGAAGGCGAAGCCGAGACCGTCGGCCCCCCGCGCGGTCGCGCGCAGTTCGGTCCACAGCGCGAACGAACCTTGCGGATCGATGTCCACCGCTGCCGTGCGCAGGCCCTTGCCCGCCCAATAGGCGGCGAGATGGGCCGCGAGCGTGGTTTTCCCCGCCCCGCCCTTCTGCTGCGCCACCACGACGATCCTTCCAGCCATGGCGGCACCATGCGCCGGTCCCTGGCGGGCGCGCAAGGCCCCGTGGTAGAGGGCTGTCGGCCATGCGCATTCTCCGCCCCACCCGTTCGGCTTTGGCGCGCGCCGCCGCGTGCTTGCGCGATGGTGGGCTCGTGGCGCTGCCGACCGAAACGGTGTACGGCCTGGGCGCGCGCGCGGACGACCCGCGCGCGGTCGCGCGCATCTACGCCGCCAAAGGCCGGCCGCGCTTCAATCCCTTGATCGCGCATGTGCCCGATACCGCCGCCGCACGGCGGATCGCGACCTTCGATGCGCGCGCCGAGCTTCTCGCGCGCGCCTTTTGGCCCGGGCCCTTGACGCTGGTGCTGCCCGCGCGCGGCGCCGGGACCTGCGCGGCCGCGCGCGCGGGCCTCGACAGCGTGGGGGTGCGCGTGCCGGCCCACCGTATCGCACGCGCATTGCTGGCGCGCGTCGGCGTGCCGATCGCGGCCCCCAGCGCCAACCCTTCGGGAAAACTGTCGCCGACGCGCGCGCTCGACGTGGCCCGCGCGCTGGGCCCCAGGGTGGATCTCGTGCTCGACGGCGGACCGTGTCCGGTCGGCGTCGAGTCGACCATCGTCGATCTGACCGGCCCACGCGCACGGCTGCTGCGTCCGGGCGGCGTGCCGGTCGAAGCGATCGCCGCGGCGATCGGCGATCTGGCGGCGGCGGACGGCACCATCAAAGCGCCGGGGATGTTGGCCAGCCACTACGCGCCGCGCGCGCGGCTCCGGCTGGACGCGCGCAGACCCGAGCCGGGCGAAGCCTATCTGGGATTCGGCGGCCTGCCGGCGGACTCGGCGGGTCTCGATCTGAGCCCGGGCGGCGACCTTGCCGAAGCGGCGCGCAATTTGTTCGGCCATCTGCGCGCCCTCGACCGCGCGGGTGCCGCGCGCATCGCCGTCGCACCGATCCCGTCGCGCGGCCTGGGCCTTGCCATCCGCGACCGGCTTGCGCGCGCCGCCGCACCGCGCGATTAGAGCCCGCGCGTCATGTAGATGCCGCCGCCGAAACTCGCCAGGATCGCGCGGTCGCATTCGGCCGGGGCGAAGCCGTAGCGCGGCCACATCTTCTCGGTTCCCATGACCGCAATCAGCGACAGCCCCTCGAGATCCATATCCCGCGCGACGCCGGCGGCACGCGCCAGCGCCTCGGGCACCAAACCGAACCCGCGCGCGACGCGTTCGAGCGCTATGTCGTGGATATGCAGTCGGCTTGGCCGCGCGGGCGCGTAGCGCACTTGGTTTAGCCTCGGCGGCGCGCCCAAATCGGCGGGTAGCGCCAAGCAGTACCCGACGCCCCGCCCGCCCAATTCGGCGACCGAGCACGCGGCCGGACACGCACGGAACTTGCCCGCGAAAGCCGCGAAACTTTCGACGTGGTCGGGATAAATCGAATTACCGAGCCGATTGACGAAGCCGAGATCGGCCTCCGTCATGGCGCGCCAGCGAGGAATGGCCGGTTTCATGGATTTGAGGTATCTCCCCGTCCCGCTTCCACCTATATCACGGCGCGCATGCAACCGTCCGCCCCCTTCGCCGTTTGGCGCCTCGCCGGTTCGGGCGTCGCTGCCGTCGTCGGCTTCGCGCTGCTGATCCCGTATACGGCGATCCGCCTGGAAGCGATGGGCCACTCGGCCGCCGCCATCGGTTTCTTCGCGGCGTTGCCGTGGCTCGCCGTGCTGGCGGTCGCCCCTTTCGTCGCGCGCCTCGCGCGGATCTGGGGCGGCCCTGCGCTTTACGTGCGCTCGGCGCTGGTGTCGGCCCCCGTCCCCCTGGTCTTCGCGGTCTCCGACGACTACGCGATCTGGTGCGCCGCAAATCTCGCGATCGGGGTTGCCGCTGCGTTACGTTGGATCGTCTCCGAAAGCTGGGTCGTCGAATTGGTGCCGGCCGAACGGCGCGGCCGCACCATCGGACTTTACGAAACGGTGCTCGGCTTTTCGTTCATGATCGGCCCGTTGATCCTGGGCGCGCTCGACGCCGATGCGACCGCACCCGCGGCGGTCGCCGCTGTACTTTGGCTGGTATCGTGGCTGTTCGCGATCGGCATCCCCGCGCCGTCCGCGCGCGCCGACGACACCCGCGCGCGCGACGTGGGGTTCCGGATCGTGCTGATGGCCGTTCCCGCAGCCGTGATCGGCGCCATGATCGGCGGCGCGTTCGAGGTCGGATTGACCGGCATCGGCGCCTATTGGGTGCTGGGATTGGGATCCAGCCCCGCGCAAGCGGCCGTTTTCGCCGCCGCCCTCGGCGCGGGCTCCTTCGCCGCGCAATATCCGGCCGGTTGGCTCGCGGACAAGTACTCGCTCGACAAAATCGTGCGCCGCGCGCTGGCCGCGTTGATCGCCGTCTCGCTCGCCGCACCGTGGCTGGTCGCCGGCCAGCCCGGCACGCTCGCGCTCGCGGCCCTCTGGGGGGCGGCCGGGGGCATGCTTTACACGCTGGCCATGATCCGCGTGGCGCATGGATTCTCGGGGCCAGCTTTGCTGCGCGCGACCGCCTCGGTGGTCGCCGGCTACACGATCGGCGGCGCCGGCGGGCCGGCGCTGATCGGCTTGGCGTTGGAGGCGGCCCCGCGCTTGGGCTTGCCGATGGCGCTGGCGGTCCTCGCAGGCTGCGCGCTCGCCGCGCACGCAGCCTTAGGGCGCCGTCGCGTTCCCCGCCCCTAACGCGCGCTGCATCAGCACCGAATCCACCCAGCGTCCGAACTTGAACCCCACCGCCGGCAGCAGCCCCACACGCACGAACCCGAAGGCTTCGTGAAGACCGATCGACGAGCGGTTGGCGCTGTCCCCGATCACGGCGATCAATTGGCGTGCGCCGACGGCTTCGCAGGCCGGGATCAACGCGCCCAACAATGCGCGGCCGACTCCACGGCGGATCGCGGTGGGGGCGACGTAGACCGAATCCTCCAGCGTGAAGCGGTACGCGACGCGCGCGCGATAAAGCGAGGCATAGCAATAGCCGAGAAGTTCACCGTCGGCCTCGGCGACCAAATACGGAAATCCCTTGGCGACGATGTCGAGGCGCCGCTTGGCGATCTCCGCATCGTCGGGCGGGATCTCCTCAAAACTCGCGAGGCCGTGGCGCACGTGATGCGCGTAGATCGCCGCGATGCGCGGAACATCGGTATCGCGCGAAGCGCGGACGATCATCGCGGGGCGTCCCTCCGACTTGAGGGGGGCTTCAAAAAGGGTGGGCCGCCGCACCCCCCGGAGCGGCGGCCCTTTTCGCGAGCGGGCGACCGAAGCCACCACGGTCTCGCGAAAGCCGTCTGGAAGATCCGAAGGAAGGTCGGCGCTGACTCGATTCCCCCGAACCGAATACTATGTCGAGTATACGTTCGGCGTTCCGTCAAGACCATCGGAAACCGAAGGATTTACCCTCACAGCTATGGCGAATACGATCCGACCCATGACAGCCGAATTCGACCGACTGCGCGCCTTGCTGGGCCCCAAAGGATGGCTCGAAACCGACGCGGATATCGCGCCTTACGAGAAGGAGGAGCGCGGCCTGTTCAAAGGCAAAGCCGCCGCCGTGGCGCGTCCCGCCGACACGAACGAAGTCGCCGAGGTGCTGAAGATTTGTAACGCGGCGCGCATCGGCGTGGTTCCGCAAAGCGGCAACACGGGCTTGGTGGGCGGCGGCGTGCCCGACGCCAGCGGCCGACAGATCGTGCTGTCGCTTGCGCGGCTCGACCGGGTGCGCGGACTGGATGCGGCGAACGACACGATCTCGGTGGAGGCGGGCGTCATCCTGGCCGACATCCAAAAGCGCGCGGCGGAGGCGGGGCGGCTGTTCCCGCTGTCGCTGGCGGCGGAGGGCACCTGCCGGATCGGCGGCAATCTCTCGACCAACGCGGGCGGCATCAACGTGCTGCGCTACGGCATGGCGCGCGATCTGGTGCTGGGCCTCGAAGTCGTGCTCGCCGATGGGCGCGTGCTCGACGCGATGAAGGGCTTGCGCAAGGACAACACCGGCTACGACCTCAAACAGATCTTCCTCGGTGCCGAAGGCACGCTCGGGATCGTGACGGCGGCGGTGCTCAAACTCTTCCCCGCGCCGCGCGAAATCGAAACCTGCCTCGTGGCCGTCCCCGATCCCAAAGCGGCGATCGAACTGCTCGGCCGCGCCAAGAACGAGAGCGGCGGCAACGTCCAGGCCTTCGAGCTCACGCAACGGCGCCTGATCGACTACGTGCTCGCGCACATTCCGGGCACGTCCGACCCCCTGGCCGAACGGCACGATTGGTACGCGCTGATCGAATTCGCCTCGGGCGATCTCGGCGGCGCGCTGAAGACGATGGTCGAGCGCCTGCTCGAACGCGCGATGGAGGATGGCCTCGTGCTCGACGCGGCGATCGCCAGTTCGGAGCAGCAGCGCAAGGCGCTGTGGAAGCTGCGCGAGAGCATGACCGAAGCGCAGAAGCCCGAAGGGGCGTCCATCAAACACGACGTTTCGGTCCCCGTCTCGTCGGTGCCCGAGTTTCTCGCCGAAGCCACGGCGCTGTGCGAAGCCATGGTGCCGGGTGCCCGCGTGTGCGCGTTCGGCCACGCCGGCGACGGCAACATCCATTTCAACATCAGCCGTCCCACCGATTGGCGGGACGCCGATTTTCAGGCCCGCCGCAAGGAGATGAACGCCGCCGTGCACGGCATCGTCGGCCGGATGCGCGGCTCGATTTCCGCCGAACACGGCGTCGGCATCCTCAAGCGCGACGACCTGCCGAAATACAAGGACCCGACCGCGATCGAGTTGATGCGCACGCTGAAGGCCGCATTCGATCCCAACAACATCCTCAATCCGGGCAAAGTGGTTCCCTGATCCGTCCCGTTGCGGGGCGCGCGCGGCTCTGCGATAGATTGCCGCGACGAGAGGGAGCGAGGACGGCCATGGATTACGTCGCACCGGTCGAGGAAATGCTTTTCGCCATCGGGGAGATCGCGGGCGCCGACGCGCTCGCGGACACGCCGGGCGGCGAACATCTCGAACCCGACACGCGCCGCGCCGTGCTGGAGGCCGCGGCCGCGTTCGCCGCGGGCGAGCTCGCACCGCTCAACCGGACGGGCGACGTCGAGGGTGCCGTGCTCGCCAACGGCGTCGTGCGCACGGCGCCGGGCTTCGCCGCGGCCTACAAAAAATTCGTCGCCGAGGGCTGGAACGCCGCCCCCTTCGCCGAGGAACACGGCGGCCAAGGTCTGCCCTACGCGCTAGCCGTCGCGGTGCAGGAGATGTGGCAAGCCGCCAACATGTCTTTCGGCCTTTGCCCCCTGCTGACTCAAGGGGCGGTCGAGTTGCTCGCGACCCACGGCTCGGCCGAACAGAAGAAGCGCTATCTCGGCAAGCTGGTGTCCGGCGAATGGACAGGCACGATGAATTTGACCGAGCCGCAGGCCGGTTCGGACGTCGGCGCCGTGAAAACCCGCGCCGTCCGCGCGCCCACGCACGACGGCGCCTTGGGCCGGGCGTACCGTATCGTCGGCAACAAGATCTACATCACCTACGGCGAGCACGACATGGCGGACAACATCGTCCACATGGTGCTGGCGCGGCTGCCCGACGCGCCCGCCGGGCCCAAGGGAATTTCGCTGTTTCTGGTGCCGAAATTCCTGCCCGCGGACGGCGACGGCGGCGCCCTCGGGCCGCGCAACGATTTGCGTTGCGTCTCGCTCGAACACAAACTCGGCATCAACGCCTCGCCCACCGCCGTGATGGCCTACGGCGACGGCGGGGGCGCCCTGGGCTGGCTGATCGGCGAGGAGAACCGCGGCCTCGAATGCATGTTCACGATGATGAACAACGCGCGCCTGTCGGTCGGCTTGCAGGGTGTCGCGATCGCCGAGCGTGCCTATCGCCTGGCCGCCGCCTACGCCAAAACGCGCGTGCAAAGCCGGGCGCTGTCGGGCAAGGCGCCGGGCCCCGTCGCGATCGTCGAGCATCCGGACGTGCGCCGGATGCTGCTCGACATGAAAAGCAAGATCGAAGCGGCGCGCGCCCTCGCCTATTCGGCGCATCTGTCGCTCGACCTCGCCGCCAAATCGCCCGACGCCGCGGTGCGCGCCAAGCATCAGGCGCGCGTCGATCTGCTTACACCCGTCGTCAAGGCGTGGTGCACGGATATCGGCGTCGAGGTCGCCTCCACGGGCGTGCAGATCCACGGCGGCATGGGGTTCGTCGAGGAAACCGGCGCCGCGCAGCATTACCGCGACGCGCGCATTCTGCCGATCTACGAAGGCACCAACGGCATCCAGGCCAACGATCTCGTGTTCCGCAAAATCGGCCGCGACGGCGGCGCCGCGTTGGGCGACCTGTTGGCCGAAATCGGGGATATCGAGGCCGCGCTGGCGCGCGGGCCCGGCGACGATCTTTCGCGCTTGCGCGAAACGCTGGCCGCCGCGCGCACGGCGTGCGCCGAGGCGGGCGCGTTCCTCGCGCGCGCCGCGAAGTCCGAACCCGACCGCGCCGCCGCGGCGGCGGTGCCGTTTCTCGGCATGCTGGGCACCCTTGCCGGCGGCGCCTTGCTGGCCAAAGGCGCCTTGGCGGCGACCCGCAAGCTCGCCGAAGGCCCCGCGCAAGCGGGCTTCGCCAACGCGCGCATCCTGGTCGCGCGGTTCTTTGCGGATCACCGCCTCGCCCAAGTGCCGGCCGGTCTCGTCGTCGTGCGCGACGGGGCTGCGAGCGTTCTTGCCGCCACGGCCGCCGAGTTTTGACCACGACGCCCAAAATTCTTTGCGCGCGGGTCAAAATTTTCTTGCGAAGCCCGGCGTTTGCCCCCAAATAGGAAATGCAAGCACGGGGGCGGTCGGCGTGGAGTCGTCCGCCCCCGTTTCGCAATCGTGTCCCCGTCCGATGGGGATGGTTTGGAGGTGTGGGCAAGGAATGGCGAAGAACGCGGCACTGCGCAATTTGAAGGTCGTTTCCGGGGATCGCCCGGCTTCCGTCCGCAAGACCCTGGACATCGAGGGTCTGAATTCGCAAGCGACCGCCGAGCCGGTCCTGTCCACCATGGCCGTTCCCGAACAGACGGTCGCCAAGGATCATTTCGTCGAACGCAACGGCGTCAAGTTCGCCGGCACCCATCTGCTGATCGAGTTGTGGGGCGCCAAGAATTTGGGCGACGCGGCGCGCACCGAGGCGGCGTTGCGCGAGGGCGCCGTCACGGCGGGCGCCACGATCCTGCATTGCCATCTGCATCATTTCGGTCCCAATGCGGGCCTTTCCGGCGTGCTGGTGCTGGCGGAAAGCCATATCTCGATCCACACGTGGCCCGAACGCGAATACGCGGCGATCGATGTGTTCATGTGCGGCGTTTGCGATCCCTACAAGACGCTGCCCGCGATCAAGCGCGCGTTCGAACCCGCGTCGGTCCAGATCGTCGAAAGCCGTCGCGGCGTGATGGCCTGAAGCCGTCCGCTTCGCCGAGTTCCGGGGCGGTCCCGAGGGGCCGCCCCTTTCGTTTGGCCCCCTTTGCTTCCGGAGATGCCGCGATGGGCGACGAAACTCCCTGGTTCAAGGAAACCCTTTATCCGGCGGTCGCGCAAAGCTTCGCGATGGACCGCGTGCTGTTCCGCGAACGCTCCGCGCATCAGGATCTGGTGATCTTCGAAAATGCGATCTACGGCCGCGTGCTGGCGCTGGACGGCGCCGTCCAAGTCACGACGCGCGACGAATTCGTCTACCACGAGATGATGACGCATGTGCCGATCCTGGCCCACGGCAAGGCCAAGCGCGTGCTGATCGTCGGCGGCGGCGACGGCGGAATTCTGCGCGAAACCTTGCGTCACAAATCCGTCGCGTCGGTGACGATGGTCGAGATCGACCGCGCGGTCGTGGATATGTGCCTCAAATGGATGCCGTCGATCGCGGGCAAATCCTTCGCCGACAAGCGCACCCGTCTGGTGATCGCGGACGGCGCGAAGTACGTCGCCGAAACCGCCGAAAAATTCGACGTCGTGATCGTGGATTCGACCGATCCGCAAGGCCCGGGCGAGGTTCTGTTCACCGAGGCGTTCTATCGGAATTGCAAGCGCGTGCTGAAGCCCAAGGGCATCCTCGTCAACCAGAACGGCGTGCCGTTCCTGCAAGGCGACGAGATGACGATGACCTATCGCCGCCGGCGCAAGCACTTCGCCCACACGTCGTTCTACGTCGCGGCGGTGCCGTCCTATTACGGCGGGTTCATGGCGTTGGGCTGGGCGAGCGACGATCCGAAAGCCCATCGCGTGCCGGAAGCGACGCTCGCCAAGCGCTTCGCCGCCGCAAAACTCAAGACCCGATACTACACGCCCGGCCTGCACGCGGGCTGCTTCGGTCTGCCCGCTTTCGCCCAAGCCCGCGTGAAGTGAACGCGCGCGCTCAGCGCCGCATGATGGCGCCCGCGATGTCGGCCCCGTCGCTTTTGGCGAGCGATAGGTCGACGTCGAGCAGAACCGCGTCGCGCAGGATGGCGCGCGTGAAATTCGCGTCCAACACGTTGGCGCGGTGCAGATTGGCGGCGGTGAAATCCGCGTCCTGGAAGTTCGCGTCGGCCAGGTTGGCGGGCCACAGGCGGCCCGAGGGCTGGCCGTTGGGCAACGGCATGTTCACGGGAGCGAGCGTGGCTTTGGCGAAGCTCGCCCCTTGGGCGTCGGCGCGGCTGAGATTGGCGCCGTTGAGATTGGCCTCGGCGAAATCCGCACCCTTCAGATCGGCGCCGGTCAGTTCGCTCATGATCATCTGGCAATGGCGCAGCTTTGTGCCCATCAGCTTGGCGCCGGTCAGCGTGGCGCCGGACAGATTGACGTTCGAGAAATCCAAGCCCGAAAGATCGGCCTTGGTGAAATCCGCGCGGCGGCCCAGCCGGCCTTCGGATTTGATCCACAGCGCGTGATCGCGCAGTTGGGCTTGCACGGCGTCGGACAGCTGTTCGGCCGTCTTGACCATGTTGGCGCCCTGGGTGTTGGCGCGCGACAGATCCACGCCCGCCAGCACGGCGCCGATCAGATTGGCGTCGCGCAAATCGGCACCGTCCATGATGGCGCCGGACAGATCGACGCCCTTCAGATTGGCACCGACCAGATTGGCGCCCATGACGTTCGCCCCTTTGAGGACGGCGCCTTCCATGTTGACGCGCGACATCGAAGCGAGTTCGAGATTGCAGCCCGCGAGCTTGGCGCCGGTGCAGTCCGCGTCGGTCAGGTTGGCCTTGGAAAGATCGGCGCCTTGCGCGTTGGCTTTGGCCAGGATCGCCTGTTCAAGGTCGGAGCCTTGCAGATCGGCCGACACCAGCGCTATCCCGTCCCCGCGCCGGGACTGCATCAACGTGCCGCCGCGCAAATCGGCGCCGCGCAGATTGGCCCCGCGCATCCGGCAGCCGCGCAGATAGGCGCCGCGCAAATCGGCTTTCGAGAGGTTGGCGAGGCTGAGATCCGCGCGATCGAAATTCGCCGCGAACAGATCGGCTTCGGAAAGATCGGCGCCCGCCAGAACCGAACGGGACAGGTTGGCGCCGGGCAGCTTCGCTTGGCGCAAGTTGGCACGCGTCAACGACACACCGTGCATATCGGCGAGCGTCAGATTCGCGCGCACGCCCCCCGGCTTGCGATTCAGGAATTTTTCGTGGTCCGACAGGATTTTGACGATTTCCTGCGGCGATAGCGGACCCGGCATGCCTACGTTCCGGCTGGTAAAACGTTAACAAGCGAGACCGTACGTCACTTGGACCGGGGCCGCAAGCGGCCACGGCCCAGGCCGCGGCCCTTGCCGATCGCCGCGGCGCCGAACTTCGCCCGGACGGCGTCGATGGCGCGTTCGACTTGGGCCGAACGCGGGTCGTCGGGGCCGGCGACCGGGGCGGCACCGAACAAATCGACCTGTCCCGCGGTCACCTCACCCGGTTCGGCGAGTTCGGCCGCGCCGATTCCGATCAACCGATAACGGCGGCGGCGATCGCGCGCGACCTCGGCGCGCAGCAGCGCGTCGGCGGCGCGAAACAACGTATCGGCAAGCTGGGTTCCGGCCGGCAACGTCGTGCGCCGCGTCAGAATCCGGAACGTCGAGGTCTTCAGTTTGAGCTGCACCGTCCGGCCGGCGAGATGGTTTTTCTTGAGCCGCTGGGCGACCTCCTCGGCCAGCGGCCACAACTCGGCCGACAACGCCTCGGGGTCGTCGAGATCGCGCGCGAACGTGGTCTCGGCGGAGATCGACTTGGCCTCGCGCTCGGCGACGACGTGGCGCGCATCCTCGCCCTCGGCCATGCGCGCGAGCCACGCACCGGTCTCGCCGTAACGGCTGGCGAGGCGGGCGGCGCCTTCGCGCTGCAGATCGCCCACGGCGACGAAGCCGTCCGCCGCCAGCCTTTCGCCCAAGCGCGGTCCCACGCCCGGCAGCACGCGCACGGGACGGGCGGCGAGGAAGGCGCGCGCCTCCGCCCGGCCGATCACGCCGAAGCCGCGCGGCTTGTCGAGTTCGGAGGCGAGCTTGGCGAGCAGCTTATTGGGCGCCAAACCGATCGACACGGTAATGCCGATCTCCTCCTCGATGCGCTTGGCGATCCGCGCGAGCGTGACCGCCGGCGCGGCGTGATGCAGTTTCTCCGTGCCCGCCAGATCGAGAAACGCTTCGTCCAAAGAAAGACTTTCGACCAGCGGCGTGGTCGCCTCGAAAATCGCCTTCACTTGGCGCGAGACGCCGGCGTATTTCGCCATGTCCGGGCGCAAGACCACAGCTTGCGGGCACAATTCGCGCGCCTTGAACATCGGCATGGCCGATCGCACGCCGTATTTGCGCGCGATGTAGCAGCACGTCGCCACCACGCCGCGCGCGCCGCCGCCGACGATCAGCGGCTTGTCGCGCAAGCCGGGATCGTCGCGCTTCTCGACCGAGGCGTAGAACGCGTCGCAATCGATATGCGCGAGGGTCAACGCGTCGAGCTCGGGGTGGCGGACGAGGCGGGTCGAACGGCAGGACGGGCAGCGCGTCGCCTCCGCGTCGTCGACGCGCGCGAAGCAATCGCGGCACAAGCCGGGGATCATGGTCGCGACGCTACACGGCCCGGACGAGTCCGGCCGAAACGAAAAACGGCCGCGCGACGGCGGCCGTTCGGTCGATCGGGATGGGGCGAAGGCGTCAGTGCCAGTTGGCGTTGGGCAACAAACCGTCCTCGCGCAGGACATCCTTCATCGACTTGAGCACGTCGCCGATCGGCGGCAATTCGGAATTGGAGACGATCTGCGCCTTTTTGGCGGGCGTCTGGGTCTTGGGCGGGTTGCTGGACATCGGGGTGTTCATCGCGTCTCTCAGCTTGGGTATGGCTAATGTATCGTTTATTTCGCATTTTGCAAGCGCCCTTAAAATTAGTTTTTGTGATGCTAAGGCTTCTCGGTTTCCTATTGACGACCAACAAGGCCCATATTAGAACAAAAACCGAATAGAAACGAAGAACGAACATTAGAAGAGGAGCGGAAGATGAACCTCGCCCCGATCCCCCTTTCCTCGACCCAACTTGCGTCCTATCCGGTCCCTTCCCTTCCGCCCCCTGTCGGCCTTGCCCGGCACCAGCCGCTTTTCGGCACGCTCCGCAATCCGCTGCTTGGGAAACATTTCATGAATATGCCCGCCCGCCTTCGCCGTCCGGCCTCGACCACGGTCCAAGAGCTGAAGGCGCGCCTGGCGAGCTTCGCGACCCGGCCGGAGGCGGCGGCCGGTGCGGTCGCACTGGGCCTTGCGGCGATCGATCGGCATTTGCCGTGGGGCGGTTTGCCGCGCGGCGCGGTGCACGAAGTCGTCGGAGCGGATGTCGACGGCCCTGCGCGCGACGGCGCGGCCGGCGGTTTCGCTGCGGCCCTGCTCGCGCGCTGCGCCGCCGATCCGGGCAAAGGCGGGCCGGTAGTGTGGATCGCGCGGCGGCCGAATTTGACCCAAGCGGGGCTCGCCGCCCTCGGTCTCGACCCGTCGCGTCTGCTGCTGGTCGACGCCGCCAAACGCATCGACGCGCTTTGGGCGTTCGAGGAGGCGCTGCGCTGCAAGGCGCTCGCCGCGGTCGTCGCCGAGATCGACGACGTCGATCTGACCCAGTCGCGCCGTCTGCAACTCGCCGCCGAACTCGGCGGTACGGCGGGCATTCTGCTCCGCCCGCCGGGCGAACTCGCGCAAGCGAGCGCAGCGCGCACGCGCTGGCGGATCGAAAGCCTGCCCGGCGTCGGCCAGACGCCGCGCTGGCGCGTCGAACTCGCGCGCGCGCAAGGCGCCCTTCCCCGCCACTGGACGATCGACGCCGCCGCCGCGGGCTGGCGTTTGGCCGACGACGATGCAGCGCTTCATCGCGATCCATCTGCCCACGCTGCCGACCGACCGTGCCGCAAGACGGGCTGACGGGCCCGCGCGCGGCGGTCCGCGCGTCACCTTCGAAACGGCGGGCGGCACGCTGCGCGTCGCCGCCCTCGACGGGCTCGCGCGCCGCGCGGGCCTGACGCGGGGCCTGGGCTTGGCCGAAGCGCGCGCGCGCCGTCCCGACCTGATCGCGTCGCCGCACGATCCGGCGGGCGACGCGCGAACGCTCGAATCCCTGGCGCTCTGGGCGCAGCGCTGGTCCCCGGCGGTCGCGCGCGACGCGGACGGGCTGCGTCTCGACGCGCGCGGGACGGCGCATCTGTTCGGCGGCGAGACTGCCTGGCTCGACGCGATCGTCGGCGCCTTCGCGCGCCTGGGCTTCGCCGCGCGCGCCGGGATCGCGGATACGATCGGGGCCGCCTGGGCCGCGGCGCGCTTCGGCCGCGCGGCCGCGACGCGGATCGCGCCGGGCGACGCCCGCGCAGCACTCGCCGATTATCCGCCCGAAGCGCTGCGCCTTCCCGCTTCGGCTTGCGCGGCGCTCGAGCGGCTCGGGATCCGGCGCGTCGGCGATCTGGATGCGTTGATTCACGACGCCGGGTCCCGGCGCGGACTCGCCGCGCGTCTCGGTCCCGAGCCTTACGAACGCTTGCGCCAAGCCTACGGCGAAGCGCCCGAACCGCTCGACCCGGATCTGCCCGCGCCGGCTTTGCGCGCGCGTTTGGATTTCGCCGAACCGATCTCCGCCCCCGCCGACATCGAACGCGCGCTCGCCCATCTCGCGACCGAGCTGTGCGCGACGCTCGAAGCGGGCGAACTCGGCTTGCGGCGCGCGCGCCTGGTCTGCGCGCGGGTCGACGGCACGGCCGCCCATCTCGCCCTGGGCACGAGCCTGCCGATGCGCGATCCCAAAGCGCTCGTCCGGCTGTTCGCCGAACATCTGCCGAAGCTCGATCCCGGTTTCGGGATCGACGCTTGCCTGCTCGACGCCGAAATCGCCGACCCGTGGCGCGCGCGGCAGAACCTCCTCGCCCTGCCCGACGGCGACGCCGCAGGCTTGCGCCCCGAGGACCTCGCCCCGTTGATCGACCGTCTGACGAACCGGCTTGGGGCCGCTTCGGTCGTGCGCCTCGTGCCGCGCGAAAGCCACATCCCCGAACGCGCGCAGATCCGCGTGCCCGCCCTGGCGCCCGTACCCGAAAGCCTGCGCGGCGCGCGCACGGTTCAAGCGCCGCGGCCGCTGCGCCTGCTCCCGCATCCCGAACCCATCGAAGCGCTGGCCGAATTGCCCGACGGCGCGCCGCGGCGTTTCCGCTGGCGCAAGCGCCTGCACGAGGTCGCGGCCGCGCGCGGACCCGAACGCGTCGAGGGCGAATGGTGGCGCGGGGCCGAAAGCGCGCGCGACTATTTCGCCGTCGAGGACGGCGACGGGCGGCGTTTCTGGGTCTATCGCGAAGGTGCCGCGGGCGGCTTGCGCTGGTTCCTGCACGGGTTGTTCGCGTGAACGGTCCGCCGCCCTACGCCGAACTCGGCGTCACGACGAATTTCAGCTTCCTGCGCGGCGCCTCGCATCCGGAGGAGTTCGTCCGCCAAGCCCAAGCGCTGGGCCACGCGGCGATCGGCGTCGCCGACCGCGCGAGCTTCGCCGGGGTCGTGCGCGCGCATGTCGCCGCGAAGGCGGCCGGGATCAAGCTTTTGGTCGGCGCGCGGCTGGATCCGGCCGACGGGCCGCCGTTGCGCGTCTTCGTCAAGGACAAGACCGGCTACGCCGCGCTGTCGCGGGCGATCTCGCTGGGCCGCCGGCGCGCGGGCCACGGCGGCGGATGCGCGCTGACGCTCGACGACCTGGACGCGTTGCGCGGACGCGCGATCGTGCTCGCGCTGGCGCCGCGCGGGCTCGGCGCGTTGCATGCGCGCTTCGACGGCGACGCCTTCCTCGCCCTCGCCCGGAGTTTCGACGGCCGCGACGACGACCGCCTCGCCGAATGGGCCGATGCCGCGCGCCGCGCGGGGATCGGCGCCGTCGCGACGAACGATGCGCTTTACCACGCACCCGAACGGCGCGCGCTGCACGACGTGCTGACATGCGTGCGCGAAGGCACGACGATCGACCGCGCGGGCTATCGCCTCGCGGCCAACGCCGAACGCCATCTCAAACCGCCCGAGGAAATGGCCCGCCTGTTCCGCCGCCATCCCGACGCGCTCGCGCGGATCGCCGGGATCGTCGAGGCGTGCGCGTTCTCGATGGAGGAGTTGCGCTACGCCTATCCCGAACTGCCCGGCGCCGAACCCGGATCGAGCCAAGCCACGCTCGTCCGGCTGACCGAGGAAGGCGCGCGCGCGCGCTATCCCGGCGGCGTGCCCGCGAAGGTCCGCGCCCAAATCGACCACGAACTGCGCACGATCGCGCAACTCGGCTACGCCCCCTATTTCCTGACGGTGCACGACATCGTCGTCTTCGCGCGCGGGCGCGGCATCCTGTGCCAGGGGCGCGGATCGGCCGCGAACTCGGCAGTCTGCTATTGCCTGGGCATCACGGCCGTGGATCCCGCGCGTCTCGATCTGCTGTTCGAACGCTTCGTATCCGCCGCGCGCGACGAACCGCCCGACATCGACGTCGATTTCGAGCACGAGCGGCGCGAGGAGGTGATCCAGTTCGTCTACGCGCGCTACGGGCGCGAACGCGCGGGTCTGGCGGCGACGGTGATTTCCTACCGCACGCGCTCGGCCTTGCGCGATGTCGGCAAGGCGCTGGGCCTGTCGGCCGACGCGATCCAGTCGCTGTCCGGTACGGTTTGGGGCCGCAGCGACGGGTTGACCGACGGACATATCCGCGAGGCCGGCCTCGATCCGGACGAACCGCGCTTGCGCCTGACTCTCGATCTCGCCCGGCAGCTCAAGGGATTTCCGCGCCACCTGTCGCAGCACGTCGGCGGCTTCGTGATCGCGCGCGGCCGGCTCGACGAGCTTTGCCCCGTGGTCGACGCCGCCATGGACGCGCGCACGATCGTCGAATGGGACAAGGACGATCTCGACGCGCTCGGCATCCTCAAGATCGACGTGCTGGCCCTGGGCATGCTCACCTGCATCCGCAAGGCCTTCGCGCTGATCGAAAGCGCCGGCGGCCCCGCCCTCGATCTCGACGCGGTGCCGGCCGAGGACCCGGCGGTCTACGAGATGCTGTGCGCGGCGGATTCCATCGGCGTCTTCCAGATCGAAAGCCGCGCGCAGATGAGCATGCTGCCGCGCCTGCGCCCGCGCAATTTCTACGATCTGGTGATCGAGGTCGCGATCGTGCGCCCCGGCCCGATCCAGGGCGACATGGTCCATCCCTATCTGCGCCGGCGCGACGGGCGCGAGGCGGTCGTCTTCCCCTCGCCCGAACTCGAAGCCGTGCTCGGCAAGACGCTGGGCGTGCCGCTGTTCCAGGAACAGGCGATGAAGATCGCCATCGTCGCCGCCGGCTTCACGCCGGTCGAGGCCGATGCGCTCCGCCGCGCGATGGCGACGTTCAAGAAAAACGGTCTGGTCCACCGCTTCGGCGACAAGCTGATCGAAGGGATGGTCGCACGCGGTTACGCGCGGGATTTCGCCGAGCGCTGCTTCCGCCAAATCGAAGGCTTCGGCACCTACGGGTTTCCGGAAAGCCACGCCGCGTCGTTCGCGTTGCTCGTCTACGTCTCGGCGTGGCTGAAGCGCCACCATCCCGCCGCCTTCGCGGGCGCGCTGCTGAACAGCCAGCCGATGGGCTTCTACGCGCCCGCCCAGATCGTACGCGACGCGGCCGAACACGGCGTCCGGGTGCATCCGCCTTGCGTGAACGCCAGCGACTGGGACTGCACGCTGGAGGGCCCGACGGCGTTGCGTTTGGGTTTGCGGCAGATCAAAGGCCTCTCGGCCGCGGGCGGACGGGCGCTCGCCGCGCGCCGCCCCAAGGGCGGCTGGCGCGATCCGGCCGAAATGGCGTTCCTCGACAAGGGCGATCTCGAAGCGCTCGCCAAGGCCGATGCGTTCGCCGGGACGGGCCTCGCGCGCCGGCCGGCGCTGTGGCGCACGATGGCCCGCTTGGCCGCCCCCTTGCCGTTGTTCGCAGCGCTGACCCCCGCGCCCGAACCGCCCCCGCCTTTACCCGAGTTGGGCTTGGGCGAGGCGGTCGCGCTCGACTACTCCCATCTGCGCTTGTCGTTGAAGGCGCATCCGGTCGGCCTGTTGCGCGCCGCTCTCGGCCGGACGGGCGTGGAGCCGTGCGCGGCGTTGACCACCGCCTCCGACGGGACGGCGATCAAGGTCGCGGGCCTCGTGCTCGTGCGCCAGCGGCCGGGCACGGCGTCGGGCGTGATCTTCATGACGCTGGAGGACGAAACCGGCATCGCCAACCTGGTCGTATGGCCGAAGATCTTCGAACGTCACCGCGCCGTCGTGCTCGGATCGCGGCTGGTGGCCGCGCGCGGCGCGGTCCAGCGCGAAGGCAAGGTGATCCACGTGATCGTCCGCACGCTCGAACCCCACGACGCGCTGCTGGGTCCGCTCGCCTCGGGCGCGTTCGACGGCGCCATCGCGCGCGCGGACGAGGTGCGCCGGCCCGGGGCCGACGCGCGCCTGTTGCCCGCCAGCCGCGACTTCCACTGAACGGAGTCAGGCCGCCGTTTTGGTCGCCCGACCGACCGCGGCGAGTTTGCGTTCGAGCCGCGCCATCAGCTGATCGAGTTCCTTGTGGTCGTCGGCGTCCATCGCATAGCCGGGCGCGCGCACGTGGTTCGACTTGATGACGCCGCGCCGGCGCAGCACTTCCTTGCGCACGGCGAGCCCCATGCCCATCTGCTGCTCGTGGCGCACGACCGGAAGATAGAGGTCGTAGAGATCCTCCGCCTCCTCCGGCTTGCCGGCCAGGAAAAGGTTCACGCACTCGACCAGCATTTCGGGATAGGCGAAGCCGGTATTGGCGCCGTCGGCGCCGCGGCGCATCTCCTGGGGCAGATAAAGCGCGGAATTGCCGACCAGGATCGACACGCGCCGCCCGTGCTTGGCCGCGTTGGCGCGGAACTTCGAGAGCTTGCGCAAGCCGGGCTGATCCTCGTGCTTCAGCACCTTGAAGCTCGGGAACTGCGCGAACAACCGGTCAAGCAACCCGACCGACATATGAACGTTGATCAGTTGCGGATAGTCCTGCACCACGACCGGAATGTCGCCGAGCTCCTTGGCGATCGCGGCGTAATAGCCTTCGATCTGCTCCTCGGTCTTCAGGCCGGCGATCGGCGCCACCATCACGCCGCCCGCCCCCATGTCCATGACCTTCTTGGCGAAATTGCCCAGATTGCGGTTGCCCGCGGCCGACACGCCCACGATCACCGGCACCTTGCCCGCGACGCGCTTGAGGCAGGTCTCGGCGAATTGGATGGATTCCTGCGGCGACAGCTTCGGCGCCTCGCCCATCACGCCCAGGATCGTCATGCCGGTCACGCCGCACGCGAGGTAGAAATCCACCATCTTCTCGGCACTCGGAAGATCGAGCGCGCCGTCGTCGGCGAACGGGGTGGCGGCGATGATGTAGACGCCCTTGGCGGATTCGTCGAGCAGCTTGGCCATTGTTCTTGTCCTCGGGTCGGTTCGTTTGTCATTCTTGTAGGACATTCGGGGACGCGGGGGAACGGGGAATGGCGGCTTACGATACGGTGGTCCGCGGCGGCACGATCGCCACGGCCGGCGAGAGCTTCCGGGGCGACATCGGGATCAAGGACGGCAAGATCGCCGCGTTGGGCGAGAACCTGCCGAAGGCGGAGGTCGACATCGACGCGCGCGGCCGGCTGGTGACGCCCGGCGGCATCGACGCGCATTGCCACGTCGCGCAGCTTTCGGGCATGGGCGTGATGACCGCCGACGATTTCGAAAGCGCCACGCGTTCGGCCATGTGCGGGGGCACAACGACGATCGTGCCCTTCGCCGCCCAGCATCGCGGCCAGTCGCTGCGCCAAGTCGTCAAGGACTACCACGCGCGCGCCGACGGCAAGGCGAGCATCGACTACGCTTTCCACCTGATCCTGTCGGACCCGAACGAAACGGTGCTGGGCCAGGAATTGCCCGCGCTGATCGAGGACGGCTAT
>JADCGK010000096.1 GCA_020249045.1 Azospirillum sp. | reverse complement strand
GACGTTCAGCCGTGGAGTGCGTCGGGCATCTTGCGCGCCATGCAGGCGAATATGCCGCCCGCCCCGCCGCCGTCGCCCGCGCAAATTGCCCCGCCGCCCGCCCCGCCGCCCGCCGCGGCGCCGACCCCGCAAATCGCCCAAGCGCCGCGCGCGGCACCCGCGCCGCCGGCCGTGCAAGCGCCCGCCGTTCCCCAGCAAGCCGCCGCACCGCGCGCCGTGCCCGTTCCCCAAGCGCCACGGCGCTTGGAAGCCCGGCCGACCATCGTGCTCGATCCCGGGCATGGCGGCGTCGATCCCGGCGCGATCGGGGCGGGGGGGACCCACGAAAAGGAAATCACGCTCGCCATGGCGCGCGAGGTCCGCCGCCAATTGGAGCAGACCGGCCGCTATCGCGTGCAAATGACGCGCGACGAGGACACGTTCGTGCGGTTGCGCGATCGCATCGCCATCGCGCGTCAGCATTCGGCCGATCTGTTCATCTCGATCCATGCGGATTCGATGGGAAATCGGGAGACCCGCGGCGCGTCGATCTACACGCTGTCCGAGAACGCCTCCGACTCCGAAGCCGCCGCCTTGGCCGCGCGCGAGAACCGCGCCGACATCATCGCGGGCGTGGATCTCAGCCGCGAAAGCCGCGACGTGACGTCCATTCTGATCGATCTTGCCCAGCGCGAGACGATGAACCATTCGATCGTGCTGGCGCGCGATTTGGTCCGCGAGATGGGCCGCGAGATCCAATTGCTGCCGGTAAACCCGCATCGCTTCGCGGGCTTCGCCGTGCTGCGGGCACCCGACGTCCCCTCGGTGCTGATCGAACTCGGCTACCTGTCCAATCCGCTGGAGGAGGGGCTGCTCAACCGCCCCCACCACCGCGCAAAGGTCGCCGCCGGCATCGTGCGCGCCGTCGACGCCTATTTCGCCCGCAACCCGCGGCGGAGTTGAACCGGCTTCAGACCGCTTTGACGAGCGCGTGGCGCTTCTTGCCGGCGGTCAGCTTCGCGGCGCCGTCCTCGCGCTTGACGACAAGCGCGTCGTTCTCGACCACGGCGTCGTCGATTTTGGCGCCTTTGCCTTGCACGAGACGGCGCGCTTCGCCCTTCGAGGCCGCGAGGCCCGCGCGCACGAAAAGATCGAGCACGCCGATCCCGGCGGCGAACTCCGCCTTCGGGATTTCGACCGTCGGCAAACCTTCGGCCGATTGGCCCTCCTCGAAGGTGCGTCGTGCGGTTTCGGCGGCTTGACGCGCTGCGTCCTCGCCGTGGGCGAGTTTGGTCGCTTCGAAGGCCAGGATCTTTTTGGCCTCGTTGATTTCGGCGCCGCGCAGATCGGCGAGCTTGCCGATCTCCGCCAGCGGCAGATCGGTGAAGAGCTTGAGGAAGCGCGTCACGTCCGCGTCTTCGGTGTTCCGCCAGTATTGCCAGTAATCGTAGACCGGCAACTTGTCCGCGTTGAGCCACACGGCCCCCGCCGCCGTCTTGCCCATTTTGGCACCGGAGGACGTCGTCAGCAGCGGCGTGGTCAGGCCGAAAAGCTGCTTGTCGGCGAGGCGCCGGCCGAGCTCCACGCCCATCACGATGTTGCCCCACTGGTCCGAGCCGCCCATCTGCATCGCGCAGCCGTGGCGCTTGGCCAGTTCCACGAAATCGTAGCTCTGCAGGACCATGTAGTTGAATTCGAGGAACGACAGCGGCTGATCGCGCTCGAGGCGGAGCTTGACCGAGTCCATCGTCAGCATCCGATTGACCGAGAAGTGCCGGCCGACCTCGCGCAGCAGCGGGATGTAGAGCAGCTTGTCGAGCCAATCGGCGTTGTCGACCATCGCGGCGTCGCCCGGGCCAGCGCCGAACGTCAGGAACCGGTCGAACACTTTGCGGATGCCCGCGATGTTCGCGGCGATGTCGGCATCGGTCAGCAGCTTGCGCGCTTCGTCCTTGCCCGAAGGATCGCCGATCTTGGTGGTGCCGCCGCCCATCAGCACGATCGGCTTGTGGCCGGTGCGCTGAAGCAGGCGCAAGATCATGATCTGCACGAGACTGCCCGCGTGCAGCGAGTCAGCCGTCGCATCGAACCCGATATAGGCCGGGACGGGACCGCCTTGCGCGAGGCGCGCATCGAGCGCCGCTTCGTCGGTGATCTGGTGCACGAAACCGCGGGCTTTCGCCTCGCGCAGGAATTCGGATTTCAAGGTCATGTTCGTCGGCCCGATGGCGTGGGCCGCGCTCTTAGCACGACGGCGGCAGCGGCGTCAGCGCTTGGCTTTTTGCGCCGCCGGCTTTTTGGCTTTGGGGGCGGGTTTGGCCTTCGCGGCGGCGGCTTTTTTGGTGTCGGCGCGGCTGGGCGCGTCGGGCGGCAGCGAAATCGTCGGGGGTTTGCGCTCGGGCACCGGGGCGGGGGTCGGCTGCACGATGGGCGGGGGCGGTGCCGCCAGGCGCATCGCCGGAACGGCCGCGGCGGCGTAATCGGCGACGAGCGCGTCAAGCTTCTCCAACCGGTCGGCGAAGAAGTGGTTGGCGCCTTTGACGACCTCGAAGGACACGACGATGTCCTTCTGTTTCGAAAGCTTCTCGGCCAGTTTGGCGACCGACTCCTCGGGCACGATCTCGTCCTTGTCGCCTTGCACGATCAGGCCCGAGGACGGGCAGGGGGCCAGGAACGAGAAATCGAAAATGTTGGCCGGCGGTGCGACGGCGATGAAGCGGTCGATCTCCGGCCGACGCATCAGCAGCTGCATGCCGATCCACGCGCCGAACGAAAAGCCCGCGATCCAACAGCCGCGCGAATTCGGCAAATTCTGTTGGACCCAATCGAGCGCCGACGCCGCGTCCTGCAATTCGCCTTCGCCGCGACCATAGCTGCCCTGGCTGCGGCCGACGCCGCGGAAATTGAACCGCAGGGTCGAGAACCCGGCCCGCGCGAACGCTTGATTCAGCGTATACACGACCTTGTTGTGCATCGTGCCGCCGTGCTGGGGATGCGGATGCAGCAACAACGCCACCGGCGCGCGCTCCGTTCCGGCGGGCAGGAACTTGCCCTCAAGCCGTCCTTCCGCTCCGTTGATCGTCACATCCGGCATACGACGTTTCCAAATAACCTATTCGAGTCGTGGGGTTTACGACGACTTCGCTTACTATGTGCGAAAGGCGCGGAGAGAATAAACTTGACCTGCTTACTGGGGCTCCCTAGTTTCCCTACTTCGCTTCTCGGGTATCCGGCGGGTCGTTTTACGACGAATTCCCGCAGTTCCCGTTGGAGTTTTGATGTTAGTTGGTTAACGCAATGAGTTTCAAGGCAATTCGCGCCGATATGGATGCCATCCTGGCCCGCGACCCAGCTGCCCGTTCGCGGCTGGAGGTGGCGTTGTGCTATCCGGGCTTCCATGCCGTATTGCTCCATCGACTGGCACATGCATTTTGGAACAAAGGCTTAAAGCTCGTTGCTCGCGTAATTCAGGTGTTCTCGCGCTTCCTGACGGGCATCGAAATCCATCCGGCGGCGAAAATCGGCGAACGCTTTTTCATCGACCACGGCATGGGGGTCGTGATCGGCGAGACGGCCGAAATCGGCCATGATGTGACCCTCTATCAAGGCGTCACGCTCGGGGGGACGTCGCTCGACCAGGGCAAGCGGCACCCGACCTTGGAGGACGGCGTCATCGTCGGGGCGGGCGCCAAAATCCTCGGCCCGTTCACGGTGGGCAAGGGCGCGCGCGTCGGTTCGAACGCGGTGGTGCTCGAAGCGGTCCCGCCGGGGGCGACGGCGGTCGGCATCCCCGCCAAGCTCGTCGGCCGGCCGCAGAACGACGATTTCTGCGCCTACGGCACGACCGGAAACGAACAGGACCCGATCGCGCGAGCGCTCGACCAAGTTAACGCCGACATGGGCGTTTTGCGCGCGCGGGTGGCCCAACTCGAAGGCTTGCTCGCCGCCCAGCGCGAGGCGCTCGAGATCCACGCCGCGCGGCCCGCCCGCGCCTACGCCGACATCGGCAGCTGAGATTGGAACGCAAGGAAGGCCCCCCATGAAGCTCTCCACCAAAGGCCGCTACGCGGTGATGGCGATGGTCGATCTCGCCTCGACCAGCCGCGGCAATCCGATCGCGCTCGCCGATATCGCCGAGCGGCAGGAAATCTCCCTTTCCTATCTCGAGCAGTTGTTCGCCAAGCTGCGGCGCGGCGGGCTCGTGCGCTCGGTGCGCGGGCCGGGCGGGGGCTACCTGCTGGCGCACGCGACGGACCAGACGCGCATCTCGGACATCATTCTGGCGGTCGACGAGCCGATCCGCGCCACGCGCTGCGCGCCGGGCTCGCCGACCGGTTGCCGCGTCAACAAATCGCGCTGCCTGACCCACGATTTGTGGGAGGAGCTGGGCAACCAAATCCATCTTTACCTGTCGTCGGTAACTTTGGCCGACGTGGTGGCGCGGAAAATCCTGGGCACATCCGGGGTGATCCCGGCGCCGGCGGAGACGCCGGCGATGGTCGCCGCGCAGTAACGGAGCCGCCGCCGATGGCCGTCTATCTCGACTGGAACGCCAGCGCGCCGATGCGGCCGGAAGCCGCCGAAGCGTTTGCGCGCGCGGCGGTCGAGATCGGCAATCCCGCATCGGTGCATGCGGCCGGCCGCGCCGTCCGCGCGCATGTGGAGAAGGCGCGCGAAGCGCTCGCCGCCCTTGTCGGCGTGACGCCCGAACGGGTGATCTTCACCGGCGGCGGGACCGAAGCCAATGCGCTGGCGGTGCACGGGTTCGGCGCGGATGCGGCGATTTCGGCGGTCGAGCACGACGCCGTCGCCGCCAATCTGCCCGATGCGCGGCGCCTGCCGGTCGACGCGCAAGGCCGCATCGATCCCGTCGCGGCCGATCTGGCCGGCGCGAAGCTCGTGGCGGTGATGCTGGCCAACAACGAAACCGGCGTCATCCAACCGGTGGCCGAAATCGCACGCCGCGCCAAGGCGGCCGGCGCGCGCGTACATTGCGATGCCGTGCAAGCCGCCGGCAAAATTCGCGTCGATTTCGACGCGCTGGGCGTCGATACGCTGGCGGTATCCGCGCACAAGCTGGGCGGGCCCACGGGCGTGGGCGCGTTGATCGTCCGCGAGGGCGTCGACGTCCTCCCGCTGTGGCGCGGCGGCGGGCAGGAAAAAGGCGCGCGTGCGGGCACGCCCAACCTCCCCGGTATCGTCGCGTTCGGCGTCGCGGCGACGATCGCCGCGCGCGAACTCGATCGCTGGGCGGCCCTCGCCGCGGCGAGAGACCATGTCGTCAACGCGGTTGATTCCGCGCGTGTCGGGACCATCTTGTATGGGGCGGATGCGCCCCGCCTGCCCAATACGTTGTGTCTGGGGTTGCCGGGCGTCCCCGCCCACACGCAGGTCATGGCCCTCGACCTCGCCGGCTTCGCGGTTTCCGCCGGTGCGGCGTGCTCGTCGGGCAAGATCGCGCCGAGCAAGACGCTGCTGGCGATGGGGGCGGGCGAGGGGGCGGGCGAAGCGATCCGCGTGTCCTTCGGGCCCGCGACGGCGCCTGAGGAACTCGCGGCCTTCGCGGCCGCGTATGCGAAATTCGCCGCCGGGCGCGCCAGCGCGCGGGCGGCTTGACGGTTTTGGAAGCTACGGGAGTTTACGAATGAACGACATCGCGACCGATCGACCCAACGCCCCGCAGCGCCCGGTCTATCTCGACTATCAGGCGACCACGCCGATGGACAAGCGCGTGCTCGACGCGATGATGCCCTATTTCGTCGAGAAGTTCGGCAACCCCCACAGCCGCAATCACGAATACGGCTGGGAAGCCGAGGAGGCGGTGGAGAACGCGCGCAAGCAGATCGCCGAGTTGATCGGCGCCGACGAGCGCGAGATCGTCTTCACGTCCGGCGCGACGGAGAGCAACAACCTCGCCATCGCCGGCGTCGCGCATTTCTACAAGGATCAGAAGGACCACATCGTAACCGTGGTGACCGAGCACAAATGCGTGCTCGACACCTGCCGCCATCTGGAGCAGGAGGGCTTCAAGGTCACCTATCTGCCGGTCAAGACCGACGGATTGATCGATCTCGCCCAGCTCGAAGCCGCGATCACCGACAAGACCGCGATCGTTTCGGTGATGGCCGCCAACAACGAGATCGGCGTGATCCAGAAGCTGGCCGAAATCGGCGCGATTTGCCGCAAGAAGGGGGCGTTCTTCCACACGGATTGCGCCCAAGCGTTCGGCAAGATTCCGCTGGACGTCGAGGCGATGAAGATCGACCTGATGTCGATTTCGGGCCACAAAATCTACGGCCCCAAGGGCATCGGCGCGCTTTACGTGCGCCGCCGGCCGCGCGTGCGCCTGCAGGCGCTGATCCACGGCGGCGGTCAGGAGCGCGGCATGCGCTCGGGCACGCTTCCCACGCCGTTGTGCGTCGGCCTCGGCAAGGCGGCGGAAATCGCGAAGAACGAGATGGCCCAGGAAAACGCGCGCCTGATGGCGTTGCGCGACCGTTTCCTCAAGACTGTCAACGGCAAACTGCCTGAGGTTTTTCTCAACGGCGATCTCGACAATCGTCTGCCCGGCAATCTCAACCTGTCCTTCGCGTATGTCGAGGGCGAGGGGCTGATGATGGGCATCAAGGATTTGTGCGTCTCCTCCGGCTCGGCGTGTACGTCGGCGTCGCTCGAACCGAGCTACGTGCTGCGCGCTCTGGGCGTGGAGGAGGAGCTGGCGCACACGAGTTTGCGCATCGGGTTCGGCCGGTTCACGACCGAGGCCGAAGTCGATTACGCCGCCGACCGCATCGTCCAGGCCGTCTCCAAATTGCGCGCGATGAGCCCGCTTTGGGAAATGGCCCAGGAGGGCATCGACATCAAATCGATCCAGTGGGCCGCCCACTGAACCGTCTTCAACACCGGCATCCGCGAAGGAGATAACACCATGGCTTACAGCGAGAAGGTCGTCGACCACTACGAGAATCCCCGCAACGTCGGTTCGTTCGACAAGAACGATCAGGCCGTGGGCACGGGTCTGGTGGGCGCGCCGGCTTGCGGCGACGTCATGAAGCTGCAGATCAAGGTCGGCGCCGACGGCATCATCGAAGACGCGAAGTTCAAGACCTTCGGCTGCGGGTCGGCCATCGCGTCGTCGTCGCTGGTCACCGAGTGGGTCAAGGGCAAGTCGATCGACGAGGCCGCCACGATCAAGAACACCGACATCGCCAAGCATCTGGCGCTGCCGCCGGTGAAGATCCACTGCTCGGTCCTGGCCGAAGACGCGATCAAGGCCGCGATCGAGGACTACCGCAAGAAGCGCGCGGTCTGAGGGGAACGGCGATGACCGACGCCACCGCCACGACCCCGGCGCCGGCCAAGAAGGCGCCCCGCGCCCGGCCGCCGGCGATCACGGTGACGGCCGCGGCCGTCGATCGCGTGAAGTCGCTTCTCGCCCAGCGCGGCAAGCCCTCGGCGGGCGTGCGCGTCGGCGTGCGCACGCGCGGCTGTTCGGGCCTGACCTACACGCTCGAATACGCCGACGCGAAGGGGCCGGCCGACGAGGTCGTAGAACCCGAAGCGGGTATAACGATTTTCATCGATCCGAAGGCGTCGATGTTCGTCTTCGGGACCGAGATGGATTTCGTCGAGGAGAAGCTGCAATCGGGCTTCGTGTTCCGCAATCCGAACGAAAAGGGCCGTTGCGGCTGCGGGGAAAGCTTCCACGTCTGAGGCGGACCGAAATCCGCGTTCCGCGGCCGGTCCCCGACGGGGCCGGCCGCCTTCGCTTGGGCAGCGCGCCATCATGACACTCACCGTCGAGTCATCGCGCAGGAACGATCCCGATCTGGCGGCGTGCTGGTCGTGCAAGGGGCCGGTCGCCCGCGGGTCGTTGTTTTGCGCCACCTGCAAGGCCGTTCAGCCGCCATCTCCGCTCGACCATTTCGCGCGGCTGGGGCTCCCCCGGCGGTTCGACATCAAAATCCCGGTGCTCGAGCAGCTCTATTTCGGCTTCCAACGCCAACTTCACCCCGACCGTTTCGCGACCGCCGCGCCCAAGGCCAAGCAGATATCCCAAAGCCAAGCGGTGGCGTTCAACGAGGCCTACGAAACGTTGAAGGACCCGCTGACGCGGGCGGCCTATCTGCTGGCGTTGGAGGGCGTGAAGGTCGAAGGCGAGGGGGCCCACACCATCGCCGACGAGGAATTGCTGATGGAGCAGATGGAGCGGCGCGAGGCGTTGATGGAGGCCGCCGACGTTCCCGCCGTTCAGGCCCTCGCCCAGGCCGCCAAAACCGATGCCGACGCCGCGCTTTCGGCCCTTGCGTCGAGCTTCGCTTCGGGCGACAAGGACGCCGCCAAACGCGGCTATCTGCGGCTCAAATACCTCGTGAAACTGGGCGAGGAAGCCCGCGCGCGGCGCGCGCGCCTGTCGATGGCGCGTTAGTTCCCCCGCGATCCACCCAAGTTGCCGATGATGCTGCTGCAAATCCACGAGCCCGGCGAGACCCCGCTGCCCCACGAGAACGAGAAGGGGTTGGCGGTGGGCATCGATCTCGGCACGACCAACTCGGTCGTCGCGTTCGCGCGCGACCAGAAGGCCGAGGTCGTGCGCGACGCGCGCGGAATCGCATTGGTGCCGTCGGTCGTCGCCTATGTCGACGGGGCGGAACCGCTGGTGGGCGAACTCGCGCGGCGCGAACTGCTGGACCGGCCGGAAATCGTGGTCTCGTCGATCAAGCGCTTGATGGGCCGCGGGACCGACGAACTCGCCAAACTGGGCGGCCAGCTGCCCTACGAACTCGGGCCGCCGGCCGAAGGCGGCATGGCGCGTCTGAACGTCGGCGGGCGCCTGCGCACGCCGGTGGAAATCAGCGCCGACATCCTCCGCGCGGTCAAGGAACGCGCCGAGCTCGCACTTGGCCGCAACGTGGATCGCGCGGTCGTGACCGTGCCCGCCTATTTCGACGATGCCGCGCGGACCGCCACGCGCGACGCGGCACGGCTCGCGGGGCTCGAAGTCCTGCGTCTGGTCGCCGAGCCCACGGCCGCGGCCCTCGCCTACGGGCTCGACAGCCAGGCCGAAGGGCTCTACGCGGTCTACGATTTGGGCGGCGGCACGTTCGATTTTTCGCTGCTGCGCCTCGAACGCGGCGTGTTCCAAGTGCTGGCGACCGGCGGCGATGCCGCGTTGGGCGGCGACGATTTCGACCATGCGGTGGCGGCCAAGTTCCTGGCCGAGCGCGGGGGGGCGACCGACCGGGCGCATCTGAAGCAGGCGCTGGCGACCGCGCGCCTCGCCAAGGAATGTCTGACGACGCAGGACCCGTGGGACGGCATGCTCGATTTGGGCGACGTCGAAAGCGCCCATCGGCTGTCGCGGGCCGACCTCGAAGCGTTGATCGCGCCCCTGGTCGACCGGACGATCGGCATCGCGCGCGCGACGCTCGAGGATGCGGGCGTCGAGCCGGGACAACTCGGCGGCGTCGTGCTCGTCGGCGGTTCGACGCGCGTGCCGCTGGTGCGCGCGCGCGTGGCCGAGTTTTTCGGCAAGCCGCCGCTGACCGGCATCGATCCGGACGAGGTCGTCGCCGTCGGCGCGGCGTTGCAGGCCGAAGCGTTGACCGCGGGGTCGGATACGCTGTTGCTCGACGTGCTGCCCTTGTCGCTCGGGCTCGAAACGATGGGCGGCATCGTCGAAAAAGTGGTCGAGCGCAACACGCCGATCCCGGTGAGCCGCGCCCAGGAATTCACGACCTATCAGGACGGCCAATCGGCGATGGCGATCCATGTCGTCCAAGGCGAGCGCGAAATGGTCGATCAGTGCCGCAGCCTCGCGCGCTTCGTGCTCGACGGCATTCCGCCGATGGTCGCCGGGGCCGCCCGCATCCGCGTGGCCTTCTCGGTCGATGCCGACGGGTTGCTGACCGTCACCGCCAAGGAATCTTCGACCGGCGTCGAATCCCGCGTCGAGGTGAAGCCGTCCTACGGCCTGACGGAGGAGGAGATGGCCGCGATGCTGCGCGCGTCGATCGACAACGCGCAAGACGACATGGAGCGCCGCTTGCTGACCGAAGCGCGCGTGGAAGCGCGCCGGGCGATCAACGCGGTCCAGTCCGCACTCGCGGCCGACTCCGACCTGCTGAACGAGGCCGAGGCCGCGCGCATCGCGGAGACGATCGAGGCGGTCGAACGCGCGATGTCGGGCGTCGACCGCGCGGCCATCCAAGGCGCTGCCGAGGAACTCGAACACCGGACGAAACCCTTCGCCGAGAAACGCATGGATCGCGGCATCCGCAAGGCCCTGTCGGGCCGCGCCGTTTCCGATCTCGGCGTCTGACGCAACGCGAAAGAAGAAGAGAACGATCATGCCCAAGATGACCTTCGTGTACCCCGACGGCTCCCGCAAGGAAGTGGAGGCGCCGGTCGGCCTCTCGGTGCTCGAGATCGCGCACCGCAACGACGTGCCGCTGGAAGGCGCATGCGAGGGTTCGCTCGCCTGCTCGACGTGCCACATCGTCGTGGACAAGGACGATTACGAGCGCCTGCCCGAGGCTTCGGAGGACGAGGAGGATATGCTCGATCTCGCCTTCGGTCTCACGCACACCTCGCGGTTGGGCTGCCAGATCACCATGACCGACGAGCTCGACGGTCTGACCGTCGCGCTGCCCACGGCCACGCGCAACATGATGGTCGACAAGGCCTGATCCGATGAAGAAGCTGCGCTGGACCGACGTGAACGACATCGCCATCGAGCTCGAGGAAGCGCATCCCGACGCCGACGTCGAGAATCTGCGTTTCACCGATCTGTGGAAGTGGGTCCAGGCGCTGCCGAATTTCGCCGACGATCCGCAGAAATCGAACGAGAAGATTCTGGAGGCGATCCAGATGGCCTGGCTCGACGAGCGGAAGTGACCGCCCTCTGGGCCAAGGATGGGCTGTTCGAAAAGCTCCGCGACGCCTGCAAGGAGTCGTGGGAGGGCTATGTCGATCATCCTTTCGTCCGCGGTCTGGGCGACGGCTCGCTGCCGGCCGAGAGTTTCAAGCACTACCTCGTCCAGGATTATCTGTTTCTGATCCATTACGCGCGCGCCTGGGCACTGGCGAGCTACAAGGCCGATGCGTTGGACGACATGCGCTTCGCCAACGAGAGCGTTAAGGCGATCCTCGACGTCGAGATGGGGCTGCACATCGCGTATTGCGAAAGCTGGGGCATCCCGGCGGCGGAACTCGAAACCTTCGAGGAGGCCGAGGCGACTCTCGCCTACACGCGCTTCGTGCTGGAGGCGGGCCATCAGGGCGATCTGCTCGATTTGGCGGTCGCGCTGGCGCCGTGCGCGTTGGGCTACGCCGAGATCGCGGCACGGCTGAACGCCGACCCGCGCCGGCGGATCGACGGCAATCCCTACGATGCGTGGATTGCGATGTATGCCGGTGCCGAGTTCAGAGCCGTCGCGCGCGGGACCGCCGATTTCGTCGATCGTTTGTGGATGACGCGCGCGGGCGGCGGACGGTTCGCAACGCTCGCCACGACGTTCGACCGCGCGTGCCGGTTGGAGGCGTCGTTCTGGCGCATGGGCCTGGAGCGGACGTCGTGACGGCGCCCTACGATCTTGGTCTGCCGCGCGGTTCGCGCATCGTCGTGGCGATGTCGGGCGGCGTGGATTCGTCCGTGACGGCGGCCTTGCTGAAGGAGGCGGGTTACGACGTCGTCGGCGTGACGCTGCAGCTTTACGATCACGGTGCGGCAGTCAAGAAGAAGGGCGCTTGTTGCGCGGGGCAGGACATCCACGACGCGCGCAACGTCGCCGAACGCATCGGCGTCCCGCATTACGTGCTCGACTACGAAAGCAAGTTCCGAGATGCGGTGATCGCCGATTTCGTGGACAGCTACGCGCGCGGCGAGACGCCGATCCCGTGCGTCCAGTGCAACCGCACGGTCAAGTTCCGCGATCTGTTCGCGGTGGCGCGGGACTTGAACGCCGCAGCGCTGGCGACCGGCCACTACGTGCGCCGCGTCGCGGGACCGCACGGCCCCGAATTGCACCGCGCCGAGGACGACACCCGCGACCAGAGCTATTTCCTGTTCGCGACCACGCGCCCGCAACTCGAGTTCCTGCGGTTTCCGCTGGGCGGCATGCCCAAGCGCGAGGTCCGCGCGCACGCCGAACGCTTGAACCTTCCCGTCGCCGCCAAGCCCGACAGCCAGGACATCTGCTTCGTCCCCGACGGAAACTACGCCAAGCTCGTCGAGCGCCTGAAACCGGGCGCCGCCGAACCGGGGGATATCGTCGATCTGCACGGCAACGTCTTGGGCCGGCACGAAGGGACGATCCACTACACGGTCGGCCAGCGTCGCGGTCTGGCGTTGTCCGAAGCGCGCGGTCCGGACAGCGCGCCGCTTTACGTCGTGCGCGTCGATCCCAACGCCAAGCGCGTTGTCGTCGGCCCGCGCGAAGCGCTCGCCGAGCGCAATATCGCCCTTTCGGGGGTCAATTGGCTCGGCCCGGAAGGCGAAACGGCACGCGACGTGACGGTCAAGATCCGCTCGACGACGGCGCCCAAGGCCGCACGCTTGGAACTGGAGGCCGCGGGAGCCGCGACGCTCGCGCTCGCCGAACCCGAATTCGGCGTGGCCGCGGGGCAAGCGGCGGTGTTCTACGACGGTGCCCGCGTGCTCGGGGGCGGTTGGATCCGGCGCAAAGCCGCCTGACGGCGTCGCCGGGTGGCCTGCGGCTTGCTAGATTCGGCGCCGGAGGTTCCTCGCGCATGCCCGACCTGCAGCTGTTCATGACCGCGATCGGCGACGTGCCGTCGGTCGACGATCCCGTTCTCGTGCGCCAGAAAAGCCGCGACATGACGGCGGCGTTCTCCCCGATCATGAAGAAGGAGCTGGCGGACAAGTCCGCCGACGTGATCGTGCGTCCGCGCGACCGCGCCGAGATCGCGCGCGTGGCCTCGGCTGCGGCGCGCGCGCGCCTGCCGCTGATCGCGCGCGGCGGTGGAACGGCGAATTTCGGCCAAGGCATACCGCTGGCGGGGGGCGCGATTCTGGACCTGACGGCCTTCGAGGGCATGATTTGGAAGAAGCCGGGTGCCGCACGCATGCGCGCGGGTACGAAGCTCGCCGCCATCGACGAGGCGACGCGCCCCGACGGCTGGGAGTTGCGGATTTTCCCGTCGACGAAGAAGTCGGCGACGATCGGCGGTTTCGTCGCCGGCGGGCATTCGGGGATCGGCGCGGCGGTGCACGGCATTCTGCGCGACCGGGGCAGCATCCTGGGCCTCGAAGTCATGAGCGTGGAGGAGGAGCCCAAGACCGTCGAATTGCGCGGGGCCGACTGCAATCTGGTCCATCACGCCTACGGCGCCAACGGGATCGTCGTCGAGGTCGAGATGCCCTTGGTGCCGGCATGGCCGTGGCGCGAAGCGTTCGTGCAGTTCGCCGATTTCGCCGACGCGGCGCGGTTTGCGGTCGAACTCGCCGCCGCCGACGGCATGGTGCGCAAGCTCGTGTCGTTGCAGCAATGGCCGATTCCCGCCTTGATCCGCGCTTTCGCCGGGGTCGCCAAGGAAGGCCATTCGGCCGTGATCGCACTGGTGGCCGAACCGTCGCTCGAGCATTTCGCCGATCTGGTGAAGGCCCATAACGGGACGGCCGAGCCGCTGTGCGCGGAAGGGGCGGGGCCGTGGGGCGCGCCGATCTACGAATTCACCTGGGGGCACACGCTGCTCAACGTCAACAAGACCGATCGCAGCCGCAAAGGCGTGGTCGGCCTGTTCCCGCCGCACGACTTGGTCGGATCGATCCTGCGCGCGGCCAAGCGATTCGCCGACGTTGGGCCGATCCACGTCGAAGCCAAACGCATCGACGGCAAGTTGTCGTTCCAAGGTTCGCCGTTGTTCGCCTTCCGCGATGAAGCGCAAATGGCGGATATCGTGCGCGGCCTGACCGAGGAGGGCTGCGAGGTCGCCAACAACCACACCTTCCTGGTCAAGGAGGGCGGCATGAAGGTCGTCGACGACCGCGATTTCGAGTTCAAGCGCCTGATGGATCCGTACGATCTGATGAATCCCGGCAAGCTGACGGCCGGTACGGAAGGCCGTGCGGCGAGTGCGGGCGCGGCCTTGCCGACTGCGATCTGGAACTACAAGCGCGCGGTCTAAACGAAGCGTTCGCCGTGGGCGAGGGGCGCCAGGCCCAAATGCGCGGCGAGGCTTTGGCCGATATCCGCGAAGCTCGACCGCACGCCCAAATCGCGCCCGGCGATCCCGGGGCCGAACCACAGCACCGGCACATGTTCGCGCGTATGGTCGGTGCCCGGGAAGGTGGGATCGCAGCCGTGATCGGCGGTCAACACGGCCGCATCGCCCGGCCGCATGGCGGCGCGCAAGGCAGGCAGCAGCGCATCGAAGGCTTCCAGCGCACGCGCGTATCCGGCCGCATCGCGGCGATGGCCGTACAGCGTATCGAAATCGACGAAATTGGTCAGCACCAACGCGCCGTCGGGCGCGTCGCGCAACGCGGCCATCGTGCCCGCCATCAGTGCTGCGTTGCCGTCCGCCTTGAGTTCGAGCGTCGTGCCGCGATGGGCGTAGATGTCGCCGATCTTGCCGATCGCGCGCACCTCCCGGCCGGCGGCCTTTGCCGCGTCGAGCAACGTCGGTGCGGGCGGATCGACCGCGTAGTCCTTGCGGTTTCCGGTCCGCTTGAAGGCGCCCGCGTGCGCGCCCAAGAAGGGCCGCGCGATGACGCGCCCGACATTGTACGGTCGCACGAGATCGAAGGCGGCGGCGCAGACCGCGTAAAGACGTTCGAGACCGAAATGCGTTTCGTGCGCGGCGATCTGGAACACGGAATCGGCGGATGTGTAGACGATCGGTTTGCCCGTCCGGATGTGTTCCTCGCCCAAATCGTCGAGGATCGCCGTACCCGAGGCGTGCCTGTTGCCGAGTAAACCCGGCAGGCCCGCGCGCGCGATCAACGCGTCGGTCAGCGCCGCCGGAAAGCAGGGTTCGGTCTTCGGGAAATAG
>JADCGK010000095.1 GCA_020249045.1 Azospirillum sp. | reverse complement strand
TGCCAGCAAAGCGAGGCCGAAGGGAAAGCCGTAGACGAAACGCACCGCCGTCGCGCCGACCGTGCCGAGAACGGCCGTCAAATGGCGTTGCATGGCGTTGCGCGCGGTCTGCGCGGCCGCCGCCGCGAGCGTCGCAGGGATCCACAAAAGCGAGGTCGGATCGGCCATCGTCGGGATTCTTCCGATCGCTACCAGGTCGCCCGGCCGCCCGACGCGTCGAACACCGCGCCGGTCGAGAACGAGCACGCGTCCGAGCACAAAAACGCGATTAAGGCGGCGATTTCGTCGGCGCGACCGAAGCGACCCATCGGAATCTTGCCGAGCACGAGTTTGGCGTGTTCGGGTGGAATATCCTTGAAGAACTCGGTGTCGATCGCGGCGGGCGCCACGCAGTTGGCGATCAGCCCGTCTTTGGCGTGTTCCTTGGCCAGCGCCTTGACGAAGGCGACGACGCCCGCTTTGGCGGCGGAATAGGCGGCGGCATTGGCATTGCCCTCCTTGGCCGCGATCGACGCCATGGCGACCAATCGGCCGCGCTTGGAGTCGAGCAAAGCGGGCAAGGCCGCCTGTGCCGCGTGGAACACGCCGTCGAGATTGACCGCCATAATCCGGCGCCATTCGTCGGGCGGATAATCGCGCACGGGCCGCGTGGCGCCCGCGAAGCCCGCGCACAGCACGAGGGTATCGAGACCGCCGAATTCGGCGATCGTGCGCGCCGCGGCCTCCTGCAGCGCCGTCCGGTTGCCCGCATCGACGCGCAAAGCGAGACCATTCGGGGGCGCTTCGCACGGGGCGATGTCCCACACGGCCACCCGCGCACCTTGAGCGGCCAAACGCGCAGCCGCGGCGGCACCGATGCCCTTGGCCCCGCCGGTGATCGCCACAAGGCGCGGTGCGCCCGTTTGCGCCTGCGTCATGCTTGCAAGACCCCCATTCCCGCGGGCAGTGTCGCATGCGATGCGCGTTCTCGTCACCGGCTCCGAAGGGTTTCTCGCCGCAAGGCTGATCAGCACCTTGCGCATCGATCCGCGAATCAGCGAAATCCGCCGCTTCGATCGCGCACTCGGGCACGATCTGCGCGACTCGCGCGCGGTGGCGGCGGCGGTGGCCGATTGCGCGCGGATCTATCACCTCGCCTTCGTGACCGGGGCGACGGCCGCACGCGATTGGGCGGGCGCGCTCGAAACCAATATCGTCGGCACGGCCAATCTGCTCGCCGCGTGCGCACGGCTGGCGCACGCCCCGGTTTTCGTTTTCGCCTCGGCGGTTGCGGTCTATGGCCCGACGCCCGATGGCATCGTGGACGACGATACGCCCGCGACCGGAACGGGGCCTTACGCCAGCGCCAAACGGGCGCTGGAAATCCTGATCGCCGACGCGGCCCGTTCGGGCCGCGTGGACGGACGCTCGATCCGCCTTCCGACGACGATGGTGCGGCCCGCGCGGATCGAACCCACGACGGCGGGCTTCCTCTCCGATCTCGTCGTCGCGCGCGCCAACGGCCGCGATTTCGCAGCGCATCTGCCGCTCGACACGCCCGTGGCGGTGGCGGGCTTGCGCCGGACGGTGAGCGCCTTGCGCGTGGCGGGCGAGGCCGAGGGTGCCGCGTTCGGGCCCGCGCGCGTGGCCGGTCTGCCGACCATCGCGGCGTCCGCGCGCGCCGTCATGGCCGCGTGCGATCGGGTTTTGGGTCCGCGCCCCGGGGCGGTCGTCGAACGGCCGGATGCGCGCGTGCAAGCCCTAATCGCGACGTGGCCGCAGGTCGTCCGCTCGGCGCGCGCGAGCGCGCTTGGGCTCGATGCGGACGAAACGCTCGACGATATCGTGCGCCGCTATCGCGACGACCCCGACGGCGTTCAGAATCCGTAGGCGAAGACGATCGCAGCCCCGAGGGCGAAGGCACCGGCGCGCTTCCACAACGGTGTGGCCGCGATGAACGCGAAGGACAGGAACCAGATCCCGATCCCGATCTTGACCGTCGCCGCGACCGCGAGCCACGGATCGGTCAATGCACCCAGCAGCGAGGGGTTGGCGACGAAGCCGAGCGGCACGACGAACAACCCCAGGCCGATTCGCATCGCGCGGAACGCGACCGGCAGCCACGGGGTCTTGGCGATGGTCGAGGCAATGAAAACGTTGCCGCAGACCGGCGGCGTGATCGTGCACAACAGCGCGTACCAGAACACGAACATATGCGCGTGCAGCGGCGGCAACCCCATCTGGATCAAAGCGGGCCCCGCGACGGCGATGCAGATGACGTAGGCCGCCGTCGTCGGCAATTCCATGCCGAGCGCGATGCACGCGATCGCCGTCAGCACGAGGGCGATCCACAATTCCCCGCCCGACAGCCCGACGATCAGCGACGTGATCTTCACGCCCACGCCGGTCATGTGGAACACGCCGGTGATCAGGCTCGCGCACAGGATCACCGCGGCGATCGTCGCGACCTGTTCGGCCGCGGCGACCGACCCCGCCGCGACCCGGCGCAGGAAACCGAGGACCGAGACGCGATAGCCGTCCTCGAATAACAGCAGCGCCAAAGCGACCAGCACGGCCGCGAAGGCGGCCATCTGCGGCGTGAACTCGGTGAAGCCGAGCACGGCGATCAATACGCCGAGCGGGCCGAGGAAGAACGGGATGTTGCGCCCGACCATCGCCCAGCCGGGCATTTCGGACGCCGGGATGCCCTTGAGGCCGTGGCGCACCGCGTAGAGATCGACGCCGATCCAGCACGCAACGAAGAACAGGATCGACGGCAGGATCGCGATCAACATGAGATCGGCGTAGGGCGTTTGCAGCAGGGCGGCCATCAGGAAAACGCCCGCCCCCATGACGGGCGGCATGATCTGCCCGCCGGTCGAGGCGACCGCTTCGACGGCGGCCGCAAGGCTGGGCGGATAGCCCGCGCGGATCATCGCCGGAATCGTGAAGGTGCCGGTCGAAACGACATTGGCGGAGGCCGAGCCGGAGATCGTGCCGTAAAGGGCGGAAGCGACGACCTCGACCTTCGCCGTGCCGGCGCGATAGCGCCCGGCGACCTGCGTGGCCAGCGCCATGAAGCCCGTACCGGCTTGGCCGGCGGCGACGAAGGCGCCCAGGATCAGGAAGGGTGCCACGAGTTCGACCGAGGTGGCGGTCAGCGAGCTCCACAGCCCGCCTTCGGTGAGCAGCAGCGTGCCGAAGAAAAATTCCGGCGGCAGGCCGGCATGGCCCCATTCGCCGGGAATATGCTGGCCGAACAAGCCATACAGCAGCACGATCGCCGCGACCGTCGGCATCACCCATTTGACCGCGCGGCGCGCCATTTCGAGCGCCAACAGGATCAGGAAAACCGCGAGAACGAATTGCAGCGGCCCTTCGATGCGGCCGAATTGGTCGACGAGGTCGCGGCGATTGACGGCGATGTAAAGACAAGCCGCGATGCCCGTGACGCCCAGAGCGGCACTCCAAATCCGATAGAGGGCCGAACCCTGGACGCCGATCAGGAAAACGAACGGGATCGCGAGCGCGAAATGGAGCGGGCGCGCGACGAGGGCCGGCACCAGACCCGAGAAGATGAGATAGAGGTGGTAGACGACCGAGACGAGCGCGCAAGCGAGGACGAAAAGTCCGGCCCGCTTGCCCGTCTCGGCCGATTGTTCGAGCAGGCTCAACGCATGCCCGCGGGGATCGTCACGCCGACTTCGGTGTAATAGCGCAACGCGCCCGGATGCAGCTTGACGCCGATGCCCG
>JADCGK010000094.1 GCA_020249045.1 Azospirillum sp. | reverse complement strand
GACGAAGCGGCGAGCGTTTCGGCCGATTGCCCGCCGGTGGAGATGGGGGCGGAGGATCCGCTCTTCATCCTCTACACCTCGGGTTCGACCGGCAAGCCGAAGGGCGTGCTGCACACCTCCGGCGGCTATCTCGTCTACGCGTCGATGACGCATCAGTACGTCTTCGACTATCACGACGGCGACGTCTATTGGTGCACGGCCGACGTGGGCTGGGTGACGGGGCACAGCTACATCGTCTACGGGCCGATGGCCAACGGCGCCACGACGCTGATGTTCGAAGGCGTGCCGAATTATCCCGACGCCTCGCGCTTCTGGCAGGTCGTCGACAAGCACAAGGTCAACATCTTCTACACCGCCCCCACCGCCATCCGCGCGCTGATGCGCGAGGGCGAAGCGATGGTCAAGAAGACCAGCCGCGCGTCCTTGCGTCTGCTGGGGTCGGTGGGCGAGCCGATCAACCCCGAAGCGTGGCTTTGGTATCACCGCGTGGTCGGCGATTCCCGCTGCCCCATCGTCGATACGTGGTGGCAGACCGAAACCGGCGGCATCCTGATCACGCCGCTGCCCGGCGCCATTCCGACCAAGCCCGGCTCGGCCACCAAGCCCTTCTTCGGCGTGAAGCCGATCCTGGTGGACAATGACGGCAAGCTTCTGGAGGGCGCGACCGACGGCAATCTGTGCATCGCCGATTCCTGGCCGGGCCAGATGCGCACCGTGTTCGGCGACCACAAGCGCTTCGTCGAGACCTATTTCTCGACCTTCAAGGGCTACTACTTCACCGGCGACGGCTGCCGGCGCGATGCGGACGGCTATTACTGGATCACCGGCCGCGTGGACGACGTGATCAACGTGTCGGGCCACCGGATGGGCACGGCCGAAGTCGAATCGGCCCTGGTGGCGCATCCGAAGGTCGCAGAATCCGCGGTCGTCGGCTATCCGCACGACATCAAGGGCCAGGGCATTTACGCCTACGTCACGCTCAAGGCCGGCGAACAGCCGACCGAGGAGCTGCGCAAGGAACTGGTCGCCTGGGTGCGCAAACAGATCGGCCCGATCGCCTCGCCCGATCTGATCCAATGGGCGCCGGGCCTGCCCAAAACGCGCTCGGGCAAGATCATGCGCCGCATCTTGCGCAAGATCGCCGCCAACGAGCATTCGGCACTCGGCGACACGTCCACGCTCGCCGATCCGGCGGTCGTCGACGATCTGGTGAACAACCGGATGAACAAGGGCTGAGACCCTTCTTCATCGGCGAAAATGAAGCACCCCGCCGGGCCCGCCCGGCGGGGTTTTTCTTTGCCGCCGGCGTCCCTATATTTCCGCCATGCTCACGCGCGTCGTCTCCGGTTTCGCTTGGTTCGGTTTCCTGCTTTGGACGCTTTTGTGTCTGGGGATGTGGGGAGCGATCGCGCTCGGCGGCGATTTGCTGCGCTGGGCGGCCGGGGCGGCGATGGGCGGCGAAGCGGACGGGCTTGCGGGCTTGCTGCGCTTCCTGGAAGCCTTCGGCACGATCCTGCTCGCCTGGGTCTGGATCGCGGGCGCGGTCTTCATCGCGGCCGCGGGGTTTTTGATGCGCAAAGCCGCGAAACACGCGAGCGTCATCCGGATGGAGAGCGTGCGCGTCGACACCGGCGCTTGGGGCCCCCGCGACGGTGGCCGCGAGATGAAGGACGTGACGCCGCCGCGCGAATCGGACAAACCCGATCCCGACATCAAGCGCTTGCCGCCGCGCTGATTACAAAGCTTCCCCGCGCATCAGGCGCGGCAGGGCGCCGACCGTGCCCATCGCGTGGCGCATGAAAAGCCGCTTGAGCGGCGGGATCGCCTGCACGGCCGCCAGCCCCAGATCGCGCGCGAGCTTGAGCGGCGCGACATCGTTGGAGAACAGACGCAGCAGGCCGTCGGTGACGGCGGACATGCTGACCGTGTCGAGCCCGCGCCAGCGCCCATAGGCGTCGAGCCGTTCGGCCGATCCCATATCCAAACCGCGGCGTTTGGCTTCGACCAGCACCTCGGCCAAGGCGGCCACGTCGCGCAAACCCAGATTGAGGCCCTGGCCCGCGATCGGGTGAATTCCGTGCGCGGCGTCGCCCGCCAACGCCACGCGGCCTTCGTGGAATTTCCTGGCCTGCACGAAGACCAATGGATAGGACCAGCGCGGGCCGGCAAGCCGGATCGCCCCCAGGCCCCAGCCGAAGCGCTCGTGGATTTCGGCGCAGAACTCGTCTTCCGGAAGGCCGACGAACAATTTGGCGAGCTCGGTACGCTCGGTCCACACGATCGAGGCGCGATGCGTGCCGTCGGGCGCGTCGTTGAGCGGCAGCACGGCGAACGGGCCGGCGGGCAAAAACCGCTCGTGCGCGATGCCGTGATGCGGCTTTTCGTGGGCGATCGAGCAGACGATCCCGGCTTGCGCGTAGTCCCAGCGCAGCGTCTCGATGCCCGCGGCCGCGCGCAGCGGCGATGGCCGGCCGTCGCACGCCACGACCAGCGCGGCCCGGATCGTCGCACCGGACGCCAAGGCCGCCTCGGCATGGGTCGGGGTCGAGCGCACGTCGAGCGCCTTGTCCGGCGCGCGCAGCGTGGCGCGCGGTTCGAGGGCCAGCGCCGCGTGCAGGGCGCGGCGGATATGCCGGTTTTCGACGATGTAGCCGAACGGCTCCTCGCCGATCTCGCGATGGTCGTAATGCAGATACAGCGTGGAATCCCCATCCGACACGCGAATGTCGCGGATGGGCGAGGCGTCGGCGGCGAGCCGATCCCACAGTCCGATGCCTTCGAGCACGCGCACCGAGCCCAAAGCCAGCGCCGAAGCCCGGCCGTCGAACCCGTCGGCCGCGCTCAAAACCGGCGATTCCGCGTCGACGACGACGCTGTGGATGCCGCCGCGCGCGAGCGCCATCGCAAGGCTGAGCCCCACGAGGCCCCCGCCCACGATCGCGACGTCCGTGTCGATCCTTTCGGTCATGCGTCTGACTCTAGGGCGCGCGAAAACGGCTTGCCAGCCGCTTTTGCAATGCGGCATGATTTTTGAACCAGTTGTTCGCAAACGCCGCGTGCGCGCGTCGGGGCGCCGGAACACCGAAGAAAGGGATTTTTCCATGAAAATGATCGTCGCGATCATCAAGCCGTTCAAGCTCGACGAGGTGCGCGAAGCGCTGACGGGCCTGGGCGTTCAAGGCCTGACGGTCACCGAAGTCAAAGGTTTCGGGCGCCAGAAGGGGCAAACCGAAATCTATCGCGGCGCGGAATACTCGGTCAGCTTCCTGCCCAAGGTGAAGATCGAAATCGCGGTCGCCGACTCGCTGGTCGAGCGTGTGGTCGAAGCGATCCAAAAGGCCGCGAACACCGGCAAGATCGGCGACGGCAAGATTTTCGTGCTCGATGTCAGCCACGCAGTTCGCATCCGGACGGGCGAAACGAACAACGAAGCGCTCTGATCCTCCTCAGACTGCTTATTTTTTATGCATATCGACGGCCCGCTTGGCGGGCCGTCGCCATTTTCGGGCCGGGCGGGCCTGAATCGACCGAACCCGCCGTCATTTCCTAAGCATTTGTTTTATCACATATAAAAAAAATTGTTGCGGCGCAAAAACTGCGCCTGGGACTGGCACGATTCTTGACTCTATCCCCTACCGCCTGGGTCGCCCGGGCGTCGAGAAGAAGCAGTTCAACGTCCCGGGGAGTCCGGGCAAGTCAGGAGACGAGAATGACCCAGTCCACCCGCCTTGCGAGGTTCGGCGCACTCGCGTTCGCGCTGCTCGCGGGCTTCGCCGGCCCGGCTTTCGCCGCCGACGAACCGAAGATCGATACGGGCGACACCGCCTGGATGCTGACGGCCACGGCGCTCGTCCTGATGATGACGATCCCGGGCGTCGCGCTGTTCTACGCCGGCATGGTGCGCAAGAAGAACGTGCTCGCCACGATGATGCAGTCCTTCTCGATCACCGCGCTCGTCACGGTGATCTGGATGGTCGTCGGCTATTCGCTGGCCTTCGGCGAAGGCGGGGCGTTCATCGGCGATTTCTCGCGCCTGTTCCTGTCGGGCATGGAGTGGGACAAGCCCTTCACGCTGGGTTCGGGCGACGCGGCCGTGGCCACGACGATCCCCGAGCCGGTGTTCATGATGTTCCAGATGACCTTCGCGATCATCACGCCCGCGCTGATCTGCGGCGCGTTCGCCGATCGCATGAAGTTCTCGGCGATGCTGTGGTTCATCGGTCTGTGGTCGGTGCTGGTCTACGCGCCGGTCGCGCACTGGGTCTGGCATCCGAATGGCTGGCTGTTCGCCCTCGGCGCGCTCGACTTCGCCGGCGGCACGGTCGTGCACATCAACGCGGGCATCGCGGGCCTCGTCGCCGCGATCGTGCTCGGCAAGCGCAAGGGCTACGGCACGGACAATTTCGCGCCGTACAACCTGGTGCTCGCCGTCATCGGCGCCTCGCTGCTGTGGGTCGGCTGGTTCGGCTTCAACGCGGGCTCGGCGCTGGGTGCCGGCGCGCGCGCGGGCATGGCCATCACCGTCACGCAGATCGCCACCGGTGCGGCGGCCCTCGCCTGGATGTTCGCCGAGTGGGCGACGCGCGGCAAACCGTCGGTCCTGGGCGTGATCTCGGGCGCGGTCGCGGGTCTGGTCGCGATCACCCCGGCCTCGGGCTTCGTCATGCCGGCGGCCTCGCTGGTCATCGGCATCGTCGCGGGCGTGCTGTGCTTCTGGGCCTCGACGTCGCTCAAGAAGGCGATGGGCTACGACGACTCGCTCGACGTGTTCGGCGTGCACTGCATGGGCGGCATCGTCGGCGCGCTGCTCACCGGCGTGTTCGCCTACGGCGCGCTGTCGGCTTCGGCCTCGACGCCGGACGGCTATCCGGGCCTGCTCTACGGGAACTTCGACCAGTTCCTGACGCAGATCTACGCGACGATCGCGACGCTCGTGTTCTCGGGCGTGGCGAGCTTCATCCTGCTCAAGATCGTCGATGCGATCGTCGGCCTGCGCGTGCCGGAGGAAGCGGAACGCGACGGTCTCGACCTTTCGCTCCACGGCGAAAGCGTGCAGTAACGCCCGACACCCTCGCAGGGTGCGGAACGACGGACGGGCCGGTCGCAAGACCGGCCCGTTTTCGTTGGGGTGAAGCACCGCGCGGGAAATCCTGGACGACCCGCGCGCCGGCGCACTATTCCTGAATACGGCGCCGGGCCGATCCCGATTTCCCCCGCGCGGAGATGAGACGACGATGGCCGACGGCGAACGGTTTTTGATGGCGGGCGTGATGGGCTGGCCGGTGCTGCATTCGCGCTCGCCGCTGCTGCACAATCATTGGCTCGCCGAACGCGGCCTCAAAGGCGTTTACGTGCCGCTCGAAATCAAGGTCGAGAACCTGGCGGCCGCATTGCGCGCCCTGCCCGCTTTGGGGTTCTCGGGCTGCAACCTGACCATCCCGCATAAGATCGAAGCGCTGAAGATCGTCGATGCGGTCGATCCGGTGGCCGCGCGCATCGGCGCGATCAATTGCGTGGCCGTGAACGCGGATGGCGCGCTCGACGGCTTCAATTTCGACGCGTGGGGCTTCGTCGAAAGCGTCGCCGAGCGCGCGCCCGGTTGGCGCGCGGGCGCGGGCCCCGCGGTCGTGCTGGGGGCGGGCGGCGGCGCGCGCGCGGTGGTCGACGGCCTTCTGCAGCGCGGCGCGACGGAAATCCGCGTCGCCAACCGCACGCTCGACCGCGCCGAGGATTTGCGCGCGCGGTTCGGATCGGCGATCCGGCCCGTCGCCTGGACCGACCGCGCCCGCGCGTTGGCGGGAGCCGCGATGCTGGTCAACACCACCAGCCAGGGCATGAAGGGCCAGGATCCGCTCGATCTTGCACTCGAAGCACTGCCGACGACCGCGCTGGTGTGCGACATCGTCTACGTGCCGCTGGAGACGGAATTGCTGCGCCAGGCGCGCGCGCGCGGCAACCCGACGGTCGACGGGCTGGGCATGCTGCTGCACCAAGCCCGTCCGGCGTTCCAAAAGTGGTTCGGCGATTTGCCGACGGTGACGCCGGAACTGCGGGCGAAGATCGAAGCGACCCTATAGCCAGGCTGCGAGGCCCGCGACGCGAGGGACGGCGAACGCCGCTGTTCGATCGAACCTGGAATGGCGGGGACGTGGAGCGGGTGAAGGGAATCGAACCCTCGTCGTGAGCTTGGGAAGCTCCTGCTCTACCATTGAGCTACACCCGCGTTCCGTCGAGGAAGAT
>JADCGK010000093.1 GCA_020249045.1 Azospirillum sp. | reverse complement strand
CCCGTCGACCGGCGAGAACGAGTTCTACGGCGAGTTCCTGATCAACGCCCAAGGCGAGGACGTCGTCGCCGGCATCCGCACGCCGCAGCAATTGACCGTGCTGGGTAAGGACCGCCAGCGGTCCAAGCTGCCCTCGATGGAGGAGGCGATGCCCGCCACCTTCAAGCAGCTGTGCGACATCCGGATCAAACTGGAACGGCACTACCGCGACATTCAGGACATCGAATTCACGGTCGAGAAGGGCAAGCTCTACATGCTGCAGACGCGCAACGGCAAGCGCACCGCCGCCGCCGCCTTGCGCATCGCGGTCGAGATGGCCGAGGAAGGCCTGATCGACCGCAAGACGGCCGTCGGGCGCATCGATCCCGCCTCGCTCGACCAGCTGCTGCACCCGACGCTCGACCCCAAGGCCGCGAAGACGCAGCTGACGCGCGGCCTTCCCGCCTCGCCGGGTGCCGCGTCGGGCGTCGTCACGTTCTCCGCCGACGAGGCCGAAACGATGGCGGCCGCAGGCAAACCGGTCATCCTGGTGCGCGTCGAAACCAGCCCCGAGGACATCCACGGCATGCATGCCGCGCGCGGCATTCTGACCACCCGCGGCGGCATGACCAGCCACGCGGCGGTCGTGGCGCGCGGCATGGGCCGCGCGTGCGTGGCCGGTGCCGGCGAAATCCGCGTCGATTACGCCGCCAAGACCATGACCGTGAAGGGCACCGTCATCGCCGCCGGCGAAGCCATCACCATCGACGGCGGCACCGGCGAAGTGTTCAAGGGCGAAGTGCCCACCGTCCAGCCCGAACTTTCGGGCCATTTCGCCACGATCATGGAATGGGCGGATTCCTTCCGCCGCATGAAGGTGCGCACCAACGCCGAAACGCCGCTGGACGCGCGCACCGCGCGCCGCTTCGGCGCCGAGGGCATCGGCCTGTGCCGCACCGAACATATGTTCTTCGATCCCGCGCGCATCACGGCCGTGCGCGAGATGATCGTCGCCGACGACGCCGCCCAGCGCGCGAAGGCGTTGGCGAAGATCATGCCGTTCCAGCGCGACGACTTCGCCGAGTTGTTCCGGATCATGGACGGGCTCCCGGTGACGATCCGTCTGCTCGATCCGCCGCTGCACGAATTCCTGCCGCACGCGGAGGCCGATTTCGTCGAACTCGCCAAGTCCACGGGCAAGCCGGTCGCCGAAATCAAGGCCCGCGCCGAAAAGCTGACGGAAATGAACCCGATGCTCGGCCATCGCGGCTGCCGTCTTGCGGTGACGTATCCCGAGATCTACCAGATGCAGGCGCGCGCGATCTTCGAAGCCTGCGCGATCGTCGGCAAGGAAACCGGCCGCAAGGTCGAACCGGAGATCATGATCCCCCTCGTCGCGATGAAGCGCGAACTCGACCTGATGCGCGACCACATCGCGAAGGTGGCCGACGAGGTCCGCGCGGCCACGAAGGCGGAGATCGGCTACATGCTCGGCACGATGATCGAGTTGCCGCGCGCGGCGTTGCGCGCGGGCGAGATCGCCGAGACGGCCGAATTCTTCTCCTTCGGCACCAACGATCTGACGCAGACGACCTTCGGCCTGTCGCGCGACGACGCGGCGGCGTTCCTGGGGGCGTACGAAGCGCAGAAGATCCTCGCGCGCGATCCGTTCGTTTCGATCGATCCCGACGGCGTGGGCGAACTCGTGTCCATCGGCACGACGCGCGGCCGCGCCGCGCGGCCCGACCTCAAGGTCGGTATCTGCGGCGAACACGGCGGCGATCCCGCCTCGATCCGCTTCTGCGAGAAGTCCGGGCTCGATTACGTCTCGTGCTCGCCCTATCGCGTGCCGATCGCGCGCTTGGCGGCGGCGCAAGCGGCCATCGAAGCGCAAGCCGGCGCCCCCGCGAAGTCCGCGCGCGCCGCGGGCAAGCCCACCGAAGACCGGCATAAGCGCGTGTTGATTTCCGCTGGTCGGCGGGCCGCGGGCGCGCGCGTTTCGGCGGGCCGGAACTTCGCCACGCCGATGGCCCGCCCCGGCAAGAAGAAGGCGAAACCCGCCGCCAAACCGGCGAAGACCGCCAAGCCGAAGAAGGCGGCACCCGCCAAGAAAAAGCCCGCGCCGAAGAAAAAGCCGCCCGCGAAAAAGAAGCCCGCGAAGAAGGGCCGGAAGTAGCGTCCGATCTAGAACCCCGCCCAGGCGGGTTTCTTCGGCACGAGCGTCGCATCGCCCGCGCGCAACGGCGCGTCCTTGGCGAGCGCTTCCAGGCGCAGCAACGCGAGCCCCATCGCGCCGGCGCTGGAGCGCATCTCGCCCGCTTCGGCGCCGTCGAGCGTCACGGGCGTGCCGGGCGCCGGCACGGGCCCGTCGATCGCCACCGGGACGAGCCGCTTTTTGACGAGCCCGCGGTATTTCATCCGCGCGGTGACTTCCTGGCCGACATAGCAGCCTTTTTTCCAGTCCACGCCGTTCAGCTCGTCGAAACCGTTTTCCAGCAGCAGCGCGTCCTCGACCGGCAAATCGCGGCTGCCGTCGGGCACGCCCAGCGAAATCCGCAGCGCGTCGTAAGCGGCGGAATCGGTCGCTTCGCACCCCGCAGCGCATGCGATTTCCGCGAACGCCGCGCGCGGCAGGATCGCGCGCACGCCCAACGCGGCCAGACGCGGGTCGACGAAGACCGCCCCCTCGGCCACCGGCTTGGCCGCCCCCGCCTCGCCCGGCAAATCGAACGCGGGCGCCGTTCCGTCGCCCCAAGCGAGGCCGACGGCCAAATCGGGGCGCGGGGCGATCGTCACTTTGGCGCGCAGCTTGTAAAGCTTCAGGCGTTTGGCGAGATCGTCGAGCCGCGCGGCCTCGGCATCCAATAGGACCGCCTCGCCGCACTCGACCATATGGAATTCGTGCAGGAAGCGGCCTTGCGCGGTCAGGAAGCCGGCATGGAGGGCGCGGACCGTCGAAACCTTGGTCGCATCGGCGGACACCAAGCCTTGCAGGAAGGTCTTGCGGTCCGCCCCGCCGATTTCCAGAACGGCGCGGGCCGACGATATCGCGTAATGGCGCAGGGTCATGGGGTGGAGATAAGCACCCCCCGGGCGCTTGGCAAGGCCAAGCCCCCGGCCTATAAGGCCCTATGTCCAAAAGGATTTGTTTCGTCGAATCGTCGATTCCGTTCGACGGCTTCGGGCCCACCTCGCGTCCGCTCGACCCGTCGGCGCGCGCGCTTGCCTATCTGACGGGTGCGCTGGCCCAGCGCGGGCACGGCGTCAGCGTCATCAACAAATCCGAACAGACGCTGACCTGCGACGGCGTGCGCTGGCTGGGCTGGACCGAACCGCCGCCCGAAGACCCCGAAATCGCCGTCGCGATCGACGATCCGGGTTTGCTCGCGCATGTGCCCAAAGCGGCCAAGCGGATCCTGTGGGTCCACGGCGCGCCTGCCGCACTCGAGGGCGAGACGGCCAAATCGGCCTTGGGCGCGTGGCGGCCCGATGTCGTGTTCCATTCCCACACGCAGCGCGGCCGCTGGCCCAATCCGCTGGGCCTGCACGCCCAGGTGATCGAGCCCGCCCCCGGCCATTCCTTCGTCGAAGAAAACCCGATCGACGCGGCCGAGCCGCCGCGCGCGGTCACGGTGTGCCATCCGCTCGGCGGGCTCGAACGGCTCGTGCGTCTGTTCGCCGAGCGCGTGCGCCCGGTCGTGCCCACGGCCGAATTGCACGTCTACTCCGCCCTGCTCGACCGCGCGCGCTGGGGCGGCGAGGTCGGCGACGCGATCCGCCCGATCCACGAATTGTGCCAGGCCTGGGCGAGTGCCGGCGTGATCGTCCAGCGTCCGCAGCCCGACCCGCAAATGGCCGACATCTACCGCCAGGCGCGCGCCTTCCTGCATCCCTCGCTGGCCGAAGAAAGCGCCGCCATCGCGTTGATGGAGGCGCAAGCCGCCGGCCTGCCGGCCGTGGCGTTCGCGCAAAGCGCCGTCGCGATGGACCGTATCGCCGATCTGGCCACGGGCCGGATCTGCGCGGACGACGATACGTTCGTCGCCGCGACGATCGAGTTGCTGCGCGAGACCGAGGCTTACGCGCGCATGTCGGCGGCTTGCAAGGAATTGCGCCGGGGCCGCACCTGGGCGATCGCCGCCGCCGAGTGGGAAGAGCGTTTCGCGTGAGGGCGCTGTTCGTCACCTCCAACCGGATCGGCGATGCCGTGCTGACCTCGGGCGTTCTCGCCCATCTGCTCGACGCCCATCCCGGATTGAAGGCGACGATCGCCTGCGGGCCCGCCGCAGCGCCGCTTTTCGCGGCCGTGCCGGGCCGCGAAGCGACGATCCCGCTCGCCAAGGCGCCGTTCAAGGCGCACTGGTTCCGTCTGTGGGCGCGCTGCCTGCCGCGGGTGTGGGACATCGCGGTGGACATGCGCGGCTCGGGCCTGACCTGGTTTTTGGCGGCCAAGAAGCGCGCGATCCTATCGGGGCGCGCGGACGCGTTGCATCGGGTCGAGGATGCCGCGCGCGTGCTGAACCTCGTCCCGCCGCCCGCCCCCCGGCTGTGGCTGTCGGACGACGCGCGCGCGCGCGCGCGCGCGCTGACCGGCGACGGCCCGACGCTGGTTTTGGGCGCGACCGCCAATTGGCCGGGAAAGGTCTGGCCGGCCGCGCGCTTCGTCGAACTCGCCCGGCGCTTGACGGCGCCGGGGGCGCCGCTGGCCGGTGCGGCGCTCGCCGTCGTCGGCGGCCCGGGCGAACGCGCGCTCGCCGAACCGTTGCTGCAAGCGGGTGCGATCGATCTGGTCGGCACCGAACCGCTCGACGTGGTCGCCGCCGCGATCGGTCGGGCGGCGCTTTATGTCGGCAACGATTCCGGATTGATGCATGTCGCAGCCGCGTCGGGCGCGCCGACGCTCGGGTTGTTCGGCCCGTCCGAAGACCGGCATTTCCGCCCCTGGGGTCCGAACGCGGCCTTCGTGCGCACGCCCGAGACCAAGGGCGAGTTGTTCGCGCGGATCGACTTCCAACCGCGCCACGCCCAAGGCTTGATGGATTCCCTGTCGCTCGACGCCGTCGAGACGGCGGCGCTAGCCCTGCTGCGGCGCGCGCCCGCGAGGGCGGCATGAGCGCGCTGAGCGCCCTCGTCGTCGCGCGCAACGAGGCGGCGCGTCTGCCCGGCTGCCTCGCCGCCTTGGCCTTCGCCGACGAGATCGTCGTCGTGCTCGACCGGACGACCGACGACAGCCGAAGCGTGGCCGAAGCCGCCGGGGCTCGGGTCGTCGAAGGCGCTTGGGCCGTCGAAGGCGATCGGCGTAACGCCGGCATCGCGGCGTGCACGGGGCCGTGGATTTTGGAAGTCGACGCCGACGAGATCGTTCCGGCCGATTTGGCCGCCGAAATCCGCGCGACCGTCGCCGATTCGAGCGCCGCGCGCCATTTGATCCCCGTCGACAACTATATCGGCGCGCGCTTGGTGCGCCACGGCTGGGGTGCCTCGTTCGGCAAGAACGCCTATCCCGGCTTGTTCCGGAAGGGTGCGAAAACCTGGGGCCGCGAACGCGTGCATCCGTCGTTGACCTTCGCGGGCGCCGAGGGCGCACCGTTGCGTGGCCGCTTGATCCATCACGTCGACCGGAATCTGTCGGAAACGATCCGGCGCTTGGATCGCTATACCGAGGCGCGTGCCGCCGATCTCCGCGAACGCGGCGATCCCGATCCCACGTCGCGCTACGTGCGGCGCTTTTTCTCGCGCTTCTGGAAATGCTACGTCGCGCGCAAGGGCTATCGCGAAGGCGGCTACGGCCTTGTTCTCGCCGCATTGGCGGGCTTGTATCCGTTGGTGTCGCACCTGAAAGCCAAGTACGAGAAGGAATAGGCCGGTGGCCCGCATCGCGCTGGCCGACGACGGGATCGCCTTCGACGGCCGCAACGCCGAGACGGGCGCGTTGGGCGGCGCGGAGACCGCCTTCGTGCGCCTGGCCGAAGCGTTGGCCGCGCGCGGCCACACCGTTCGCGCCTATACAGCCGGCGGCGCGAGTTTGCGCCACAAGGATGTCGATTGGGCGCCGCTGGCCGAATTCGCCGACGACGCGCCGGATCTTTACGTCGCCAATCGCGGCCATCGCACGCTCGACCTTGCGCCCCGCGCGCGGCGCATCGCGTTCTGGCTGCACAACGACGCGGCCTATCTGAAGAAATGGCGCTATCTGCGCCGGCTCTGGATGCGCCGGCCCACGTTGGTTTTCGTGTCCGAAAGCCATCGCGGGCGCGCGCCGTCCTGGCTGCCCGGCGGAGCGCGGCTTTCGATCCCGCTGGGCTTGGAGGAGTCCTACCGTCGCGAGGTCGAGCGCGCGCCGCCCGCCCCCGTCGCACTTTACGCGGCCAATCCCGCACGCGGACTTGCCGAGCTCGCGGCGTGGTGGCCGCGCATCGGCGGCGACTTGATCGCGCATTCGGGCACCGATCTTTACGCGGCCAAACCGCGCGCGCGCATGGTCATGCAGGCGGCGTTGGACGCGGCACGGGCCCAACCGGGCATCTCGGTCCGGCCGCTGGTTCCGCGCGTCGAACTGATCGCGATCCTGCGCGCGGCGCGCACGTTTCTTTACCCCGGCGATCCGACCGAAACGTTCTGCCTGTCGGTCGCCGAGGCGCAGGCGCTGGGCGTGCCGTGCGTGGTCATGGCACGCGGCGCGTTGCCCGAACGGGTGCGCGACGGCGAAACCGGTTTCGTCGCCGCCACGGCCGATACGTTCGTCGACGCCGCACGCCGTCTGATGGCCGACGACGATTTGTGGTCGCGGATGCATCGCGCGTGCTTGGCCACCCAACGCGCACGCGGCTGGTCGGACGTGGCCGCCGACTTCGAAGGACTGCTGCCATGACGCGGGTGGTTTCGCTGATGGCGGGCGCGCGCGTGGGCGGGGCGGAGGCGTTTTTCGAACGTCTTGTCGGCGCGCTGCACGACGCGGGCGTCGATCAACGCGTGGCGATCCGCGCCGAACCCGCGCGCGAAGCCCGGTTGCGCGCCCGCGGCCTCGCACCGACGTCGCTCGCCTTCGGCGGCCCGCTCGACCTTGCGACGCCCTGGCGGTTGTCGCGCTTGTTCGGCGCGTTCGACGCGGACGTGGCGCTCGCCTTCATGAGCCGCGCCGCCGCCAAATTGCCGCCAAAAGCGTGGTGCGCGCGCGCGCCGGTCTATGTCGGCCGCCTGGGCGGCTATTACGACCTGAAATACTACCGGCGCTGCGACCGATTGATCGCCAACACGGCCGACATCCGGGACTGGATCGTCGCGCGCGGCTGGCCGGCGGCACGCGTCGACTATCTGCCGAATTTCGTCGACGCGACGCCCGCCAGCCCCGCCCCGCGCGAAGGCGCCGAGCGGTTGATCCTCGCGCTCGGCCGCCTGCATCCGAACAAGGGCTTCGACGTTTTGATCGCGGCGCTGTCCGAGGTGCCCGGTGCGACGCTGTGGATCGCAGGCGAAGGCCCGCTGGACGCGGCATTGAAGGCCCAGGCGGCGCCTCTCGGCGGACGCGTGCGGTTCTTGGGCTGGCGGGAGGATACGGCGGCGTTGATCGAGGCGTGCGACGTGCTGGTGTGCCCGTCGCGCCACGAACCGCTCGGCAACGTCGTGATCGAAGGCTGGGCGCGCGCCAAACCGGTCGTCGCGGCGGCAAGCCAGGGCCCGCGCGCGCTGATCGAGGACGGCGTAACGGGCCTGCTCGCGCCCGTGGACGACGCGCGCGCGCTGGCGGCGGCACTGCGCCGCGCGTTGGACGAACGCGATCTGGCCGCTACCCTGGCGCAGGCGGGCCACGCGCGCTACGAAGCGGCGTTCGCGCGCGACGCCGTCGTCGCGGCCTATCGCGAGTTTCTCGACCGCGCCGCGAAGGAGCGCGCCTAGCATGTGCGGCATCGCCGGGCTGATGACCAGGGACGGTTCGCGGCCGGCGCAAGGGGCGCTCGAGGCGATGCGCGTCGCACTCGCCCATCGCGGACCCGACGGGTCGGGCGTGCATGTCCGCGACGACGTGGGCTTCGTCCATGTTCGGCTGTCGATCATCGATCTCGAGACCGGCGACCAGCCGCTGTTCGCATCCGACGGGGCCGCGTTGGTGGGCAACGGCGAAATCTACAATTACGTCGAACTTCGCGCGGCGGATCCGGCCTATCCCTACCGCACGAAATCCGATTGCGAGAGCGCGCTGGCCGCCCACGCGACCGGCGGATCGGCCTTCGCCGAGGGCTTGCGCGGGATGTACGCCCTGGCGCTGCACGATCCGCGCGCCGGGCGCCTGTTGCTCGCGCGCGATCCGTTCGGGATCAAACCGCTCTACTACGCCGAGGACGCGCGGGGCTTCGCCTTCGCCTCGGAACCCCAGGCGCTGCGCGCGGCCGGGTTCGGCGCCGCACCGCCCGATGCGGCCGCGCGCGATCAATTGCTGGAGATGCAGTTCGTCGCAGGCACGGCGACGATCTTTCCGGGCATCTTCCGGCTCGCCCCCGGCGAAACGCTGATCGTCGCGGGCGGGCGCATCCTCGAACGGCGCCGGCGTGCCTGCTTGCCGCAGGGCGGTCCGATCCCGCGCGGCGAAGCCGAGGCTTTGCGCGACTTCGACCGCGCCTTCGAGGACAGCGTGCGCGTGCATCAACGCGCGGACGTTCCCTACGGCATGTTCCTGTCGGGGGGAATCGATTCGTCGGCGGTGCTGGCGATGATGGCGCGTCTGAACGAACGCCCGGTGCGCGCCTTCACCGCGTTCTTCCCGGAGACCGAGGCGGCCGACGAACGTACGGCGGCGCGCCGTGTGGCTGCCGCCGCGCGCGCCGAGCTCGCCGAAATTCCAGTCGCCCGCGCGGATTTCCTCGCCGATTTGCCCGCCATCGCCGCCGCGATGGACGATCCGGCCGCCGATTACGCGATCGTGCCGAGCTGGGTTCTGGCCCGTGCCGCGCGCCGGGCGGGGCTGAAAGTCGTCCTGTCGGGCGAAGGCGGCGACGAGCTTTTCGCCGGATACGGTCGCTACCGCGCGGCGATGCGGCCTTGGTGGCTGGGCGGGCGGGCGATGCGCCGTAAGGGCACGTTCGATCGGGTCCGCGCGCTGACGGTCGCGACCGACGGGTGGCGCGGCGCGTTGGCGGCGGCCGAAGCGGCGGCCCAAGGCGCAGGCCGCACGCGCCTGCAGGTCGCCCAAGCGGTCGACGTCGCCGATTGGCTGCCGCACGATCTGCTGATCAAGCTCGATCGCTGCCTGATGGCCCATGGCGTGGAAGGCCGCACGCCGTTCCTGGATCCGGTCGTGGCCGACTTCGCGTTCCGGCTGCCCGACACGCTGAAGACCCGCAAACGCTGGGGCAAATGGCTGCCGCGCAAATGGCTGGATGCGGCCTTGCCCGCCGCCGCCGCCTTCGCCCCGAAACAAGGCTTCACCGTGCCCGTTCAAGCGTGGATCGCCGCCGATGGCGCGCGCTTGGGCGCGCTGGTGGCCGCGACCGCCGGCGTTGCGGCGATCGCCGAACCCGCCGCCGTCCGCCGCCTGTTCGAGAAATCGGCCGAAAAACGCGCCGGTTTCGCGGCGTGGACGCTGCTTTTCTACGCGCTTTGGCATCGGCGCCACGCGCTGGGACTGCCCCCCGACGGCGACGTGTTCCACGCCCTCGACACCGCACGCGGAACGTGATTTAAGCCGCGCCTTTCGTCGGAAGGTATGCGGGAAATGTTCGAGTTGGGTTCGGGTGGTGCCGCCGCTTTGGTGCCGTTGGCGGTCGTCGCGGTTTCGGGGGCTGTGGCCGGGTTTCTCGCCGGTCTTTTAGGCGTGGGCGGCGGGATCGTGATCGTACCCGCCCTTTACTGGGTGCTCGGCGAAGCCGGGATCGCCGAGGCGATCCGCATGCAGATCGCGGTCGCCACCTCGCTGGCGACCATCGTCCCGACCTCGATTCTCTCCGCGCGCGCCCATCGCGCCAAAGGTTCGCTCGACGAAGCCGCGCTCAGGCGCTGGATCGCCCCCGGGATCGTCGGCGCCGTACTAGGCACGGCCATCGCCGCGATCGTCGACGGTCGTTTGCTTGCGGGCGTGTTCGGCGCCGTAGCGCTGGTCGTCGCCGTGCAGATGGTCGCGTTCCCCGGCGGGCTGACGCTGCGCCCGAACTTGCCAGGCCGTGCGGGACAAACGGGGATGATGGCGGTTATCGGCGGCCTGTCGGCGATGATGGGGATCGGCGGCGGAACTTTGGCCGTACCGACATTGACGCTGTTCGCCTACCCGATCCGCCAAGCGGTCGGTACCGCCGCAGGGCTCGGGCTCTTCATCGCGATCCCGGCGACGCTCGGTTTCGTCGCCGGCGGATGGGGGGTGGAGGGATTGCCGCCGATGTCGCTCGGCTATGTCAGCCTGCCGGTCGCCGCCGCCGTGTTGGCCACGATGCTTCCGTGCGTCGGACAAGGGGCGAAGGTGGCGCACCGCATTTCCCAGCCCGCGCTGCGCAGGGTGTTCGGCTGCGTGCTGGCGCTGGTCGGCCTGCGGATGCTCTCGGCGCTTTTCTAGCCGTTCGGGAAATTCCGCCGCCACACGGCGGCGAGTTCGGGCAACGCGTCGGCGCGCGCGGCGATCCGCGCGAGCTTGGGCGCGTTGGCGTCGAACCACGGCCGGCGCGGCGTCCAATGCGTCATCGTACAGACGAAGACGTCGAGGGCCGAAAAGCGCTCGCCCAGGAACCACGGCGCCCCGGCGGCGGCCTCCGCCACGCGCCACATATCCTCGCGCAAGCGCCGTACCTTGCCCGCCAGCGCCGCCGCTGCCTCCGCACCGGGGACGAATTTCTCGGGCCGGTCGCCGATCGCGAACGGCGCGTAGACCTGCACGACCAGAAAGACCAGCCAGCGCAGAAACGCCGGCCGCTCCGCCGCACCGGGGGCAGGCACCAGCGCATCCGAGCGCGCCGCGTCCGCCAGATGCAATGTGATGGCGGCACTCTCGGTCATCAAGGTTCCGTCGGGCAAGACCAAGGCGGGGACCTGACCCGCCGGGTTGATCTTACGGAATGCGTCGCGCGCCGCCTCGTCGGAGTAAAGATGGGCCACCGGCACGCGTTCATGCGCGATGCCGTAAAGCGCAAGCTGCGCTTCGATCATGGCCGAGCCCCAGCCCGGCCGCTCGTAAAGCACGTGGTTCATCGCCGGCGCGTTCCCTCGTCTTCCGCCGCACCGAGGAAGTCGGGCATGCCCGCAAGCGGATCGTCGGCGGCGGGCACGGTTTCGGAATCGTCGAGCCCGTGCGCTTCGAGTTCGACTGGCGACAAAACGCCCTTGGCGGCGAGCAGGCGTTCGAGATTCCCCAATCGCTCGCGCAAACGCTGGACCTCGGCGGCCATCGCGAGCACCGTGCGCTCGCCCATGCCCGCGGTCCGCGTGGCGCCGGCCGCCGCCGCCCGGCGCGCGCGCGCCTCGCCCGCGTCGTTCCAAACGTCCTGCAAGGCGATCCTGCCGCCGCGGATCTCGAAGCGGTCGACGAAGCGCACGTTGTCGAAGGGCGCGCCGTCCTCCCATGCACCGTGCAGCACGCCCGAAACGAAGACGACGTCCCCCTCGGGCATCTCCACGCGGTCGAAGCGCTCGATGCGCTTGCCGATCTGCCGATAGCGCTGCCCCAGGCGCGTGACGATCTCGTCCAACGAT
>JADCGK010000092.1 GCA_020249045.1 Azospirillum sp. | reverse complement strand
CTACTCGATGATCTTCGCGACGACGCCGGCGCCGACGGTGCGGCCGCCCTCGCGGATGGCGAAGCGCAGGCCCTCGTCCATCGCGATCGGCGCGATCAGGTGGACTTCCATGGCGACGTTGTCGCCCGGCATCACCATCTCCGTGCCCTCCGGAAGGTGCACCATCCCCGTCACGTCCGTCGTCCGGAAGTAGAACTGCGGACGATAGTTCGTGAAGAACGGCGTGTGACGGCCGCCCTCTTCCTTCGTCAGGATGTACGCCTCGGCCTTGAACTTCGTGTGCGGCGTGATCGAACCGGGCGCAGCCAGAACCTGCCCGCGCTCCACTTCCTCGCGCTTCGTCCCGCGCAGCAGCGCGCCGATGTTGTCCCCGGCCTCGCCGCTGTCCAGCAGCTTGCGGAACATCTCCACACCCGTCACGATCGTCTTCATCGTCGCCTTCAGGCCCACGATCTCGACTTCGTCGTTCACCTTCACGATCCCGCGCTCCACGCGGCCCGTCACCACCGTCCCGCGGCCCGAGATGGTGAAGACGTCTTCGATGGGCATCAGGAACGGCTTGTCCTTCGGACGCGTCGGCTGCGGAATGTACGCGTCAACGTGCTTCATCAGCTCGAGGATCGCTTCCTTGCCGATCTTCGGATCGCGGTTCTCCAGCGCGCACAGCGCCGAACCCTTCACGATCGGAATCTTGTCCCCGGGGAAATCGTACTTCGAAAGAAGCTCGCGGACCTCGAGCTCCACCAGATCCAGAAGCTCCGGATCCTCCACCATGTCCACCTTGTTCATGAACACGACCAGCGCCGGAACGCCGACCTGACGCGCCAGCAGAATGTGCTCGCGCGTCTGCGGCATCGGGCCGTCCGCCGCCGAAACCACCAGGATCGCGCCGTCCATCTGCGCCGCACCCGTGATCATGTTCTTCACGTAGTCCGCATGGCCAGGGCAATCCACGTGCGCGTAGTGCCGGTTCGTCGTCTCGTATTCCACATGCGCCGTGTTGATCGTGATCCCGCGCGCCTTCTCCTCCGGCGCCTTGTCGATCTGGTCGTACGCCATGAACGTGGCACCGCCCGTCTCTGCAAGGATCTTCGTGATCGCCGCCGTCAGCGACGTCTTCCCGTGGTCGACGTGGCCGATCGTCCCGATGTTGCAGTGCGGCTTGTTCCGCTCGAATTTCGCTTTCGTCATTGTCGCTTCCGGTCGCTGGAGGTGGCTTGTCTAAGGCGGTTGCGGGTCGGTCGGGTCGGCGACACGCGGGGCGTGGGTACGAGGTTCAGGTTGCGGACGCTTCGCCTTGCGGCGCGGCCCGGGAAACTGGAGCGGGTGACGGGAATCGAACCCGCATAGCCAGCTTGGAAGGCTGGAGCTCTACCATTGAGCTACACCCGCCCTGTGAACCTTCGTCTCGATCGCGTCGCACCGTCCTTTCGGTGGTTGGGCCCTTGGATACTCGAACCTTTCGGTCCTTGATGGTCGTTCGTTGCGTCGTCGTCTCTCACTCGCTCGCGTGTCCCCGGTGGTGGAGGGGGAAGGATTCGAACCTTCGAACTCCGAAGAGGGCAGATTTACAGTCTGCTGCCATTGACCGCTCGGCCACCCCTCCAACCTACCGGAAGCGCCAAATCAACTTTCGGATCAAGCGCTTGGGGTAACCCGGCGCAGCAAACCGTCGGCCAATGTGGCGCGAGGCCGCCCCCGGGTTTCCCCCAGGGCGGCCTTCGCGGGCCGAGGGTTTAATGGGTGTCGGGGGTGGGAGTCAACGGCAAACCCTCATGACAAAACAAGCCGAGCCCTCCGTCTTCCCGCGATGGGTGAGACCGGTGGGCACGACTTGAACAACGCTCTGATTCCGCATATTAACCGCCGCCATGAAAAATGGCAAGCACGGGTCCCGCGCCCGCTTCGAGCGGTCAGGCGGTAGTGGGAGCGGTCAAAAACCCGGCGGCGGTCGTTCGCCGGGCGGACCTGGGCATCGCAAATCGGGCCCCGACAAACCGGGGCGGTTCGATTCGGGGCGTTCGGACAAAGCGTGGCCCGACAAAGCGCGGCCCGACGCCAAGCGATTCGATAAGCCCCGAGGCGATGGCCCGAAAGGCGATCGCACGCTCGTGGACAAGCCGCGTTTCGACAAGCCCCGCTTCGATAAGCCCCGCTTCGATAAGCCCCGCTTCGACAAGCGTCCGGGCAAACCGAATTTCGCGCGCGGCGGCGGCGGAGCCGACCGCCGCCCGAATTTCCACGACGCAGGCGGAGGAAAAGTTTGGCTCTACGGGATTCATCCCGTCCTTGCCGCCCTTGCCAATCCGCGGCGCAAGATTTTGCAGATCGCGATCCAGCGCGAGGTCGACGCGCAACTCGGCCCGCGTCTGGAAACCTTGGCCGAGGCGCATCCGCTGGGACTGCCCGACGCCGAAATCCTCGACCGCGAGCAGTTGGACCGGATGCTGCCGCGTGGCGCGGTGCATCAGGGCCTCGCCGCACTCGTGCAAGGTCTCGACGATCCCGACCTCGACGACATCATCCGCGCGACCGAAGGCCAGGACGCCGCCCGGGTCGTCGTACTCGATCAAGTCACCGATCCGCACAACGTGGGCGCCATCCTGCGCAGTTGCGCGGGGTTCGGCGTCGCGGCCGTGATCTGCCCCGAACGGCATTCGCCCGGAGCGACCGCCGTGATGGCCAAGGCCGCCTCCGGCGCGCTCGAACGCGTGCCGTTCGTGCGCGTGGTCAATCTCGCGCGCGCGCTCGAACATCTGAAGAAGGCCGGGTATTGGTGCGTCGGCCTCGCTGGCGAGGCGCAGACCCAGCTGCATGAAGCCGACATGACGGGCAAAATCGCGCTGATCGTGGGCGCGGAAGGCGAGGGCTTGCGGCGGCTGACGCGCGAGAATTGCGACCTGCTGGTCCGCATTCCGATCGACAAGGGCGTGGAGAGCCTCAACGTCTCCAACGCCGCGGCCATCGCGCTTTACGAGCTCCAGCGCCGCGCGGCGGTGGCGCTTTAGCAGGCTCCGCTACCGCAAGCACGCCGTCAGCACGTCGCGATACGCGGAGACCGGCGGAACCTGCAGACCGACGACCTTGGCCTGCTCGTCCCACCGGCGCACGCGTAACGCCCCGGCGGAATGTTTTTTCGCGGCGAAGGCGTGCGCTTCGTCCACGTCCATGACGCCGCCCTGCAGCTTCATCGACAGCACGGAAGCGGGCGACAGCTTGGCTGCGTAGTCCGGCTCCGTCGCGACCAGATAGCGCTTGGCGTCGACATGCAGCGCCACGGGGCCGACGACATCCTCGTTGAAGTGCTTGGCCAGAAACGCCGCCCCGACCGCCTCGTGCTTGCCGTCGATGCCCTGTTCGGCGATGTCCTCGTCCAGGCCGTGCAGCAGATGGCCGATGTCGTGCAGCAGCGCTGCGGCGATCAGCGCGGGTGGCGCCCCCTCGCCGCGCGCGAGCGCCGCGGCCTGCAGCGCGTGCTCGCGCTCGGACACGCCCTCGCCGTAGTGCCGATCGGCCTCCGGCCCCTCCATTTTCGCGACGATGCGATCGACGATATCGGCGACGGTATCGGACATGCCGTTTCCTTCCTTCAGGCCAGTTCCGCGAATTTGAGCAGCACCACGCCCGCGACGATGAGCGCGATGCCGCCCGCGCGCAAGGGCGTCAGCGCTTCGCCCAGCAATACGATCCCGAAGATCGCCGCCCCCACGGCGCCGATCCCGACCCATACGGCGTATCCCGTGCCCACCGGCAATTCGCGTAACGCCAGCGACAGGAAATAAAAGCTCGCCGCCGCACCGACGAGCGTGACCGCGCTGGGCACGGGCTTGGTGAAGCCCTCGCTCATCTTCAGGCCGATCGCCCACACGATTTCGAGAAGCCCCGCGACGACCAGATAAAGCCATGCCATCGCTCACCCCCAAACCCGGCGCGCGGTTTCGACGAGCGCGTCGATCTTGCGCCACTGCTCGTCCATCGTGAGCATGTTCCCGCCGATCCCCGACGCGAAACCGCATTGCGGGGAAATCGCCAATTGGTCGAGCGGCAGAAACCGCGCGGCATCGTCGATGCGCCGGCGCAGCTCGTCGACGGTTTCGACGGCGCCGTGCTTGGTCGTGACGAGCCCCAGCACCACGATGGGGCCGTGGCTGCCGCGCGGCACGTAGCGCAGCGGCTCGAACCCGCCCGCGCGCGAGGTGTCGTATTCGAGCAGCAGCCGGTCGAACTTCAGGCCGCCGAACACCGCCTCGGCGATCGGATCGTACCCGCCCTCGCGATGCCACATCGAAGCGCGGTTGCCGCGGCAGATATGCAGGCCCGTCGTCGCGCGGCCGGCGACGCCGGCGATGGCGGCGTTATCCGCGTCGATGGCGCGGCGCAAAGCGGCCAATGGGTCCTGCCCTTCGGCCGACATCCGGGCAAGCGTGGGCGGATCGACGTAGCCGGTGTAACTCGGCTCGTCGAGTTGGATGTAATCGCAGCCGGCGTCGATCAATTCATCGATCATGCGCCGTTGCACGGCCACGACGTCGGCCAGGAACGCATCGGCATCCGCATAGACGGATCTGGAAGCCGGGATGTCGCACATCTGGCAAACGCGATCGGGCCCCATTAGCGTGATTTTGGCCGGGCCTTTCGCGACGGATTTGAGGAATTTGAGTTCCCCGAGCGGAAAGTTTTCCGCAAGCGCGAGTTTGGCGGTCGCGGGCGTGCGGAAGCTGACGACGGCATCGCCGCCCTTCTGCCCCGGCGTCTCGCCGGGCATCACGTTGTCCGGCGCCTTGACGAAGCTTGCCCAAGTCGATGGCCATAAATCCCAGCCCGTCACCTCCGAAAACGATACCTGCCAATTCAAGCGCCGATATTCGCCGTCGGTGACGGCCGCAATTCCATGCGCCGTCTGCTCGGCGACCAGCGCGCGGATCGCCGCATCCTGATCCGCGCGCAATTCTTCCTTCGATTTCCGGCCTTTGGCGTGGGCGAGGAAGGCGGCCTTCAGCGTCTCCGGGCGCAGGAACGAACCGACGTGATCGGTACGGGCGGATGCAAGACCGGGGCGCGGCATCGACGGACTCCTTCTGACGGGGCGATTCCCGCACGGGCGGACCCACCGACTATACCGCTGCCCGGCGGCACCCCAAGCGGCTTTAACCCGGGGTTAATCCGCGTCCGGGTATCCCAAACCCGTGACGCTCGCAGACAGCGACATCGTCGCCCGCCACGCGGTGCGCATCGTCGGCCAAGGCAAGCGCGATCTTCTGTTCGCGCACGGCTTCGGTTGTGCGCAAACGATGTGGCGTCATGTTGCGCCCGCGCTGGCGCGCGACAACCGCGCGATCCTGTTCGACTACATCGGCATGGGCGAAGCGCCGGCCGCAGCCTACGACCCCATCCGGCACGCCTCGCTCGACGGCTACGCGCGCGATCTGCTGGACGTGGCGCGCGCCGTCGGCGGCCCGCCCAAGATCGTCGTCGGCCATTCGGTCAGCGCCACGATCGGCCTGCTCGCGGCCTTGCAAGCGCCCGAGTCGATCGCAGGCGTCGCCATGCTGTGTCCCTCGCCGTGCTTTCTGGACGACGGGCCCTATCGCGGCGGCTTCGCGCGCGAGGCGATCGAGGGGCTGCTCGCCTATCTCGATACCAATCCACTGGAATGGAGCCGCAACCTCGCCGGCATGGTCGCGGGCGATCCCGGGCGGCCGGACGTGGCGGGCGAGTTGGAGGCGAGCTTTTGCGCGCTCGACGCGCGCATCGCGCGCGATTTCGCGCGATTGACGTTTCTCGCCGACAACCGGGCCGACTTCGCCAAGCTGCGGCATCCGGCGTTGATCGTGCAATGCGCGCACGACGCGATCGCCGGCCCCGCCGTCGGCCGCTACGTGCGCGACGCGATCCCGGGCAGCCGCTTCGTCGAGCTCGACGCGCACGGCCACTGTCCGCATCTGTCCCACCCCGGCGCGACGATCGCCGCCATCGCCGCGTTCGTCGACGAATTGCCGGATGGTTGAGCCCGCGGCCCCCGGCGCCGAGATCGCGCTCGAGGCTTTGCCCTTCGCCGCCGCCGCTTGCGACGCCCGGCGCCGCGTGCGCGCGGTCAACCGTCGCTTGGCCGCCCGGATGGGCGAATCGCCCGACGCCCTGATCGGTCTCCCCGCCAGCGAATTGTTCGAACCGGCGGGCCGTCTGTTCTTCGAGACGGTGATCGCCAGCCGCCTCGCGCTGGGCCTGCCGTGCGAGGACGTCGCGATGCGCTTGCGCGTGCGCGAGGGCGCGCCGGTGGAAGTGCTGCTCGGCGTCGGCGCCGACGCCCAAGGCGGCCTCGTCCTGTGTCTGCACGAACGCGACGCCTTCCGCCGGTTCGAAAGCGAACTCGCCGCCTCGCGCGCCCGGCTGCTCGACGAACTCGACCGCGCGACGGCCGAGGGCGCGCGGCGCATGCAAGGCTTGCGCGAAATCGCGCACGACCTGCGCTCGCCGTTGAACGCGATCCGCGGACTGGCCGAGTTCGCGTTGCGCGAGCCGTTCGGCCCGCTGGGCCACGCGAAGTACCGCGCCTATCTCAACGACATCAAAACCGGCGCGGACGCGCTCGATGCGCTGGCGGTCGGGGCCATCGGGCTGGGCACGGACGCCGCCGGGGCTGCCATTCCCATCGACGCCGTCGATCCGCGCGTGCCGGCCGCGCGCGCGATCCGCGCCCTGCGCCCGATCCTGCGCCGGCGGCGCCAGCGGCTGGCGGTCAGCTTCGCGCGGGGACGGCCGCGCGCGCACGCCAACGCCGCCGCGCTGGAACGCGTGCTGCTCAACGTTCTGTCGAACGCATCGAAGTTCACGCCCTTGGGCGGCGGTCTGGAATTGGCGATCCGTACCGCGCCCGACGCGCTCGAACTGCGCGTCGGGGACTCCGGCGACGGCATTCCGCCCGAGGTGATCGCGCGCATCGGGCAGGCGTTCCTGCCCACGCGTCGCAGCGCCGACGCGGCCGAGCGCGGTTCTGGGCTGGGCCTGGCGATCGCGGCGAAGCTGATGGCGGCGATGGGCGGACGCTTGACGGTCGAGCGCGCCGGGGCCGGCGGCAGCACGATCCTGCTGAGTTTGGCGGCCGCGCCCGGCGGCCGGGACGCCGGCTGAAGCAAGACGGGTATCGGTGACGGCGGCTTTGGGATTACTATCGTAATCTCCGACGCGACGCCGCCCGCCCTCCGAACTGAAGCGCCCGCCGATGTACCCTTACGCCAGCCTTGCGACGATCGCATGCGTCGCGCTTTACAACGCCACCGTCCTCGGCGTGGGCGCCGCGCGGCGCAAACACGGCGTATCGGCACCCGCGACGGACGGGCCGCCCGACTTCCAGG
>JADCGK010000091.1 GCA_020249045.1 Azospirillum sp. | reverse complement strand
CGACGACGCTGACGGGCAATGCGGGCGCCATCGCGGCGAACAATGCCAACAACCAGCTTGCGGGGACCGTCTCGTTCAGCAACTCGGCCGGCAACGTAAGCCTCTCGAACAAGGCCGGTTATTCGCTCAATCTCGGTGCTTCGACCGCCGCCGGCGATTTGGTGATTGTCTCCGGCGGCGCGCTAACCCAAACCGGCGCGCTGACGGTCGGCGGCGCCGCGAGCTTCACCGCCGGGGCCGCGACGCTCGATCTCTCCACCAACGGCACCACGAATGCGTTCGGCGGCGCCGTCACCTTGACCAATTCGGGCACTGCGGACGTGCTGATCAACGCGTCCGGCGGCCTGACGCTCGGCGCTGTCTCGACCGGCGGCAATCTGACGGCGAGCGTCCTGGGCGGCACGCTGACGATGAACGTCGCGAATACGTTCGCCAGCGGACGCAACGTGTCGCTGAGCTCGACGGGTGCGACGACGGCGGGCATCACGATCACCGCCAATCAAACGCTGGCGGGCGGCGCGTTCGCCGCCACGTCGGATCGTTACTTCACGATCTCCAGCGCCACGCTCAATTCCGGCGGCGGGGACATCACGATCGGCGCCAATGTCGCCGGCACGAACGGCAGCGGCGACTTCTCCGGCATCATGGTGAACAGCAGCACCATCGAATCGCGCGGCGGCAACATCGACCTGCACGGCAAGGGCAGCGTGTCGGGCACCACCAGCACGCTCCAGCACGGCGTACATTTGTATTTCGGCATCGTGCGCAGCTACACGGGTGCCGGCGACGGGCTCGGCGGCACGATCACGCTGACCGGTACCGGGGGTACCTACGCGGGCGGCGACAACGGCGGCGTCACCATCGTCGGCCCGACGAGCTTGGTCCAGTCGCGCGACGGCGACATCACGATCAACGCGACCGGCGGAGCGGGCGCCTCGGGCGGCAATTCGGGTCTTTATGTCGGCGGCGGCACGATCCGCACCGACGGCGCGGGCTCGATCACGGCCACGGCTTCGGGCGGCCCGGGCAACGCGTCGCGCGGCATCGTGGTGACGGGCAACGGGAACTCGTTCGGCCGGATCGAAACGACCGGGAGCGGCGACATCGATCTCACCGGAACCGGCGGAACCACGAACGGCAACAATGTCGGCGTCTACGTTTTCAATACCGTGGGCAGCGGAACGAATCACGGCGTGATCCGCGCCACCGGCACGGGCAACGTATCCGTCGTCGGCTTCGGCGGCACCGCCGTGGCGGCCAGCAATGTCGGGATCGCGGTCCAAGACGCCAATTCGACGATTTCGTCGAACAGCGGGACGCTGACCCTCGACGGCACGGCAACGTCCTCGGGCACGGACCCCCATGGCGTTTACGTGGCGTTGGGCGGTGCGGTGACGTCGACGTCGGGCGCGATATCGATCCTGGGCGATTCGACGAGCGGCTACGGTTTCGCGACCGGCGGGTCGAACTGGACGATCGGCGGCAGCACGACGACCGGAAACATCTCGATCGTCGCCGATACGGTCAACTTCACCACGACCGGCGCCACGCTCCAGACCTCCGGCACCGTCACCATCGCTCCGGGAACCGGGGGAACGGCGATCGGCATCGGCGGCGGGGCGGGTGCGTTCCAATTGCCCAGCGCGCTGTTCGCGCAGATCGACGCCGGCGTCCTGGTCGTCGGGAACGTGAACGCGGGCATGATGACGGTGGGTGCGGGCGGCGTCGCCTATACGAACGGCAATCTCGATCTGCGCGCCGATTCGCTCGTGTTGGATGGCGACGTGAACGTCGGGCTGACCGGGACGCTCACGCTTCATGCGAAGAACGGCGGCGTCGGCCAAGGCGTCGGCAGCACGGTCACGGCGGAAAGCCTGATCCTGCGCGGCGGCGGCAATTTCGCGCTCGACCGGGGCGGCGCCGGTTACAACACGGTCGACCACGTCGCGGCGGATGTCAGCGTCGGCGGCGGCAGCGGGTTGATCCTCCTGCGCACGCAATCGGCGGGCGGCGTTGCCGAGGCGAATATCGAGATCGACTCGCTCGGCACCGTGTCCGGCATCACGACGCCCGGAAATCTGACTTGGTACACCCCGGGCCAGATCCGGCAGGCGGGGGGTGCCGCGCTCGACGTGACCGGTACCACCACGTTGGACGCGGGCGGGGCCATCGATCTGACAAGTGCGGCGAACATCTTCGGCGGGGCGGTGACCTCGACCAGCGGCGGTGGCGGCTCGATCCAGTACTCGGCCGCGTCGTTGACGCTCGGCACCACGAACGCCGCCGGGAACCTGATCGTGACGACGACGGGCGGCGGCATCAATCAGACCGGGCTTTTGACCGTCAACGGCAATTTGAACGCGTCGACGACCGGCGGGCCGCTCGGGCTTTCGTCCTACAACAACGTGGTCGCCGGGTCCGTTTCGCTGGCGACGTCCGGCGGATCGAACATCGCGTGGAACCAATCCGGGCCGCTGCTGGTGGGCAGCATCGACTCTTCGGGTACGCTCAATGTTTCGGTCACGGGCGGCGCCGTCAGTCAGGTGGGGGCGATCACCACCGTGGGCGGCGCCACGATCAGCAACGATACCGGCAACATCACCTTGACGAACGCGTCCAACGCCTTCGGCGGTGCCCTCAACCTGACGGCGACGTCCGGTTCGGCGTCGATCACCACGGCCGGCGCGTTGCAAGTCGGCGCGTTCGATGTGGCGAACAACCTGACCGTCGTCGCGGGCGGTAGCGTCACGCAATCGGGCATCATCACCGTCGGCGGAACCACCAGCTTGTCGGGCGGCACGATGACGCTGACCAACGTCGGCAACGATTTCGGCGCGACCTTGGCTTTGGCGGGTACGGGTGGCGCGTTGAACGGGACGGTCGCGTCCGCCGCCGGCAGTGCGGCTCTCGCCGTGCCGGGCGCGGTGACGGCCTTGG
>JADCGK010000090.1 GCA_020249045.1 Azospirillum sp. | reverse complement strand
GCGACGTTCGGGACCGCAAAATAAAAAAGTACGCACTACGAGCGGGAAATGAAGATCGAAATTCAAGCGTCCGTCTCCACGAAAATCGGTTACGCGTCGCAGCAGAACTCGGTTCCGGTCCTTCGTGAGCTGAAGCTCGTCAACACCGAGGGGACGGCGGCCACCGATCTCACGCTGAAACTGTCGTCCGATCCCGCGTTCTTAGCCGAGAAGATCTGGCGGATCGACCGCATCGATCCGGAATCGACCTTTCACATTCCCGACCGCGATGTACGGTTGAGCGCGGGTTATCTCGGTGCCCTCAACGAGGCCGTGCGCGGCAACATCGTTCTCGAATTGACAACGGGGGCAGCGGTAATCGCCAGCGAAGCGACCGCCGTCGAGGTTCTCGCCCGGTCGGAGTGGGGCGGAGCCACGTCGATGGTGGAGTTGCTGCCGGCCTTCGTCATGCCAAACGACCCGGCCATCGACAAAATCCTGAAGATGACGGCCGACATTCTGCGGAAAAGCGGCGAACCGGACGGGTTGAACGGCTACGAGTCCAAGTCGCGCAAGCGGGTCTGGACGATGCTGGCCGCGCTGTGGTCGGCCGTGGCGTCGCTCCGTCTGAGCTACGTCCTTCCGCCGGCGAGTTTCGAGACGGCAGGTCAAAAAATCCGGTTGCCCACGCACATCCTCGATGGCCGGGTCGCGACCTGTCTCGACACTGCGACGCTGTTCGCCGCGGCGATCGAGCAAATGGGGCTCAACGCGGTCATCGTCCTGACCAAAGGGCACGCGTTCGCGGGGGCATGGCTGGCCCCGAAGGAATTCGCGGACATCGCGATCGACGATCCGGAGCCGTTGCGCAAGCGGATCGACTTGGACGAAATCGTCGTGTTCGAGACGACCTATGTTGGCCAATCGAAGGTGCCGCCATTCTCGAAGGCGATCGAGGAGGCGAAGAGGCAAGTCGCGATCGACGTCGAAGGCGATTTTGGCGCCGTGATCGACATTCACCGGGCCCGGATGCGGAAGATCCGCCCTCTGGATACGCAAGTGGCCGCCGTCGCCGCCTTGGGCGATACGCCGCAGGCGGAGGATGCGCCCCTCGCGCTCGACGCGGCACCGGACATGGTCGACGACGTCATCGACGTCGCGCCCGTCAAGTCCGCCGCCGACGCTCTGACGGACCGGATCGGCGTTTGGCAGCGCAAACTGCTCGATCTTTCCACCCGGAACAGGTTGCTCAACCTGCCGGATGGCAGCAGCTCGATTCCGGTGCTCTGTCCCGATCCCGCCGGATTGGAGGACAAGCTGGCCGCCGGCCAATCAATCCGGGTGGTCCCGTTGCCGGATCTCGGGGCGGCCGGCCGGGACAAAGAATTGTACGACCGCCAGCGGCAAACCCGGTTGCGCGCGGAAGTCGCGCGCGAAGCGCTGACGCGCGGCGAAATCGTTTGCTACGTCGATTCCAAGCGGTTCGACGCCGCCATCGTGGAGCTTTATCGAAAGGCGAAAGCCGATCTCAACGAGGGCGGCGCCAACACGCTCTACTTGGCGCTCGGATTCTTGCGCTGGCGGAAGACCGAAAGCGACAAGCGCGTGAACCGCGCGCCGCTCATCCTGTTGCCCGTGCGGTTGGAGCGGCGCAGCGCGCGATCCGGCTACACGCTGAGGGCGCACGAGGACGAGGCGCGGATCAACCTCACGCTACTCGAACTGCTCCGTCAGGACTTCGCTCTCGACGTTGGACCGCTGAGCGGGCCGTTACCGACCGATTCCAATGGAATCGACGTCACCAAGGTTTGGAACGCGGTGCGCCACGCGGTCAGGGATTCGAAAGGCTTCGAGGTATCGACCGACGTTGTCCTCGGAACCTTCTCGTTCGCGAAGTTCCTGATGTGGAAGGATCTAGCGGATCGCATCGGCCAATTGCGCGATAGTCCCGTCGTCCGGCATTTGCTGGATCGCCGGAACGAACCCTACGAGGGCAAGCGCGACCACGTTCGGCCCGAGGAGCTCGACGACCGCGTCGATCCGGCTTCGCTTTTCCTGCCGCTGCCGGCGGATTCCTCGCAGATATCGGCGGTCGTCGCGTCGGCCGAGGGAATGAGTTTCGTCCTCGACGGCCCGCCGGGCACCGGCAAGTCGCAGACGATCGCGAACATGATCGCGCAGAATCTCGCGCTGGGGCGGCGCGTTCTGTTCGTCGCCGAGAAGCGCGCGGCGCTCGATGTCGTCCATCGGCGACTCAAGGCGAAGGGGCTCGGCGAATTCTGCCTCGAACTGCACTCCAACAAAGCGACGAAAGTCGCGGTCCTCGAGCAGCTCGACGCGGCCTGGAGCGTCGCCGAGCGCTATACGGTCGAAGAATGGAGGCAGGAGACCGAGCGGCTTCGCCGTCTGCGCGACGGCTTGAACGCGCTCGTCCGCTCGCTTCACCGGCGCGCACCGAACGGCCTGACCTTGCACGACGCGATCGGACGCGTCGTCAGGCACGGGGATGCGCCGCTGCCTAAGCTCGGTTGGCCCGACGGCACGACGCATACCGCCGAAGACATGGCGAAGCTGCGCGACACGGTGCGTCGTCTTCAAGCCAACGCTGCGCCCGTCGCGGGCGTGCTGACGCCGCTGGCGGGATTGCGACGGACGACCTGGTCGAACGCGTGGCAAGCCGAGATCGTCGCGGCCGCGCGCCGTATGACGGACGCCACACGGTCCTACGATGGCGCGACCGTCAAGGCCGAGGCTGCCCTCGCCCTGCCGCTCGATTGGTCGAATTTCGGCAACGCCCGCAAGGCGATCGCGTTGTTCGAGGCGTTGGCCGGCGCCTACGGCGTCGATCTACGCTTCGCTTTCGCGCCGGACGCGGCGGCGAAATTGGCGGTCGGCGAGAAGGCCATGGCCGCGATCGAGGCATATCGCGCGGCGGAGAAGCGCCTCTCGGCGGTGTACTTGCCCGAGGCGGTTCGGCGGATCGACAGAGCCGGCCTCCGGGCGAAATGGAACAAAGCCAATGGACAGGTTTGGCCGCTCTCCGCGCTCGGCAAGCGCGCGACCGCGAAACTGGTCCAAGAGCAGGGCGGCGCGAACGCCACGCCGAACGTGGGCACGGATCTCGACGTGTTCGACGAATTGGCGGCCCACTTGGCGCAGATCGACGCCCTGGCCGCCGACGCCGCGGGAATTCCCGGGTGGTCGGAGCTGACCTCGGATACCGGTCGGATGGGTGTGGCGCTCGCGGCGGGCAAGCGTCTCCGCGATGCGGTGGCCGTTCTCGCGGGCGATGCGAACGCGCTTACCGCCCTGCGTCAAGCCGTCGCGCGCGTCGCCATCGACGCCAATGAATTGTTGGGCGAGACGGGACAGATCCGCATCGTTCTGGCCACGTTGAGGGCGGCGGTTGAAGACGGCGCTTCGGCCGCCGAGGCGCTCGCGCGTCTTTCGGAGTTCGAAACGACCGACGATCTCGCGGGCTTGCGGACGCTCGCCGCCGGGATCGTGGAGAGCCAGTCGCAATTGAACGCTTGGTGCGCTTGGTATCGCGCCAAGTCCGAGGCGACCGGGCTGGGGCTGGCCTCATTGGTCGCGATGGCCGAGGCCGATCCGAACGGCATCGGACAGCTCGACCGGTTGTTCGAGGTCGCCTACGCGCGCTGGTTCGCGGCCAAGACGATGGACGAGGATCCCGTCGTTCGCGATTTCGTAGCCGCCGAGCATATTGTGAAGATCGAGGATTTTCGCGCGCTCGACGACCGGCTTTCCGACCTGTCAGTTCGCTATATCCGCGCGGCTCTCGCGAAGGATGTTCCGCGCAAGGAGGCGAGCGGGAAGGGCGACGGCTACGACGTGCTACGGTACCAACTGCAACTGCAAAAGCGGCATAAGCCGATCCGCCAGTTAGTCTCCGAGATGGGCCCCGCCTTCACGCGGCTGGCGCCATGCATGTTGATGAGCCCGCTTTCCACCGCGCAGTATCTGCCGCCCGACAAGGCGCTGTTCGATCTGGTGATCTTCGACG
>JADCGK010000009.1 GCA_020249045.1 Azospirillum sp. | reverse complement strand
CGACCCTGGCCTCGACGAAGCCGCCCGGACCTTGGGCGCGGGTGCCTTCGACCGCTTCGCGACGATTTCGCTGCCGTTGATGCTGCCCGGCGTGCTGGCGGGCGGCATGCTAGCCTTCGCCGCGAGCTTGGGCGAGTTCGGCGCGGTCATCACGTTCGCGGCGAACGTGCCCGGCGAAACGCAGACGTTGCCGCTTGCGATCTATTCGGCCGTCCAACGCCCGGACGGCGAAGCCGCCGCCGCGCGTTTGGCGGGCTTGTCGGTGACCTTGGCGCTCGCGGGCCTGCTGTTGTCCGAATATCTCGCGCGGCGAACCAAACGCCGGCTCGGCCGATGATCGAACTCGATGTCGAAGCGCGACTGGGCGATTTCGCCCTGGCGGCGCGGCTGCAGGCGCCGGCCGACGGCACGCTCGCACTCTACGGCCGGTCGGGATCGGGCAAGACTTCGATCGTGCGCGCGATCGCGGGGCTGTTGCGGCCCGCGCGCGGCCGGATCGCCGTGGCGGGCAGCGTGTTTTTCGACGCCGAGGCGGGCGTGGACGTGCCGCCCGAAAAACGCCGCCTCGGGTACGTGTTCCAGGATGCGCGGCTGTTCCCGCATCTGAACGTGGCGCGCAATCTGCGCTACGGCTTCGACCGCGCGCCGGCGGGCGAACGGCGCATCGGGTTCGACGCGGTCGTCGCTTTGCTCGGACTCGAAACTCTGCTTGCGCGCGCGCCCGCGACGCTGTCGGGCGGGGAGCGCCAGCGCGTGGCGGTCGGCCGCGCGCTGCTCGCCCAACCGCGCGCGCTGCTGATGGACGAACCGCTCGCCGCGTTGGACGCCGCGCGCAAAGCCGAGGTGCTGCCCTATCTCGAACGCCTGCGCGCGACCACCGGCCTGCCGATCGTCTATGTCAGCCACGCCCAGGACGAAATCTTGCGTCTTGCGGACCGGATCGCGCTGATCGACGACGGCCGCGTGCGCGCGTGCGGCCCCGTCGGGGAAATCGCGGCGCGATTGGATCTGGGGCCCGCCGCCGGACGTTTCGAAGCGGGCGCGGTCATCGACGCGGTGCTGGCGCGGCACGTGCCCGAAAGCGCGCTGTCGCGTCTGGAATTCGATACCGGCGCATTGGAGGTGCCGGCGCTGGACGCCGCACCGGGCGCAAAGCTGCGCGTGCAGATCCGCGCGCGCGACGTGATGATCGCGCTGACTCCGCCTCAAGGATTGTCCGCACGCAACGTGATCCCGGCGCGGATCGCAGCACTCCAGATCGAGGACGGCGCGTTCGCCGAGGTGGCGTTGGCGGCCGGTGCCTCGATCCTGCGCGCGCGCGTCACGCGCGCTTCGGCGGTCGAACTGGGCTTGCGCGAAGGCTTGGCGGTTTTCGCCGTGATCAAGTCCGTCGCCGTCGGCCGCCGCGACGCGCAAACGCGCGTTTAGGCAAGCGCGCCTTCAGAACGTCCCGACTTGGCCGTCCGAGCGCGGGTCCGTGCCGCCTTCGAGCAGTGCGGGCGCGCCGCCGGTCCCGGGCGTACGGACGATCATGCCGGCGTGGCCCATCAGGTCGGTGTACTCGGCCGCGACCTCCAGATCGTGGCCAAGACCGCGCAAGGCCGCGATGGTGCCCGGCGCGAAGCGGCTTTCGAGGCGCAGCTTCGTGGTGGCCGTGCCCCAGGTACGGCCCAGCAGCCAGCGCGGCGCTGTAATCGCGGCCTGCGGCTGCATGCCGTAGAACGCGTAGCGCGAGAAGATCATCGCTTGGGTTTGCGGCTGGCCGTCGCCGCCCATGGTGCCGTAGACCAGGCCGCGCCCGTCCTCGAAGCGCGCGAGCGCCGGATTCAGCGTGTGGAACGGCTTGCGGCCGGCCATCAATTCCTGGGCGGCGCCCTTCTGCAGAGAGAACGAAGTTCCACGGTTCTGCCACAGCAGGCCCGTCTCGGGCAGCACGCAGGCCGACCCGAACTCCCAATAGATAGATTGGATGAAGCTCGCCATGCGGCCCTGGCCGTCGATGGCGCCCATCCAAATCGTGTCGCCCTTCTTGGGCGGCTGCGGCCAGGGCATCGCGCGGTCGGGATCGAACTCGGCGACGAGCGACTTGACCTTCGCCTCGGCCAGAAGGCTTTGCGGATCGACGGTCATGTAGGCGGGGTCGGTCACGTATTTGTCGCGGATGCGGAAGGCAAGTTTGGTCGCCTCGACCAACGCATGGACGTATTCGGGCCCGTCGCAGCGTTCGGGTTTGATGCGCGCGAAAATCGCGAGGATCAGCAACGACGCCAAGCCCTGCGTGGGCGGGGTCATGTTGAAGAGCCGCGCACCCGGCACGCCCACGGTCAGCGGCGTGACGAGCTTGGCCTTGTGCCGCGCCAGATCTTCCGCCGTCACGGGCGAGCCGACCTTCTTCAAGTCGGCGGCGATCGCCTTGGCCAATTCGCCCCGGTAGAAGCTTTCGGTGCCCTCGCGGCCGATGCGCGCGATGGTTTCGCCCAGCGCGGCTTGGCGGAAGCGATCGCCCGGCTTGGGCGCTTGGCCTCCGGG
>JADCGK010000089.1 GCA_020249045.1 Azospirillum sp. | reverse complement strand
CGGCGCCGGAATCGTACTGACCGTTGTGGACGGCAAGGGCGACGTTGTCGTGGCTGCCTGCGAAGCCCGTACGGCCGAAGAACGTGCTCGCCGGCGTTCCGTTGCGGTGCAGGAAGAAATTCGGCGCGACGAACCCGGACGTCGAATTGGGATCGACGAAGGCGAAGCTGCGGCCGCGTAGGTCTTCAAGCCGCTGGAACGGGGCGTCGCTTTTGACAACGATGACCGAGCGATAGGCGGACACGCCATTGATGTCGCTTTCGACCACGATCGGCTCGACGTTGCCGTTCGTCACTTCGAACGCGCGAGCGTAGGAGGCGGGGCCGAAGAACGCCATTTCCACGCGGCGGGCGCGGATCGCCTCGATGATGCCGGCATAGTCGGTCGCCGTGAACAGTCGAACTTCGACGCCGAACTGGCGGTTAAGATAGGTCTGCAGGGCGGTGTAGCGGGCCATCACCGTCTGCTGGTTCTCTGCCGGGATGACGGCGACGTTGAGCGTCGGAAATTGCGCGCGCCAAACCGCCTGGGCCCGGGCGATGGCGGGAAAGGCGGCAGCGGCAGACAGTCCGGCGAGGACGGAACGGCGGTGGAGCTTCATCGCATGTCTCCTGGAACGGCGTCAGTGGACGAGAAGATGGGGCAGTTCATCGCCCGCGCGACGCGCGAGGGCGGGATCGAGGCGCGAGAACCCTTCGGGCGCGTCGTCGGCGTCAATTTCCGTTCCGTAGATCGAAGCGACGGCGGCCGGTGTCAGGCGTTCGGGGGGACCGTCGAACACGACCGCACCGCCGCGCATCCCAACGATGCGCCGGCAATACGTCTTCGCCGCGTCGAGATCGTGCAGATTGACGACGACGGTGATGCCGTCCGCGCGATTGATGCGCGCGAGCGTGTCCATCACCATGCGCGCGCTGCGCGGATCGAGCGAGGCGATCGGTTCGTCGGCCAGAATCAGGCGCGGCTGCTGGCACAGTGCGCGGGCGATGGCCACACGCTGCTGTTGGCCGCCGGATAGGGTGTCGGCGCGCTGCAAGGCGAGTTCGGCGATGTCCACGCGTTCGAGGCAGCGCACCGCGAGCGCGCGCTCCGCCGGCGTGAAGTGCATCAGCAGCGACGACACCAGCGGCCGGTAGGCCAGACGCCCGACCAGCACGTTCGTGATCACGTCGAGCCGCTTCACCAGATTGAATTGCTGGAAGATCATGGCGCATTCGGCCCGCCAGTCGCGCAGCGCCTTGCCGTTCAGCGCACCGACCTCGCGTTCGCCGTGGACGATGCGTCCCCCCGAAGGGTCGACGAGGCGATTGATCATGCGCAACAGGGTCGACTTGCCCGCGCCGGAGCGGCCGATGACGCCGATCATTTCCCCGCTCGGCACGCCGAGTGTGATCTTGTCCACGGCCGTCACGTCGCCGAAGCGCTTCGTCAAATTCTCGATTTGCAGCATGGCGACCCCATCCGCCGGACATCGGCCCGGCGGAGATAACCCTAGGCGTGCGACTCTTCGATGACGGTCCGATGAAGACTTTCGGATCAGGCGGCGAAGGCCTTGCGTCCGGCGACGTAGGTTGCCTTTACCCGAACCGGGCCCGTGTCGGCGTCATCGAGCACGATGAGGTCCGCCCGCTTGCCCGCCTCGATCCGGCCACGATCGGCAAGGCCGGCGGCGTGCGCCGGGCCGCCGCTGACCAGCCCCCATAAGGCGGCGAGATCGGCGGCCCCTTTGCGCGCGAGAGCAAAGGGCGCTTGCAGTAGCGCCGGGTAGTAGTAATCGCTTGTCAGAACGCCGCAATCCCCGGCGCGGACCGAAGATTCCGCCGACATGAGGCCAAGATGGCTGCCGCCGCGGACGGCGTTGGGGGCGCCCATCAGCACGTGATCGCCACCCTCTCTTGCGGTGCGGGCAGTTTCCGGCGTCATCGGAAACTCGCACAACGTGCAGCCGAGTTCGCGGAATCGGCGCCGATCGGCGGGATCGCGATCGTCGTGGCTTGCCATCGGAATTCCGCGTGCGCGTGCGGCGGCCGCGAGCGCCGCGTTGGCCGCCGTCACGTCGTCCCGGCGCGCCCAGACCCGATCCAACAAAGCGGCAAAGTCCGCCGCCGCCAAGCCCGTACGCTCGGCGATTTTGGCCGCATGCGCGGGGCCGCGCGATCCCGCCACCATGCCCGGCGTATGGTCGTTGAACGCCAGCAGGTCCACGCGCCCGCCCGCGATCCAGTTCTGCGCTTCCTCGGCGGCGTCGAGATTGAAGACCTCCCAACGCAAATGGAGTTTGGTGTCGCACCCGAGCCGTGCGCGGTTCGCTTCCAAAGCTGCAACGAACTCGCGCGCGTGCTTCGTTCCCCGAAGTCCCGGCTCCCACGACCAGGTCAGCGCGTGATAAGCGGTTGTGATGCCGTTGGCGAGCAATTGCCGGTCGGTGTCGGCGAGCGCCAACGCCATGTCGAAGTAGACGCCCGGTCGCGGCATGATCTGCCGTTCGAACGCATCGCCGTGCAGATCGACGATGCCTGGCGCCACTAAAGCCCCATCGAGGTCGACGACGGGTGCCGCACCTTCGGAAAGCCCACGGATGACGCCATCTTCGATGGCGAGTTCGGCGCCGGCGACAGGACCCGCTTCGGTCAGTATCCGGCAATTGACGAGACGACAGGCGCGCATAAGGCCGGGATAGCGCGAGAGTGTTGCGGTTTTAGGTGCGTCTTGGCGCCCGGACATTCTTCGAACCGTCATCCATCAGACATTTTTCCGTCGAGACTGCCGGGCAGTTTCCGGGCGGCGAGGGGCGTGCATGTCCGAACTTCAGCGTATCGAGGCGCATATTCCCGACGAAGCGGCAATGCCGCCGCTGGGCAGGGCGCCCGCGCTCCATCCCTTGGCGACGGTTCGGCACTGCGGGTTCGGCCCCTACACGGCCGTCGGTGCACGTACGCGCATGCTTGAATGCGAGATGGGTGCCTATAGCTATGTCGTTTCGGACGCCGAACTGGCTTATGCGACGATCGGGAAGTTCGTTTCGATCGCCGCGCACACCCGAATCAATCCTGGAAACCACCCGATGTGGCGCGCGAGCCAGCACCATTTCAGCTATCGCGCCGCGTCCTACGGTCTTGGTGCCGACGACGCCGAGTTCTTCGATTGGCGGCGCGACCATCCTGTCGAAATCGGTCACGATGTTTGGATCGGGCACGGCGCGGTGATTTTGCCCGGCCGACGCATCGGCGTGGGGGCCGTGGTCGGCGCGGGGGCGATCGTCACGAAGGATGTCGCACCTTATATGGTCGTCGTGGGCAATCCCGCGCGGCCGGTGCGTCGACGCTTCGCTGAGGCGGTTTGCGCCGATCTCGAAGCGCTCGCCTGGTGGGACTGGCCGCATGGCGCGCTCGCCGCTGCGCTGCCCGATCTGCGTGCCCTCGACGCAGCCGCGTTCGTGGCAAAATATGCCGTCGCGCGCCGAGACCTGCCGCTGGGTACCGAGCCCACTCGCTCCCGATGATCCCCAACAGGGCTCGCAGCACGGCCTGAGCGATTCGCGTCGGAGAGCGTGTGCAGTTCACCGATATCGAGAGAAGACGATAACGCTCAATTTGCCAAACGGCGCAGAGGGTGAACGCCCCGAAATCTGTGTAACGCCACTGATTTCATCTGCGCTGAGACCGAACTTTGGACCGCCGATGGGTAGAGTTTTCGGCGTCTGTCACGATGGCGGGCCGTCTACGCCGTCGTGACCAAGCAGTGTTATCGGGGCTTTTTGCCCGATCGCCCCATGAGGGCGCTCTTCGTTATAGTACCTACGCCAATCCTCCATCTTTTCCTGCGCGTCCGCAAGGCTCAGGAACCAGTGCGCATTCAGGCATTCCACCCGGAAGCGCCCATTGAAGGCCTCGATGAACGCGTTGTCGGTCGGCTTGCCAGGGCGGCTGAAGTCGAGCGTGACGCCGTGCGTGTATGCCCACAGATCGAGATCACGCGAGATGAACTCGGAACCCAGATCGACCCGGATCGTCTTCGGATAGCCGGTTCGCTTGCACACGCTCTCCAAGGTTCGAACGACATCCTCGCCGCGATAGCTGAATCGAGGATCTAGCACCGGCTCGTACCGCGAGTACGTATCGACAACCGCCAGTACACGAATCTTCCTTCCGGTCGCGAGCTGGTCGTGGACGAAGTCCATCGCCCAAGTCTCGGTCGGCCGTGTCGCCACTTGCCGATCTTCCCTCAGCTTCG
>JADCGK010000088.1 GCA_020249045.1 Azospirillum sp. | reverse complement strand
TGGCCGATGTCGAGCTCAGGCGACGTGCCCTTCCGGCACGACAGCGCCCGCTCGATCGGGGGTGGCGGGAACGGTTCCTCCCGCCTTCGGCCAGAGACCGGATGATCGCTATGACGCTGCTGAAGCGCGCCCGGAACACTTGATTGCGACGATCCGTCCCGGGCCGCTTACCTATCACCGCGTCGTTGTGAACTGCGCGTGCAGCTCCGTCGCATGACGGGCGAGGACCGATTTTGCGTGGCCCAAGCTCGTATAATACTCGAATAGACCACCTTTGAAGGGCGTCGCATTGGTATGCGTGCTGAACGCCAGCAGACGCGCACCGGTCATGGAATCGACGATCTCCGCCTCGCTGCTCGCGCCGCCGTTCGACAACGGACCCACAAGCGGCGTCGCGATGTAGTTCAGCGTCGAGATCGCCTTGTCGATCCCGGTTATCGCCAGGCGAACCCGCAGCACGTCGGGCCCTGCCGTTTCGGTGTAGGTGTAGCTCTGGGCGAAGGCCTTGACGGCCGCCTCCCGGAAATGCGCGCGCAAACCGGCGATTTCGGTCTCGGTCGCCGGCTCGCTGCGTTTTCCCGGTAGGTAGGTCACCTCGTCGACCATGAATGCACGATAGCGCACCGCCGGCTGTCGGCTCGGGGCGGCCGGTCGTTCGACGAGTGCGCCAGAGGCATCCGGCGCCATACGGCCGTAGTCGCGGAGAAAGCCCGAGCGGGTGGTTTCTTGGTTCGCGCAAGCGCCGAGCAGCATTGCGCCGGCCGCGAGGAGAACGGAGGCGTTTCTCATCGATCAATCCTTCTTTTTGGGAGTCCGCCTTCAGAATGTCGGACGCCGCGGTTTCTTCCTGATTCCGCCCTGCGGCGGGTTCGATGCGGATCAGGGGCCGCTTGCGGCTGCGGTCGTCGACTCGGCGATCATGGGGCGCGGCATTTGCGGGCTTCCGACGGCTTCGACGAAGGCGACGGCGAAAACGCCGGCGACCGCGACGACGAGAACCCACCTGGGATATGTCCGTTGGCGCGCCGCATCGAATAGGCTCTGTGCGCGGGCGATGTGAATGGTGGCCATTTGCGCCTCCTTCCCGGCCATAGTGCACGGTCGGTGCGCCGACGGTGTGTCGGAAGCTTTTCGGAATGAAACGGAGTGTTTCGGCAATCCGCGGACGCCACCCGGATGCGTCAGGGGTGGCGTCCGCGCCGAAAGATGCGAATCAAACCTTCATCAGCATCCCGATCAGTTCGCTCTGCAGATCGGCCGATCGTTTGGCGTCGTCATCGCCGCCGTTCGTGCCGAGCAGGTCGGCCAAGGTCGTCGGAAGCTGATACTGGTTCTGCGTCTTCTCGTAGGCATTCGCCCCGCGCATCGCCGAGATCCCGCCCATGTCGCCGCGGTCCCCGTCGGCGCCGTTGCGCCGGCCGAACGCTTCGAACTCGCGTTTGGTCACGCTTCCGTCACCGTCTTCGTCGAGGGCGGAGAACAACTCCTCCAGGTTCTGCGATCCGGCGCCCGAGGCGTCGGACTGAGCGCCGATGAGAACCGACTTCATCTCGGACGAGACCCGCTCCTCAAAGGACTTCAATTCGTCCTTGGTAAGCTTGCCGTCGCCGTTCCCGTCGACTTTGGCGAACATCTTGTCGGCGGAGGGCATGCCACCCCGGCCCATACCCGCCGATTCCTGCGCTTTGCCGAACTCGGATTTGTCGATCGAGTTGTCGCCGTTGGCGTCCAGGTTTGCGAACATGCGTTCGCGCATTTGCGAAGTCATCGATGCGGATGTGGCTCCGCCGAAGCCCGAAATCGAACTCATTCATATCCTCCTTCATAACCAGATCGCCCGTCGGACATCGCCGGGCCGCGATGCACGCTTCAAGTCGCGTACCCATCGACGAAATGTTTCCGCGCAGGAATCATCCCGCTTGCTCAACGCGCATCGTTACGTTCGGTTACATATGGAGCCGCACGTGCGAGCGATCGGCGGCACGGCGGCAATATCTGCCGGATCGAATTTGCCGCACGCATGCCGGTCACGTCGCCGAGCGCGCGCGGATACAAATCGTTACAACGCGAAATGAATTGTGTTTTGCCGGCTCCGATTTGGCCCGCCATCATTCATGTACGACAACGCGCATAAAGTTTTTCAGCACGATATTGGAGAGCATCATGTCGAATTCCCCGATCGGTTCCGCAGGCAACTCCCCGCTCTCGATGCTGAGGGACAATCTTCAGTCCAGCGGGCTCTCCGCGAAGAGTGCGGCGCAGGCGGTCGACAGAATCGCCGATACGGTCAAGGGTGCGGCCGCTGGTTCGGGCGCGCGCCTTGATCGGACGACGATCCGGGACGCGATCGATGTCCGTCTCGATGCGGATGTTGGCAACGGCTCCTTATCGGCCTCGGATGCGGCGCTCATTCGCAAGAGTTTGGACGAGTTCGACAAGCGGATGACGCAAGGATCCGGGGGGCGGCCTCCTGGCGGCATGCCCCCTGGCGGCATGCCCCCCGGCGGTGCTCCGCCCGGAGGAGCGCCCCATGGCGCCGCCGGCCCCGGCGGTGCACCACCTGGTGGGGCTCCGCATGGCGGGGCGTCAGCGGGCAAGAGTGGTTCTGGGGGCGCTTCAAGCGGCGGCGGCGAGACGGGCACCGGGGATGGCTCCGACAGCGTCGGCGTCTCCGCCCTGAAGATCGAAACGTCCCGAACCAGTTCGACAGCCGGCGGCGTCACGACGACGACGATCACCTATTCCGATGGATCGAAGTCCAATAAGACCACCTACGGCGAAGCCGCGTCCGACACCGGCGCGGGCGGCAAAGCCCGGTCGGGAACGGACGAAATCGTCGGAATCATGAAGGAGCTTTCGCCCGAAAACTCCGGAAAAGCGGCGAGCTATGTGCGCAAGCTGTCCGCGAGCGACTTGATCGATGTCAGGACGTAACTTATCGCCATGCGGTGGTTCCTTTTTCGGTGAGTCCAAGGCATGCTCGACGCCGTGTCCGCCCGCAAGCCTCATATCCTCGTGGTCGACGACGACGGCGAAATCCGCCGATTGACCGCTCAACTTCTGTCAGAGAACGGCTTTCGCGTGACGGCCGTCGCGGATGGCGATGCGCTGCGCCGGCAGGGCGGCGTGGATCGTTTCGATCTGGCGGTCTTGGATGTGATGCTGCCTGGCGAGGACGGATTCGCGCTATGCCGGCATATTCGTACGCTCTCGGATATGCCGATCATCATGCTGACCGCCCGTGCCGACGAAACGGATCGCGTGGTTGGGCTAGAAATCGGCGCCGACGACTACATCGTCAAACCGTTCGCCTCGCGCGAGTTGGTGGCCCGCATCCGCGCGCGTTTGCGCCGTCTGCAGGTGGCGCCGCCTCTGCGATCGGCGGAGCGCCGTACACGTTTCTCATTCGACGGCTGGATGATCGACAGCATCCGCCGAGAATTGCGTGCGCCGGACGGCACGATCATCAGTTTGACGTCCACCGAGTTCGATCTTCTGATCGTGTTCGTCGAACGGCCGCAACGCGTCTTGTCGCGCGATGAATTGCTCGATTTGGTCCACGGACGCAGCGCCCATCCCTTCGACCGCAGCATCGACGTTTCGATCAGCCGTCTGCGCAAGAAGATCGAGGCGCAGGCCGACGAGCCGCGCTTCATCCGTACCGTACGCAATGGCGGATACGTGTTCTCGACCGACGTCGTCGCGGAGCCCGACGGGTGAGTGCGCGTTGGGTGCCCGATCAGATCGGGCTACGACTGGCTTTGGCCGCCGTCCTGTTGTTGGTCGTCACGCAGGTCCTTTCGGCGGCGCTGGTCTACCATCTACGGCCGGTCCCTGAGACCCTCTTTGAAACCCGATGGGTCGTCGACCGTACCGGCAGTCTTGTTAGCAGAGCCGTGTCGATACCGCGGGACGAACGTCTCACTTGGTTGCGGGCCCAACCCGAGGCGCAATGGTTGCGGTTCGACACCGTTGGGGCGCTGCTGCTGCCGCCGCTATGGATCCAAGAGGACACCTCGCTTTGGTTCGCCAAGGCGATCCGCAAAGCGGCCGACGGGAAAGTCACGACGATCCGGACCGCGCTGCCGCCGCAAGTGGACCACGTCCCTGAAAGCGCCGATCAGGTCCGTGTGCCGCCGCACCATGCGCCAGTCTTCCAGCGCGAATCGATTTCGATCTTCATCATCGTCGCGAAGATGCCCGAGGGCGACTGGCTCACGATCTCGCCCATCGGCATCGATCTTCATCTGACCAGCATGGCTCTGGCCGGCGGATGGCTGGGCATCGCGCTGGCGCTCGCAGCGATCGTGGCGTGGTGGGTTTCGGCGCGCATTGCCGCTCCGTTGGTGGCACTTGCCGATGCAGCCGATCGGTTCGGCCGCGGTCTTCCCGCTGCGGCGATACCCGACAGCGGCGCCCGCGAGATAAAAACGATATCGAAGAATTTCGTCAGTATGCGCGAGCGCATCGGGCGTTATGTCAACGATCGGATGACGATGCTTGCGGCGATCTCCCACGATCTGCGCACGCCGATGACGCGCATGCGTTTGCGCGTCGACCGGATACCCGATCCCGACCTGCGCGCGGCGTTGACCCGGGATCTTCAGGCGCTAGAATCGATCGCCAAGGAAACGCTCAATCTCGCGAAGATCGAAGTGGAGCCACAGGCCGGTGAGCGGTACGATCTCGTCTCGATGCTACAGTCAATCGCCGACGAGTGGACCGATGCGGGCGAAGCGGTGAGCTTCTCCGGCCCGCGACGCGCCATCGTTTCGGGTCGGCGCGACGCGCTGCGTCGCGGCATCGAAAACCTTGTCGAGAATGCCGTGCGTTACGGGGGGCGAGCGGAGATGCGTCTCAGCGAGTCGGACGTGGAGTATGCGATCGATGTCGTCGATTCGGGACCCGGCATTCCCGAGGATCAGCTCGAGAACGTGTTCCGCCCGTTCTACCGGTTGGAGGGCAGCCGCAATCGCGATACGGGCGGTACTGGTCTGGGATTGGCCATCGCGAGAAGCCTGGTGCGGGCGCAAGGGGGGGACATCGTCCTCGCCAACGTGCAGCCGGGCGGGTTGGTCGCCGGCGTCCGCTTGCCCAAACCGAAATCGTCCTAGGGCCGGACTTGGATCCGGCCGTCGGTCATCGTCAGAACCCGATCGGCGACGTCGAGTATCCGGGCGTCGTGCGTCACCATCAACACAGCCGATCCGTTTCCTTTGGCCAGGTTCCGGATCAGTTCGACGCATTCGCGGCCTGATTTGCCGTCCAGCGCGGCCGTGGCCTCGTCGGCCAGGATCAATGGCGGTGCGGTAACGAGGGCGCGCGCGATCGCCACGCGCTGTCGTTGGCCACCCGACAGCGTGGCGGGATAGTCGCTCATATGGTTGGAGAGCCCGACGCGCGCGAGCATGTCGGCGCACCTCGCTTTCCAATCGGCCATAACACCCGAACCGTGCGCCTCCATGCCCATCCGGACATTGCCGAGCGCGGTCAGGCTGTTGTGCAGGTTGTGCGCCTGGAAGATGAATCCGATCAACCTGCGTGCTTTGCGCAAATCGCCCTCGCCCGCGCCGCGCAACTCGACGTGGCCATGCTTCACGCTGCCCGATTGTGCACCGCGCAAGGCACCGGCGATCGTGAGTAGCGTTGTCTTTCCGCATCCCGACGGGCCGTTGAGTATCACGATCTCGCCGGGCGCAATGGCGAGGTCGATCGAGGTCAGAACTTCGCGCCGAAGCAGACCCGCGCCGTAGACATGCGACAGGCCGGCGATGGAAAGGGCCGGTGCGCGCCGCAAGGATGCCGAGTCCGTCATCAGAAGATATCGGCCGGATCGGCCGCGCGCAGGCGCCGGGTGGCCAGTGCGCCGGAGACGGCGCACATCAAGCACGTCAGCGCGAAGACGTTCGCCGCGCGATCGAACGTAAGCACGAGGGGCAGAGCGGTCGCTTTGGCGACGACGGCGTAGACGGCGGCGGCCGCGGCGAGGCTCGGCAAATAGCCGAGAACGGCCAGGATGGCCGCCTGTTCGCAGACGACGCCGAGAAGATAGCCATGCGAGTAGCCGAGGGATTTCAACATGGCGTACTCGGACATGTGCTCGTTCACGTCCGCATAGAGAATCTGATAGACGATCGCGGCCCCGACCAGAAGACCGATGAAGGCCCCCGTACGGAAGACGAAGGACACCGGACTGTCCTGTGCGAGAAAGCGCTTATGACTCGCCAGAAACTCCGCCATCGTCTCGACTTTGGTGTCTTCGTAGGCCAGAACCGTTCGCAAGGCTTCGACCGTTGCGCCGGGATCGACGCCGGGCGCCAAGCGTACCAAACCAAAGCTGACGGCACCGGCGGAACGTGCGCCTGTGAAGCTCAAGAATGTCTCCCTGCTGACGATCAACGTGCCGTCGGCGCCGAAGGTCGCGCCCATCGAAAACAGCCCTTCTACCCGCGCCTGTCGGCCCGAAATCTCGGTCGTCAGAACGCCTCCCGCCTCGACCGAACGGATGACAGCGGACCAATCGCCGCGCGCCCGACGATCCATAAGCGCGCTGCCGAGTGTGCGAAGCTTGAAACGCTGCGCGTCGATGTCGGGATCGAGAAATACCGGAACCTCGGGATCGATGCCGATGACGGTCAGGTTCGCCGTTTTTCCCGTCGTCGGATTGATCCAGTCGATCAAACCCGAATAGACCTCGGTCATATCGCGCACGCCAGGGACCGCCAGCGACTGCAGCAGCCGGCGTCGCGGCACCGTCCCGATCCCTTGTAGCTGCCGGCCGCTCGTGCTCGAGATAACAATGTCCCCGATCAGATGGCTTTGCAGTTGGACGGTCGTCTGGATCAAGGATCCCAGGAAGCCGAACTGCATGAACATCAGCAGGTTGGCGAACATGACCCCGCAGATCGCCACCACCAAGCGCATGGGCCGGTGGCGCAGTTGCAGCCAGCCGAGCGGCGTACGGTAGAACATCGCGTCAGCGGCGCTCGCTGATCTGAGTCGCCGGCGGCTGGGGGACGATGAACGCGCGGACTTGCAGGCGGGTGTAGTCCGCCGCGCGCGCCGACGAGGGTTCGTCGAGCAGGATCGTTCCTTGGATCACACGCGCATCGGTGTTGGCTGTGGGGTCCGCGTTGACCACCGACTGACGCCGGACCGTCAATCCAACGCGGGTCAGTGTACCAATCAACGGCGCGTCCCCGAAGACTGGGGCGCGTACTTCGACCGAAGCGCCGAGAATCACGCGCATAGCGTCGCTCTCGTAGATTTCGACGATCGCGGTCATTCTGCGCGTGTCGCCGAGCTCGAGAATGCCGTCGGCACCCGGCCGCTCGCCCGGCCGGGCGGTCACGCGCAGGACGCGGCCCTCGATCGGCGATCGCAGCCGCGATTCCTCCAACACCGTCTCGGCGGTGCGCAACGCGGCGCGGGCGACGGCAAGGTCGCGGACCGCCACGGCGACATCGAGCGCTTCGCCGTCCACGAGCGTTTGCGCGCGACGGAGCTGCGCACGTGCATCTTCGAGCGATTGGCGTGCCAGATCGCGCTCAAGCCGCCGTTGATCGAGGATTTGGGGGGTTGTCCATCCTTTTGCGGATAGCGTTTCGTGGCGGGCGAGATCGGACTCTCGTACCTTAAGCTCCGCGTCCGCGCGTGCGACCGAAAGACGACGGCGCGCGAGCGCCTCGTGGGCGTCGCCGCGGGCCCGTTCCAAAACCAACTCTTTGTTCTCGACCGAGGCTTTCGCCGAGTTCCGCTCGGCCTCGAGCCGGGGGCTATTGTCGAGCTCGGCCAAAATCTGGCCACGCGCGACCATGTCGCCTTCGGCCACGAACAGGATGCCGACGCGGGCGTTCTGACCGGCGCCACTCGGCGATGCCAATTGAAGGGTTTCGCCGAGCGGCTCCAACCGTCCCAGCGCCACAACGGGCAACGCCTGGGGGGAGACTGGTGCCTGTTTGGAGGCCGCCGGCTCGGAGGTTGCCGAGCGACCTGCGACCGTCGCGGCGCTGACAGCGAGGATGGTGGTTCCCGCCAGCAATGCGGCGAACCAAATCGACCGTCGATTCCAAACCCGCATGCGCATTGCTCCGCTCCGACGAAAACCCGACGGACGCAGAGTATTCGGAGTCCTGAGCTGCGGTGTTTCAATGCCTCGACATTATGTTGCAGATTGTAATCGCGCTCTCGGACCACGCGGCGGACGCTTCGATTCTCGGCGATACAAATCGTTACATTCCGTATCTCGATACGGCATTGGGCGACGCGGATAAGTGCGAGTCTCGAAAATCGGGAGTCTGCACAATGCGCGTTTGGACATTCGCTGTTCTTCTCACGATTTTCTCCGCGCCCGCGTGGGCCCAGTCCGCGCCTCAGCCGCAATCCGCGCCGCAACCGCAGACGCCGCGGGATTTCAGAGTGGTCACCGGGGGTGGAGCGATCTTCGCGCCATCCTACGAAGGGTCGGATCGCATGAAACTGCGGCCGTTGCCGCTGTTCGAGATCGACTGGCGGGACACGGTGTATCTGGACGCACGCCGCGGCTTGGGTGTCAACGCGATCACTCTGACGGACACCAACGGACGCGGCGCATTTCGCGCAGGCCCCATTCTGAACTGGCGAATGGCGCGCGATCAGGACGACGATTCCGATCTTCGCGGGCTGGGCGACGTGAAGGGCGGCGTCGATCTGGGCGGATCGGCAAGTTACGAGTATGGCCGTCTTTCCCTCAATCTGCTCGGCCGGAAGAACGTTTCCCACACCGAACTGGGTGCCAACATCGAACTAGCCGCGCGCTACAAAATGCGCTTGCCGACTGGCACGATGGTCAACTTCGGTCCCTCCGTGAGTTGGGCCAGCGCGGAGTACATGCGCGCGTACTTCGGCGTCACCACCGATCAGTCAAGGCGGTCCGGACTTTCGGCGTACACGCCATCGTCGGGCATCAAGGATTTCGGACTGTCCGCAATGGCGATGCATCGGCTCGGTGCAGCCTGGTCGCTGGTGGGAATGGGCGGCTACACGCGCTTGGTCGGCGATGCGGCGGATGCCCCCCTCGTCAAGGAACGGGGATCGGCGAACCAGATGCGAGTTGGAATTGGCATCTCCTATCGTCTCTATTGATCCCGCGATCGCCGCCAGTGCCGATGTCGAAGCGTCGAGCCCATATGGTGTCGGCAATCGTGGAAGGACCGCAGTCGCCCCGCTGTGGGATCGCGCTTCCGGAGACTGCCGGATGACGGATGAAAAGCCCCAAGACGCCGTGGTCCGCGTTCGAGGCATTCTTCAAGCACTGCGCGGCTCGCTCGCGAAGGGGGAGCAGGGCTTCGCCGGGCAAATCGCCGACATCGTAATTGCTTTGGGATCTACATCGAACGTTTCGCGTTATCACTTGATCGTTCAAGCGTTGCTGCAGTCGGTCATCCGCGAGGTCGACAAGCTCGTCCGGATAGAGATTGCCTTGCGGTTGGCGAG
>JADCGK010000087.1 GCA_020249045.1 Azospirillum sp. | reverse complement strand
GCCGGCGGCGCCCGGGGACTGGCTCGTCGCCGACGACGACGGTGTGATTATCCTGCCGGCCGATGCGTTCGAGCGGACGCTGCAGGCCGGCGAGGCGCGTGCGGCGAAGGAGGCCGATATGATGCGTTCGCTGGTCCTGGGCAAGACCACGGTCGAGTTGACGGGGCTGCATAATCTGCGCGGCCGCACATGAGTGCGGGCCTGACAAGCGCCGATGGGAAGGCCGGTCCCTTGGCGATCGATACGATCCCCGACGGAGCGGCACACCAGCAATCCCAGTCGTCCCTGCGGGTCGGATATAGGGCGTTGATCCCGCGGCGGCATGCGTTCCAAGTTCAAGGCGTCGCAGTGAATGTTGCCGCCCTTCATCGCGACGGCGACGGCATCCCTATTGTATTCCTGCACGGATTTGGCTCGACGAAAGAGGACTATGCCGATATCGCGCTGCATTCGGGCTTCGATGGACACCCTGTCCTCGCTTATGACGCGCCGGGATGCGGCGACACGGAATTGCAGGCATTGGATCGGTTGTCGATCCCGTTTCTGGTCGATACGGCCCTTGCCATGGTGGATGCTGCGGGTTTCGACCGGTTCCACTTGGTTGGCCATTCCATGGGCGGGCTTACGGCCTTGATGCTGGCGGACGCCCATCCGCAGCGCGTGCTGAGTTTCGTCAATATCGAAGGCAATATCGCGCCGGAAGACTGCTTTCTCAGCAGGCAAGTCGAGCAGTACCCGGCCGAGAACGACGCGGCTTTCTTCGACGACTTCATCGAACGTACCCGGCTTGCGCCGGCCTACGCCAGCGCACTCTACGCTGCCAGCTTGCGGCATAAGGTTCGGGCAGGGGCGGTGCGCGGTATTTTCCGCTCGATGGTGGCATTGTCGGATCGCGGCCGACTGATGGAGCGGTTTTTGGGTCTGCCCTGTCCGCGCATGTTCATGCACGGAGAGCAGAACAGCCATTTGAGCTATCTCGCGCACATTGCGGCGCGCGGCGTATACGTCGTCGACATCGAGAACTGCGGGCACTTCCCGATGTACTCGGATCCGACGGCGATGTGGCGCTCAATTCTGAACTTCTTGAATGACGTCTCCACCGAAGGACGTCCATAGCGTGATTTGGCCCGTGCGCTTCGATCTCCACCGATCGCAGCCCGAGTTAAGCCGTGGCAGCTACGGGGCGTGCCGGGGCAGCAGGATGAACAATGGGGCGCTCGCCCGAGCCTCTGATATGCCGATCATGTTTTTCGCGATCCCCCGAAAGACGTAGAACAACATTGATTTTCCTACGTGTGCATAACCCTTTTAGTGTTGGGGTTCCGGGTTCGGGTCCCGGCGCACTCACCGGGGTTTCATCCGATTGGATCGCATATCCCGGCTCTTCGTCGGCGCAGAAAGGCCGGTGCGCGCGCGGCCGGGGCTGCCGGCAGCATCAGGTCCGGCATGAACGGCATACCGCGGTCAGATCGTGCGGCGGCGAAGCCAGGCGCCGGCTTGTTCGACGGCGATGACGAGAACGAGAATCGCCAGGATGATCGTCGAGGCTTCGGCGTAGCGGAAGAGTTCCATCGACACTTGAAGTTCGATGCCGATGCCGCCCGCGCCGACGAGACCCAGAACGACCGACGAGCGCGTCGCTTTCTCCAGCGCGAATAGCGACGTGGCGAGCATCGAAGGCAGAGCTGCAGGCACGACGGCGGCGGCGATCACCGAGCTTCGTCCGGCGCCGATGGCGCCAAGCGCTTCTTGCGGTGCGCGGTCGGTTTCCTCCATCGCCTCGGCGAAGAAGCGGCCGCAAAAGCCGATCGTGTCGATCATGATCGCAAGCGTGCCGGCGAACGGCCCCAGCCCCACCGCGATCACGAAGATCAGCGCCCAGATCAGGTCGGGCACGGTCCGGAAAAAGGCGATCGTTGCCCGTGCGGCATGATAGAGCGCCGCGTGCGGCGTCAGGTGCCGTGTGGCGAGAACGGCGAGCGGAAGGCTCAGAATGACGCCCGCGAACGTGCCGATCAACGCCATGTGGAAGGTCTCGACCAGCGCCAAGCCGACCTTGTCGAGCCGTTCGAGGGAGGGGGGGAACATTTCGCCCGCGATACGGGCGATGCCCGGCAAGCCCGCGAGGAAATCCTCCGCCGAGAACCCCGTCCCCTTGAACGCGGAGACGATCAACCCGAGGAACAGCACCCACGCGACGAAGCTCGGCAGATCCGGCCGCGCGAAGCGCGGCGGCGGAGCGGCGGACGGATTCAACGATGCGGACGGCGGCGCGGGAGGGATCACGACGATCGCTCGTAGAAGTCGCGCAGCGAAACGGGATCCAACTCGGCGCGCGGCGCGTCGATCGCCACGCGTCCGTCCTTAAGCGCGATCGCCCGGCGCGCGTAGCCGAGTGCGTGCTCGATGCTGTGCGTCGTGAACAGAAAGGTCAAGCCCTCGCGGGCGTTCAGTTCGGCGAACAGCGCCATGACTTCTTCGCCGGCGGCCGGATCGAGGCTGGCGACCGGTTCGTCGGCCAGTACGATCTCCGCGCGTTGCATCAATGCGCGCGCCACGGCCACGCGCTGGGATTGCCCGCCGGACAGCCGATCCGCGCGCATCGCCGCGCTGTCCGCCAAACCGACGCGATCGAGGCAGTCCAGCGCTTCCGCGCGCAAACGCTTGGGGGCGGTCGCCTGGAACCAGGCTGCGGCACCCGCGCCGCGCGCCAACGCGCCGTGCAGCACGTTGCTGAGGGCGGAGAGACGTGGCACGAGATTGTGGCGCTGGAACACGAAGCCGACCCGCGCGCGCTGGGCCCGCAAACGGGCGCCGCGCAACGCGCGGATATCCGCGCCCAGCAGTTCGATACGGCCGGAATCGGGTTCGATCAGCCGCAGGCAGCAGCGCAGCAGCGTCGATTTTCCCGCCCCATTGGCGCCGAGCAGCGCAACCGCCTCGCCCTTGCCGACGGCGAAGCTTGCCCCGGCGAGCACGCGCCGCCCGCCCGGAAAAGACTTGCGTATATCCTCGACGGCCAGCACGACCGGCTCGACGGGGGCGCCGCGCATGGGCGCCCCCATCGGCGCTTCGGCCGCAACAAGGGCCTCGGCCGGCGTCATTTCAGTTGCCGACGAAGTCGGCGAACTGCGTCTGTCCAATCGTGCGGTACATCCGGCGGACGTAGTTGTAGTCCTCGTCGCGGACCGACGGAACCCAGCGCATGCCCGTGAACTTCACGTTCTCGCCTTCGCCCGCCAGGATCGCGCGCATCATTTCGGGCTGATTGTCGGCGATCGCCTTGCGCACGCGCTCGACGATGCCCGCCTCGACATGCGAACCCGCCACGATCAAATCCATCGGCAGATCGCGCCCGCGCGCGAGCACGAAGTAGGTCGTCGCCTGATCGCGCTCGATCAAGCGGGTGAAGTCGGTGTGGTTCATCCCCATCGCGGCGATGTCGCCCCGGCGCAGGCCTTCGAAGCCGACGTTGGCTGCGACATGCGTGGGCTGAATGTCGGTGCGGGGATTGAGGCCCAAATCGGCGAGAAGCTGCATGGGGCCGAGATGGCGAGACGTCGACCCGATCGAGCCGAAGGCGACGCGCTTGCCTTTGAGATCGGCGACGTCGCGGACGCCGGAATCCGCCCGGACGACGACGAGGGGGTAGTATTCCGCGCGCGCGATCGCCACCACCGGCGCCGCATTGGTACGGGCGCGGAACACCACGTATTCCGCGGGACCTGTGAAGACGAGATCGACCCGCCGCGCTGCCATCGCCTCGGCCGCCGCAGTCCGGTTGGTCACCGCGAAGAACGAGATCTTCAATCCCGTGCGCTGTTCGAGGGCGCGCTGGAAGGGGCCCCATTCGCGTTGCAGATTCTCAAGTCCGACGACGTCGGTGACCGCGAAACGCAGCTCGTTTGGCGCTTGGGCGAAGGCGGGCAGGGCGGCGATGAGGGATGCGGCGACGGCGAAGCCGAGAGCGGCGCGGCGGTTCATTCGGGTTCCTCCGGAAAACGACAGGAATGCCCGTCTAGAACCAGGGTCACGGCGTCACGATGACGATTGCGGGAAGATTCCGTGAAGGTCGGGTGGTCGGGCCGCGATACATATTCTCCATGGGACGGTCATTAAACCGTCGGCTTCGATGTGTACGCCCGGGGCGTCTTGTCGCCTCAAGAAGGAGTCCTCGATATGCGATCCAAGCTTTTGATTGCAGCGTGCCTTGCCGCATTCGCTGTTGTGCCCGCGTCGGCGGACACGAAGTTTCCGGCAATACTGGCGGGTCACGCCTTGATGCCCGCCAACACGATGGTCGATGCGCCGGCCGACGCGCCGGCGTTCCTGCGCATCTCGGGCAAGTTCGCCGGGCCGGGCAATTTGCGGAACGCGGGCGTGGCCACTGTGCCCGGTGCGACGGGCCAAGGCGCGGCCGCGCGGCCTACGGGGCTGGCGTTCCCGTTCCAAGGGCAGCCGGTTCAGGGCTTTTCCGGCATCAAACGGATCGGCGACGGCACTTACTGGGTCGTGACCGACAATGGCTTCGGCAGCAAAGCGAACTCCCCCGACGCGATGCTGATGTTCCATCGCTTGCGTCCGAATTGGCAGACCGGTGCCGTCGAGCGGTTGGAAACGATCTTTCTGCACGATCCCGACCGGCTCGTGCCTTTCCCGATCGTGACCGAGGCGACCGAAAAGCGGTATCTCACCGGTGCCGACTTCGACCTCGAGTCGATCCAGCCGATCGGAGAATCGTTCTTCTTCGGCGAAGAGTTCGGGCCCTACCTCATCCGTACCGACCGGCAGGGCAAGGTGACGGGGTTCTGGCAGACCGAATTGGACGGCCGGCCGGTGCGCTCGCCCGATCATTTTGCCGTGCGCACGCCGGGTGCGCCGGGCGGCGCGGTCGAATTCAACTTGTCCCGTTCGAAGGGCTATGAAGGCATGGCCGCTTCGCCCGACGGGCGGTTCCTTTACGCGATGCTCGAAGGGCCTCTCGTCGTCGACGGCCGTCCGGAAACCGAGGACGGGCGCGAATTCGTGCGCGTGATCGAGTTCGACGTGGCGCAAGGCCGTTGGACCGGGCGCAACTGGAAGTACCGTTTCGAAGCCAATGGTCTTGCGATCGGCGACTTCAACATGATCGACGCGACCCGCGCGCTGGTCATCGAACGCGACAACGGCGAAGGCGCGCCTGCGCAAGCATGCCCGCAAGGTCAGCCCGCGGCGACTTGCTTTGCTACGCCCGCGCGTTTCAAGCGCGTGTATGTCGTGTCCCTCGACGGGATTGCCTCGGGCGGAACGATCCGCAAGATCGGTCATATCGACCTGATGGACATCGCCGATCCGCGCAACCTCGCGCGGCAAGGCGGAGCCAACGGGCGGTTGGACTTCCCGTTCTTCACGATCGAAAACGTCGACGTGGTTGATGGCGAGCATATCGTCGTTGGCAACGACAACAATCTGCCGTTCTCCGCCGGACGGCGGTTGGATCGCGCGGACGACAACGAATTCGTACTGCTGCGCGTTCCGGAATTGCTGAACGCGCGCTAACCGGACTGGCGGGTCCGCCGGTCGCGAAGAGCCCCCGTCCGGCCGGACGGGGGCTTTTTCGTCTGTCATACGACTTCAATTCAACCGTCTTGGATCGGTCGCCCGACGAAAACACGGGCGTCATGCGATCAGTTCAATGTCGCGCCGAACGACGAGGTTCGGCATGGCGGGGATCGAAGCAAAAGACGTATCGAAACGTTTCGGCGACGTGCAGGCGCTGAAGGGCGTATCGCTGGCGGTCGCGCCGGGGGAATTCGTGTCGCTGGTCGGACCTTCGGGCTGCGGCAAGACGACGCTGATGCGGTCGATCGCGGGGCTCGAAACGCCTGATTCGGGAACGATCGCGATCGGGGGCGGGGATGTGGGCGGGTTGCGCGCCGCCGACCGCGACGTCGCGATGGTATTCCAGTCCTACGCACTCTATCCGCATTTGACGGCCCGTCAGAACATGGCCGTGCCATTGGTTATGCGCCGGCTGGACGCATGGCGGCGACTGCCGCTGATCGGCGACCTTCTGCCGGGCACGCGGGCCGCAAAGGCGGAGATCGCCGCCGAGGTAGCGCGGACGGCCGAGCTTCTCGGGATCGAGAAACTGCTGGAACGCAAGCCGGGTCAGTTGTCGGGCGGACAGCGCCAGCGTGTGGCGTTGGGCCGGGCGATCGTGCGGCACCCGCGGGTCTTTCTGCTCGACGAGCCGCTTTCAAATCTCGATGCGGGTCTGCGCGTACAGACGCGCAAGGAGATCGTCGAACTGCACCGGCGTGTCGGCGCTTCAACCGTCTACGTCACGCACGATCAGACCGAAGCCATGACGATGTCCGACCGGGTCGCGGTGATGATGGCGGGCGAGATCCTGCAGATCGGAAGTCCGCGCGACGTCTATCTCGATCCCCGCGACTTGCGGGTCGCCGCGTTCGTGGGCTCGCCCAAGATCAACGCCTTCGCTGCGGAGGCCGGGGCCGATGGGTTGGTGCGCGTCGCCGGAACGCCGACCGGCGTGGCCGTCGCGATACAGGGCGCGCTGACCTTCGCCGCTCGGCCCGAGGATATCGCCCCCAACGCCCATGATGGGATCCCCGCACGCGTCGAGCACGTGGAATTTCTCGGGGAGGCGGTGCTGCTGCACGCGCGCGTGGCTGGCGCCACGGAGGCTGTCGTGGCGCGGATGGACGCCCGTCGAGCCGGCACGTTCGAACGCGGTCAGTCGATCCGTCTGCGACCCGATCCGGCGCGCGCATTGCTGTTCGACGCGGCCGGCAAACGTATCGTCGCACGCGCTGTACCGCTCGGACTCAAGGAGATCGCACTTGGTTGATGCCGCGCGCCCGGCGGTCGCGTTCCGAACCCCCCGGTTCGGCGAGGGGGCGGCGGCGTGGCTGCTGAGCCTGCCGGCGGTCGCGGCCTATTTGCTGCTGTTGCTGATCCCCACGCTCGCGGTCGCCGCGTTGTCGTTCACGGACTTCGAACTCGGACTGCCCGGCGCGCGGTTCGTCGGCTTCGAGAACTACGCCGAGTTGCTGCGCGACCGGGGTTTCGCGAAGTCGGTCGGCAATACGCTCGTTTTCGTCGGGTTGGTCGCGCCCGCGTCGATCGCGGCGGGCCTGGGGCTCGCGCTGCTGATCGAAGCCGGCGCGCGCGGGCGGACGTTCTTTCGCGCGATCTTCTTCCTGCCGGTCGTGTCGATGATCGTGGCGATGGCGACTGCGTGGCAGTACTTGCTGCATCCGACAATCGGTCCCGTCAACGCGGCTTTGCGCGCGCTCGGTCTCGGCACGCCCAATTGGTTCGGCTCCTCCGATTGGGTGCTGACATCGCTCGGCTTCATTTCGATCTGGGAGAACGCCGGCTTCAACATGGTCCTGATCATGGCGGGATTGACGGCGATCCCGCGCGAGCTCTACGCCGCCGCCGAAATCGACGGCGCCAAGTCGGCTTGGGCGCGGTTCAGGCTCGTCACTTGGCCGCTGCTCGGCCCTACGATGGTGTTCGTCACCATCATCACGACGATCCGCTCGATCCGCACCTTCGATACCGTCGCGACGCTGACCCAAGGCGGGCCGAACAAGGCTTCCGAACTCATCGTCTATACGATCTATCAGGAGGGCTTCACGTTCCTGCGCATGGGCTACGCGGCGGCGATGACCGTGGTGTTCCTTGCGGCCGTACTCGCTTTGATGCTGATCCAAACGCGCCTGGTCGAACGGCGCGTGCATTACGGGTGAGACCGATGTACGGGCGCCGCTCCTGGTTCGCCGATCTGCCGCGGCTTGCGATCCTGGGGATTTGCGCCGCCGTCGTTCTGCTCCCCTACGCATGGATGCTCGCGGTTTCGGTGAAGCCGCGTTCCGAGGTTTTTTCGGCCGCGTTGTCGCTGCTGCCGGAGGTTTGGTATGCGGCGGAGAACTACGGCCGAGTTTTCGCCGAGGTTCCGATCGGCCGATACCTCGTCAACGGCGTCGTCGTCTGTGGCCTCATTCTAGCCTTCCAACTCGCCTTCGCTTTGCCGGCCGGTTACGCGCTCGCAAAGTTGCGGTTCCGTGGCCGCGAAACGCTGTTCGCGTTCGTCATGCTCGGTCTGCTCGTTCCCGCGCATGTCCCCGCGATCCCGCTTTACATCGCCTTCGCCAATGCCGGTCTCCTGAACACCTACACCGCGTTGGCCGCACCGTTCGCGATCTCGGTTTTCGCGATCTTCCTGTTCCGTCAGTTCTTCCGGGCGCTGCCCGACGATCTGATAGCCGCCGCGCGCATCGACGGCATGGGCGAGGCTTCGATCGTGCTGCGCGTCGCCTTGCCCAACGCATGGCCGGCGGCCACGGCCTTCGCGATCTTCTCCGTCGTCGCGCATTGGAGCGACCTGTTTTGGCCGCTGATCGTCGTCACGAAGGGCGATCTCTACACGCCCGCGCTGGGGGTCCTTTACTTCCGCGCCGAGGAAGCTGGCGACGACTACGGCGCGTTGATGGCCGCAGCCACGCTCGTGACCGTGCCGCTGGTCGCCGCGTTCCTGCTCGCCCAACGGCGTTTCATCGAAGGCATCACCATGACCGGGCTCAAAGGTTGAGCTCCCAAAACGGAGGAAGAACCATGTCGCAGAGTTCTCGTACTATCGGCCGGCGCTCGGCTCTCGGCGTCCTCGTCGGCGCTGCCGGTGCGCTCGCCGCCCCGGCCGTGCGCGCGCAAGCTCCAGTGGCGATCTCGGTGCATTACTCGATGCCCGCCATCTTCAAGCCCGCGCAAGACGCGGTGCTCGAGGCGTTTTCGCGCAAGTTCCCGAACATCCGGGCGACCTACGTCAACCCCACGCCGACCTACGAGGATGGCGCGCAATTGCTTCTGCGCGGTGCGGCCACCGGGCAGGTGCCGGATGTGTCGTTCCAGGGGCTCAACCGGTTGCGGCTTTTCGCCGAACGCGGGATCGCGGTTGATTTGGGGCCGCTGCTGGCGCGGGAAGGCGATCCGGCGCGTCTGGGTTACTCGCGTCCGCTGCTGGGCCTGGGCTTCCACGGCCGCATGCAGGCGGGGCTCGCCTTCGCGACGTCCAACCCGATCTCCTACTACAACGTCGATCTGTTCCGCCGCGCGGGTCTCGACCCGGACCGCTTCGCGACCAACTGGGACGATGCGATCGCGCACGCGCGACGCATCCGTGCGTTGGGCGACGGCGTTGAAGGGATGTTCTTCCGCTGGCCGGGCGACGATTGGATGTTCTCGGCGCTTCTGTACGGCCATGGGGGGCGGATGCTGAACGAGGCGGAGACCGACGTCGCCTTCAACGGGCCGGAGGGCTTGGCCGCGTTGCGCCTGCTCGATCGGATGGTCAAGGAGGGCGGCATGCCCAATTACGCGGGCACGGCGGATCTGCAGGCTTTCGCCGCCGGAAAGCTCGGGATGATGTTCCGTACGACCGCGCAGGTGAAGGGGATATCCGAGTCCGTCGGCCGCAATTTCGAACTGCGTACGACACTGATGCCGGTGATCGACCGCGAACGCGGCCGTCTGCCGACCGGGGGTGCGGGTGCCATGATCGTCACGCGCGATGCGGACAAGCAGCGCGCGGCGTGGGAATTCGTGAAGTTCGCGACGTCCGCGGAAGGCACGACGCTGATGGTCAAGAACACCGGCTATGTGCCTTGCAATCAGATCGCGATCGACGATCCGTCCTACCTTGCCGAGTTCTATCGCGAAAACCCGTTGTTCCAGGCGGCGACCAAGCAGGTCCATCTGATGATCCCCTGGTACGCGTTCCCCGGTGCGAACTCGGTTCGCGTCACCAACGTCATGGTCGATCAGCTTGCTCGCATCGTCGAGCAAAAGGCCTCGCCCGAGATGGTCTTGGCCGACATGGCGACCGAAGTCCGCCGCCTGATTCCCCGCAACTGATCCGCAAGGCCGGCCGCGCCCGCCCCTGTCGGGGTGGGCGCGGTCGGCCGGGAGTTTCCGATGACCTTCCGCGTCGCGCAGATCTCCGACACGCATCTTTCGCCGACGAAACCCCATTTCGTCGAAAACTTCCGGCGGCTAGCGGCGCACCTGCGCGCGGTTGCACCCGATCTGGTCGTCAATACCGGCGATATCTCGCTGGACGGGGCGGACAGCGAAGCCGATCTGCGCCTCGCGCGGCAGATGCACGACGAGATCGGTCTTCCTTGGGTGGCGGTGCCCGGCAACCACGATGTCGGCGACGATCCGGCGACCGCCAAAAAGCAGCCTTTGGATACCGAACGCGTCGCACGCTTCGGCCGTGTTTTCGGGGCAGGTCGGTTCTCGGTCGATTGCCCGGGCTGGCGTCTGATCGGCGTGAACTCGCTGCTGTCCGGAGCTGATATCGACGAGGCGCGCGTTCAACTCGCATTCCTACGCGAGGCCGTGGCCGAGGCGAAAGACCGGAAAATCGCACTCTTCTTGCACAAGCCCTTGGTTCTCGACGAAGCCGACGCGGACTCCTATTGGCTCGTCGCGCGCGCGGGCCGCGATCGGATCGCCGACGCGTTCGGCGACGTTAAGCCCGCGGTCGTCGCTTGCGGGCATATGCATCAGTTCCGTCGGCTGTCGCGCGACGGCACGGCGCATATCTGGGCCCCATCTTGCGCTTTCGTCGTGGGGGACGCGCATCAGGCGCGCTTCGGTACCAAGCTGGTCGGCTATGTCGAGCACGATTTCCGTCCCGACGGCACGCACGAAGCGAGGCTTGCGACGGTCGACGGTCTCGCGCTGCTCGATCTCGGCATGATGCCCGAGATCTACGGACAATTGCCGGGCGCGCTTGAAACGCGCGACGCGGCCCAATGACCGGAGAGGAACCCGCCATGCATCGTCGCCGTGGGGCCATCGTCGCCACCGCGTTGTTCGTCGCTGCCTTGTTCGGCGCCGGGCCGGTTGCCGCCGCCGACTGGCGCGCGGAATTCCGCGAATTGCGCTTTGGGATCACCAGCGCCGAGAACGAGTCCGACACGCTCGCGCGATGGGATTCGTTCGCGCAGCACATGCAGCGCAAGCTGGGCGTAAGGGTGACGGTCCATCGCGGCTCGGACTACGCGGCCGTCGTCGAGGCGTTGCATTCGCGCCGGATCGAATTCGCGCGAATGGGACCGGCCGCCTACGCGCGCGCGATCCAGGTCATGGGCGACGGGATCGTTCCCATCGCACGCGATATGGATATGGACGGTGCCGTCGGTTACCACTCGGTGATCGTCGTGCGCGCAGACTCGCCTTTGCGCACCATCGAGGATCTGCGCGGCAAGAGCTTGGCCTTCGCCGATCCGAATTCGGCGTCCGGATTTCAGGCGCCGGCCTATTTCCTGACCCAGTCGGGCAAGGCGCCCGCGTCGTTCTTCGGCCGTACCGGCTTCGCGGGTAACCACGAAACCGCCGTGCTCGCCGTGACAAACCGCCAGTTCGACGCCGCCGCGACGTGGTGGAACAATGCGCAGCGGTCGAATGTTTCCCGGATGGAGGAGAAGAAGATGATCGAGCCGGGTGCAGTCCGCGTCGTCTGGACGTCGCCGATGATCCCGAACTCGCCGTGGGTCATGCGCCGATTGCCGGCAGATCTGGCGAAAGCGTACACCGATGCGCTGCTGTCGCTGCCGGCCGAAGCACCGGAGGTTTGGAACCGCCTCGTCGACGGCAAGATGTTGAAGACCGTGCCCGCTGCCGCCGCGGATTACGTGGATATGGTCCGCATGATCGAGCAGAATCAGCGCGCGCGAAGGGGCAGTTGAAGGGATAAGGCGGCGTGCGATTTGCGATCTACTACGCGCCGGAGCGCGACGACCCGCTGTGGATGGCCGGATGCGACTGGCTCGGTCGCGATCCGGAGTCGGGCGAGGTCCAGCCGCCGCCGTCCGAAGCGGCGGGCCTGGTCGACGACGCGGCACGCTACGGTTTTCACGCAACCTTGAAGGCGCCGTTTGCGTTGGCAGACAGCGTGTTACCGGATGAACTTGAGGCGGCGATGGAAGGTTTCGCCGCGCGTCGTCGCGTGGAGACGATGCCGGTTCTGGCCGTGCGGCGGCTGGACGGGTTCCTTGCGTTGCGTCCCGAGCGGGATGGCGGCGCACTGGGTGCGCTCGCGGATTCCTGCGTGCGGGATTTCGATCGTTTCCGGCGGCCGCCGACGCTGGCCGACCTCGCCAAACGCCGTGCGGCTGGGTTGACGCCCTCGCAAGACGCCCATCTGGCGCGCTGGGGCTACCCGCACGTTTTCGACGCGTTCCGCTTCCATATGACGTTGACCAAGCGCCTCGACGACGTTGCGGCATCGGCGCTCGAAGTGTCGCTCACGCGGCGTTTTGCGGCGGCTCTGGCGGTTCCGCGTGCCTTGCGCTCGCTCGCGTTGTTCGTCGAGCCGGTGCCGGGCGCGCCGTTCACGCTGCGGCGGCGCTTCCCCTTCGAATCGCGGTAAACGCCGCAACCAGTGCGTCGACACCTTCGGTCACGGTGCCGTCATTCTCGACCCTGACGAGATGCGGCGCGTCGATCGCGAACGCGTCCGCGCGGGCCAGCCTTGCGGCGACATCCTTGTCCCGGCCCCGATCCTCAAGACGCCGCGCGAGCAGTTCGGCCGGGGCCGTGATGAGCACGGGCACGGCGCCCGCGCGCTCGGGCGCGCCGCCGGCCCAGTCCGCGCGGCTGCCCGACACGACGACACACAATCCCATCGTGCGCCACGCGTCGATTTCGGCGCCGATGCCGTAATCGACGTTGCGGGCGCGCCAGGCGAAGGCGAAAAACCCCGCCGCCCGGCGTGCGGCGAACTCGGTCGGCGACAATGCGACGAAATTCTCGTCCTCGGGCATCGGCGGACGTGTGATGTAGCGATGGGCGAAGGCGAAAGCGGCGGGATCAAGCGACGCGCGCGCGCCGGCCAGCAGCGTATCCTTTCCGGCACCGGACGGCCCCATCACGTAAATGAGCGCACCGCGGCCGCGCATCGGCGTCAGGCGACCCGGCGACCGTCGCGCCAGACCTCGCGGACATAGGGCGTGTCGTCGGCCAGACGGACGCGCAGAAAATCGGCACGACGGCCGGGCGCGAGTTCGCCCCGGTCGTCGAGCCCGGCGGCACGTGCTGGGTTCAGCGACGCCTTGGCCACGGCGGCGGGGAGGTCGATCCCGATCCCCGCCTTGGCGAGATGGAAGACGCCGCGCAGCAGGCTCGCGGGCACGTAATCCGAGGACAGCACGTCCACGTGCCCCGCCTTGGCAAGATCGACGGCAGCGACGTTTCCGGAATGCGAGCCGCCGAGCACCAGATTGGGTGCGCCCATCAACACGGCCATACCTCCGTCGTGCGACGCCTTGGCCGCCTCGCGCGTGGTCGGAAACTCCGCGATGATCATTCCGTCGGCGAGCGATTCGGCGACATGCGCCGCGGTCGCATCGTCGTGACTAGCGATCGCCACGCCCCGCGCGCGCGCAAGATCGACCAGCCGCGCGCGATGGACGGCGCCATAGCGTTCGTGCATCCGGCGGCGCTCGGCGGCGAAGACGTCGAACTCGTCGTGGGTCATCCCGTGCTTCTTGACGTAGTAGTTCCGCAATTTCGACTCGTCCACGAACTGCCGTTGGCCCGGCGTATGGTCCATGATCGAAACCAACGCGACTTCCGGTCGCGGCAGCAACGCCTCGGTCAGCGAGACGACGTCGGGGTAGGTGACTTCGCACCGCAGATGCACGCGGTGCTCGGCGCGCAGGGCCCCCGACGCGCGCGCTTGCGCCAGCGCGTCGACCATCCGGTTCAAATTCGCCACGCGGTCGCCGCGTTCGAAGATATCGCCGACGGAAACCGCGTCGAACACCGTCGTGATGCCGGCGGCGGCAATTTGCGCATCATGGGCCAGAACAGCGTCGACCGACGGCCAGCGCACGCCGGGACGCGGCGTGAGGTGTTTTTCGAGGTTGTCGGTATGCAATTCGACGAAGCCTGGAAGCAGGTAGTCGCCCTCCCAGTCGGTCCCTGCGCGTGCGCCGACCGGATCGACGGCGGCGATGACGCCGTCGCAGACGGTCATCGCGGCGCCGGTCAGGACGTCGTCGGCGCCCACCGCCATCGCGTTGCGGATCGTGAATTCGGTCATGCTGCCCTCCGGACGGGCTCGAGCGGGTGGCGCCGGGTGCCGACGGCCGCGGCGATATCTTCGTCGTGGAAGACGCCCACGACCGCGCAACCCCGGCGCTTGGCGTCTTCGATCAACGCCACGACACGGCGGCGATTGGCGGCGTCCAATGCCGAGGTCGGTTCGTCGAGCAGCATCAGCGGAAACGCCGCCGCGAAACCGCGCGCGAGGTTGACGCGTTGCTGCTCGCCGCCCGAGAACGTCGCCGGCGGCAAGCCGCGCAGGGCCGACGGGATGCCCAGCGCGTCGAGCAGCGAGTCCGCGCGCTCGAACGCCGCGTCGCGCGTTTCGCCGCGCGCTAGCAAAGGCTCGGCCACGACCTCGCGCGCCGGCACGCGCGGCACGGCCCGCAGGAACTGGCTGACGTAGCCGATCCGCGTGCGGCGCAAAGCAAGGACCGTACGATGGTCGGCGCCGACGATTTCGGTTCCGTCGACGCGGATCGAGCCGCGGCTTGCCAGATAATTGCCGTAGACGCAGCGCAGGAGCGTCGATTTGCCGGCACCCGACGGACCGGCCAAGACCAGACATTCGCCCGCGCGCACGTCGAACGAAACGCTGTCGAGTGCTGCGATCCGCGCGCCGCTGCGATTGTGCAGCGTGAAGTCCTTGGCGAGATCGCGCACGCGCAAGATCGGATCCGGGGTCATATCTGCAGCACCGAGGAGACGAGGAGTTGCGCGTACGGCGTTTGCGGATCGTCGAGTACTTGATCGGCGAGGCCGAGTTCGACCACCGCACCGTCGCGCATCACCATCAGTCGATCGGCAAGCAGACGTGCGACAGCCAGATCGTGCGTGACCAGGACGCCCGCCAAGCCGAGATCGCGGACGAGCGCGCGCAAGAGATCGAGCAATTTCGCCTGGACCGACACGTCCAGCCCGCCCGTGGGTTCGTCCATGAACACGAGACGGGGTTTCGTGACGAGGTTGCGGGCGATCTGCACGCGCTGTTGCATGCCGCCGGAGAACGCCGAGGGCCGCTCG
>JADCGK010000086.1 GCA_020249045.1 Azospirillum sp. | reverse complement strand
GCGGAGTTCGCATCGTGGGGCTGGCGCCTTCCGTTCCTGCTTTCGATCTTCCTGTTGGCGATCTCGCTTTACATCCGCCTGCAGATGGAGGAGAGCCCGGCCTTCGCCAAGATGAAGGCGGAAGGTACGCACTCGAAAGCGCCCCTCTCCGAAGCCTTCGGCCAGTGGAAGAACGCCAAATTCGCGCTGATTGCCCTGCTCGGCCTCACCGCCGGTCAGGCGGTCGTTTGGTACACGGGCCAGTTCTACGCGCTGTTCTTCCTGCAGAGCATCCTGCGCGTGGACGCGTTCACGGCGAACATCCTGATCGCCTGGTCGCTGATCCTGGGCACCGGCGGCTTCATCGTGTTCGGCGCGTTGTCGGACCGGATCGGCCGCAAGGTCATCATCCTGGCCGGCTGCGCGTTGGCGATCGTCACCTATTTCCCGGTGTTCAAGGCGATCACCGAGAACGCCAACCCGCTGCTGCACAAGGCCCAGCAATCGGTCGAAGTGATCGTGCGCGCCGACCCGGAGGATTGCTCGTTCCAGTTCAACCCGACGGGCACGTCGAAGTTCACGAGTTCTTGCGACAACGCCAAGGCGTTGCTCGCGCGCTCGTCGGTGAACTACCGGACCGAGCCCGCGCCGGCGGGCACGGCGGCGACGATCAGCATCGGCGGAACGGCGATCGAAGCCTACGACACGACGAAACTGTCGGGCGACGCGGTCCGCGCGGTGCCCGCGGCCTTCGCGACGGCGGTGAACTCGGCGTTGGGCGCGGCGGGCTATCCGATCGCGGGCCGTCCGAACCCCGAAATCGTCAAGGTCAACGGGTTCTTCGACGTGTTCTCGGGCCGGGCCTTCACGCTGGTGCTGCTGCTGACCTATCTCGTGATCCTGGTCACGATGGTCTACGGCCCGATCGCCGCGGCGTTGGTCGAGTTGTTCCCGACCCGCATCCGCTACACCGGCATGTCGCTGCCCTATCACATCGGCAACGGCTGGTTCGGCGGATTGCTGCCGGCCACGTCCTTCGCGATGATCGCGCAGACCGGGGACGTCTATTACGGCCTGTGGTACCCGATCGCCATCGCCGCGATGACCTTGGTGATCGGCGCGATCTTCGTGCCCGAAAACAAGGACAAGGACATCTTCTCCGAACAGAACTCCGGCTGAACGATCGGACGACGCGCTGCCGCCCCCTCGCCGGGGCGGCGGTCGCGCGCGGGTCAAGCCGCGGCCGCCAACGCGGTGCGCAATTCGGCCACGCGGATCTGGCGGCGAAGATCCTGCAGGAACGCCACCATGCCGAACTTCACGGCGCCCGAAACGGCTTGGTAGTCGGCGGCATCCGCGCCGGTCAAAGCGCCGTTCGTGGTCTCGGTCTTGATCCCCATCTGAATCGGGATGGTTTCGAACATTCGCTTGGCGGACCGAATCGCGATTTTGTGCGCGGGCCGCGCCGGCGCATCGATCGCGGCCAGCAAACGCGCCTCGAAAATCGCGACATCCTTCTCCCAGCCTTCGGTCCGATGCGCGGGCAATTCCTGCTCGCCGAGAATCGAACGATAGATGGCGACCAAAGCAGCGGCGTGGGCGCGGTCACCGGCCGTACCTTCCCGGCGCAACTCGCCTTCGACGACCAGCAACATGTCGGCCAGCACCGCGACGAACGACTCCCAGCGGCAAACCCGCATCGCGTCCTGAAAACGCTCGTCGTGGAACGCGACCTGACCGTAAAACCCCAGCGCGTTACGACAGAATTCGTGGGATGCACGCTGCGAAAGCAGCGAAGCTCGTTCGTACACGAATAACTTCAGGTCGGGAATGCCTAAAATAGGAGCAGCCCGCCAGCGCCGGATGTAGTCGCGCAAGAAAGTTACAATCCCGGTCGTCAAACCCATGTCTGGTCCCATCCAACGGCTTGCACGGCTTTCGAGCCCCGTGATACACGCGCATCAGCTTGCAGAACAAGACCGACGCGCAAGCCGTCACCCCCGGAGGATGCCCCCGTTCGATCTCCCACACGCCATCATTACGTCCGCGCTCCGGCCGCGTCCTTCGACAGGGCATCGGCGAGGCCGAAAGGCGCGGCAACAATCGGACGCCGATCAACGGCGTTCTCAACCGTCCGAACCTGAGAGGTCCCCATGGCTGCCAAGCAGCTCACGATGGAAGAGGCCAAAGCCCATTGGGCCAAGACGTCCACGCTGATGTGGACGATGTTGGCCATTTGGTTCTTCCTGAGCTTCGTCATTCACATCTTCGCCCGCGAGCTGAACGCGATCCATATCCTGGGCTTCCCCCTCGGATTCTGGTTCGTCGCCCAAGGCTCCATCACCGGCTACGTGTTGATCTGCTTCTATTACGGGTCCGCCCAGGAAGCGATCGACCAAGAGTTCGGCGTGGCCGAAGAATAAGGAGCGCGCATCCATGGTCGTCAAAATGGAAGGCGGTTTTCTGCAGAACCTCGGTCGGATCTACGCGATCTACACCGGTGTGTTCCTTGCGTTCACCGTCCTGATCGGAATTCTGGAGCAGTTGGGCGTGCCCAACCGCTTCTTGGGCTACATGTACGTCTTCGGCACGCTGATGGTCTACGCGGTCATCGGCATTCTGTCGCGCACGGGTCAGCTGACCGAGTATTACGTCGCGGGCCGTTCGGTTCCGGCGTTCTACAACGGCATGGCGACGGCGTCGGACTGGATGTCCGCCGCGTCGTTCATCGGCATGGCCGGCTCGCTGTATCTCGGCGGGTTCGACAGCCATGCGTTCATCATCGGCTGGACGGGCGGCTACGTGCTCGTCGCGGTGTTGATGGCGCCGTACCTGCGCAAGTTCGGCCAATACACGGTGCCTGACTTCTTCGGCGCGCGGTACGGCGGCAACGTCGCCCGCCTGATCGCGGTGCTGGTGCTGATCACGGCCTCGTTCGTCTACATGGTGGCCCAGCTGGTGGGCGTGGGCATCATCGCCTCGCGCTTCCTGGCCTTGCAGTTCGAAGTCGCCGTCTTCGCCGGTCTCGTGGGCATCCTCGTGTGCTCCATGATGGGCGGCATGAAGGCGGTGACGTGGACGCAGGTCGCCCAGTACATCATCCTGATCGTGGCGTATCTGATCCCGGTGACGATCCTGTCCGCGCAGGTCACCGGCGTTCCGGTGCCCCAGCTGATGTACGGCCAGGCCGTCGAAAAGATGGAGGCGCTCGAAAAGACGCTCGGCATCCTGAACTCGCACGTCAACCCGTTCTCGAACGCTCGGGGCGAGTACGAGTTCCTGCGGATGCTGAACTTCCTGGCGCTGACCCTCTGCTTGATGGTCGGCACCGCGTCGCTGCCGCACATCCTGATGCGCTACTTCACCACGCCCACCGTGCGTGAAGCGCGTCAGTCGGTCGGCTGGTCGATCTTCTTCATCTACCTGCTGTACTTCACGGCCCCCGCCTACGCGGTGTTCGCGAAGCTCGAGGTCTATCAGAACGTGATCGGTCAGCCGATCGCGCAGCTGCCGGCCTGGGTCGCGGAATGGGGCAAGGTGGGTCTGGTGGTGGTGAACGACGCCAACCGCGACGGCATCCTGCAGCTTGCGGAGTTCCGCATCCAGCAGGACGCGATCGTGCTGGCGACGCCGGAAATCGCCGGTCTGCCCTACGTCATCGCGGGCCTGGTGGCCGCGGGCGGTCTCGCCGCCGCGCTGTCCACCGCCGACGGCCTGCTGCTGGCGATGTCCAACGCGATGTCCCACGACGTCTACTACAAGATGATCGATCCGAAGGCGGACACGGCCAAGCGGATGCTCATCTCCCGCGTTCTGCTCGTCGTCCTGGCGCTCTTGGGCGCCTGGGTCGCGGGTCAGCTCGGGGCGGACATCCTGTTCCTGGTCGCGTGGGCCTTCTCCATCGCCGCCTCCGGCCTGTTCGCGGGTCTGGTGCTCGGCGTTTGGTGGAAGGGTACGTCCACGGCGGGCGCGGTCGCGGGCATGCTCGCCGGCTTCGGCACCTGCATGTTCCTGCTGCTGATGTCCGAGTTCAACGGGCCGCAGCTGAAGGTGTGGCTGGACGCCATCGCGCCCGGTTCGGCGATCGCGAACCTGCGCGGCCGTCAGGTCTGCAACTTCTGGGGCATCAGCTCGATCTCGGTGGGCGTGTTCGGCATTCCGATCTCGTTCCTGACGACGATCATCGTGTCGAAGCTGACGACGCCGCCGCCGAAGGAAATGCAGGACTTCATCGACTCCATCCGCATCCCCACCGGGGAAGTGAAGATGGCGTCGGGCGAAGCGCCGGCGCATTGATCGAACCCGCCCTCGGGCGGACGGTCGAAGGGCGGGGTCCTCGGACCCCGCCCTTTCCTTTTGTGGTATCGGGATTTTCCCGCTAGAAAGCGGCCATGAGCGGCACGCCCAATATCGTTTTCGACCACCCGGTCTTTTTCGCCTTCGTCTACGGCGTGGCGATCGTGCAGTACACCTGCATCGGACGCTTCATGCTCGGCTTCATCGTGCCGGCCACTTCGCCCAACTACATCTGGCGCTGGTTCGTGCTGCTGACCGATTGGGCGATCCGGCTTTGCCGCTATTGGACGCCGACCTATGTGCGCGGCATGTGGATGCCGCTTGTCGCGTTCTTCTGGCTTACACTCTTCCGCCTGATCGGCGCGATCGCGCTGCAGAACATGGGCTTCGCGCCGACGCTGTCGGGCGCGGGGGGCGGTTGAACCATGGACATGCGCAATTACTTCGCCATCGCCCTGGCGATCAGTCTGTTCAACGGTCTGATGTCGCCTTGGCTGCCATGGGTGATGATTTTCCTGCCTTTCTTCATGCCGGACATCATCCCGCTGACGCGCGAGTGGCTGTTCTACGGCGCGTCGTTCATCCTGGGCATGGGCACTTTGCTGTCCGGCGGAATTTTTTGCGCCATCTGGGAAAGCTTCACCGGCCAGCGCGAGCCCAGCGAACGCTCGATGATCGTGTGGATCCTGGGCTGCATCCTCGTCACGACCCCCGCCTTGCTGCGCCTGACCGGCAACTGGTAACCGGGGCGTCCTTGCCGCGTGCGAGAGGCGGGGTGTAGCCTTCCCCCTTGCGTTGGTCGTTTCCGGTTCGGGGGGATCGGGCATGGACGATTTGGAGCGCATCAAGCGCGCCGCCTTCACGTCGATCGGACGGGCGTTTCTGTTCTTCCTGCTGGCCGTCGGCACGGTGATGGCCGGTCTGATCACCTGGCCGTTCCTGGCCTTCAAAAGCGGCGCCATCCTCATCACGATGCTGGCCGCGATCCTGACGCTGCGCGCGGGTCTCGCCGACCGGCACGATTTCCGGCGCACCGAGACCTGGATCCTGATGGACAAGCGCCACGGCCTGCCCGCGCATCGCGCGCAAGGCGTGTTCGCCAATATCCTGAAGGACACGTATCGCCGATTCGCGATCTTTTCGGCGGCGCTCGCCTGCGCGTGCTGGGTGCTCGCCTTCGCGTTCCGGCTCGCGATGCCTCAGGCGATGCCGCGGATGTTGGTGTAGAGCGCGTAGAGCGACCGGCTCGCCGCCATGAACAGGCGGTTTTTGGCTTTGCCGCCGAAGCACAGATTGGCGCAGCGCTCGGGCAGATCGATATGCAGGATCGGAGCGCCGTCGGGCGCGAAGACCCGCACGCCGTTCAGGCCGGGCTCCATGCCCCAGCCCGCCCAGACGTTCCCGCGCTCGTCCACGCGCCAGCCGTCCGGCGTGCCGCCGGGTCCGCAGTCGACGAAGGGCCGGCGGTTGCGAAGCGTTTCGCCTTCGACGTCGAACACCCAGGTGCGGCGCGGCCGCGCGGCGGACTCCACCACGTAGAGCTTGCTCTCGTCGGGCGAGAAACACAGCCCGTTGGGCCCTTCGAGCCCGTCGGCGGCGATCGTGGCTTTGCCGTCGGCCGGGTCGAGCCGGTAGATCGCCATGGGTAGTTCGGCCTGCGCGCGGCTGCCTTCGTAGTCGTGCAGGATCCCGAACGCCGGATCCGAGAACCAGATCGAATCGTCGGATTTGACGACGACATCGTTGGGCGAGTTCAGGCGTTTGCCCTCGAACCGGTCCATCAGCACCGTGATCGATCCGTCGTATTCGGTGCGGGTGACGCGGCGGGTGAGGTGCTCGCAGGTGATCAGCCGGCCCTGGCGGTCGCGCGTGTTGCCGTTGGCGTTGTTCGACGGCTTGCGGAATTCGTCAACCGCGCCCGTGCTTTCCGACCAGCGCAGGATGCGGTCGTTGGGGATGTCGGACCACAGCAGCGCGCGGCTGTCGCCGAACCAGACGGGCCCTTCGGCCCAGCGGCAGCCGCCGAAGAGGCGCTCGACGCCGGCGTTGAACGGGATCAGCCCAACCCCGCGCGGATCGAGCGCGCGCACGGCGGGATCGGGATAGGTTTCGGCCGGTTGCCACATGACGCGTCGCCCCCCAAAGCGAGACCGCGCGGCCCCGGTGGGCCCGGCAGGATTCGAACCTGCGACAACACCGTTATGAGCGGCGCGTTCTGACCGCTGAACTACGGGCCCCCGGAACCGGCGGGAACCGGTTTAGCGCAGACGGCGCCGCCCCGCCAAGCTCACGTATCCAGGAACGAACGCAGTTTGCGCGACCGGCTGGGATGCTTGAGCTTGCGCAAGGCCTTGGCTTCGATCTGGCGGATGCGCTCGCGGGTGACGTTGAACTGCTGGCCCACCTCTTCGAGCG
>JADCGK010000085.1 GCA_020249045.1 Azospirillum sp. | reverse complement strand
ACATCGACTTCAGCGGGCCGTCGGTCGTGACCGCCCAGATCATCGGGTCGCTGTTGAGATACCCGATCGGCTCGAGATCGGTGTAGCTCCAGCGGCTGACCTGCCCCCATCGGAAGGAGCCATCGGTATGATTGGAAACCCAGGGAGTTCCGGAAGATGCCAAAGAAGCGATACACGCCCGAGGAGATCGTCGCGAAGCTGCGTCATGTCGATGTACTGTTGGGCCAGGGCAAGCAGGAGTTCAGCCCGTCGCAGCTTCGCGACTTGGCGTCCATTGACAGCACCTCGGGTGCGTCGCGACTTCCGGATATCCCTCGGACTTCAGTCCTACCGATGGCGCCTTCAGATGGGGCAACAAGGCAGGCGCACCGTCGGGCTACGGCACCAGCACACTGGCTCCGACGGTACGCCTTCCTTCGAGATCGCGGTGCGCGCGCGCCGCGTCGGAGAGCTTGTAGCGCTGACGCGGACTCGCGCGAAGCCCCTCGCCAATCGCCGCGAACAGATTCGCAGCCATCGCGCGCAAAGTCTCGGGATTCGCCGTGTAGTGGAAAAGCACCGGTCGGCTGAGGCTCGCCGACTTGCGCGACAGGATCGCGGGATCGAACGGCGCCAAGGCGCCCGACGCCTGCCCGTAGCTAACGAGATGGCCCAACGGGGCGAGCGCTTCGAAGGACTCGAGGAAGCTTGCACGGCCGATTCCGTCGTAGACGACATCGCAGCCTTTGCCTTTGGTCGCATCCTGCACGGGCTTCAAAAAATCGGTGCCGCGCGAAATGATGGGGTAATCGCAGCCGTGCTCACGCGCTAGACGCGCTTTGTCGGGCGTCGAGACCGTCCCGAGCACGACCGCGCCGAGCTTCTTGGCCCACTGGCACAGCAGCAGACCAACCCCTCCCGCAGCGGAGTGCACGAGCACCCGGTCGCCCGCGCGGACGCGGTGCACGCGGTTGAGCAAATACTCCGCGCTCAAGCCCTTCAACATGGCTGCAGCCGCTGTCTCGTCGTCGATCCCATCCGGTATGATCACAAGCGAGTCGGCCGTTACGTTGCGTACGCCCGCATAAGCCCCCACCGGCGGTGCGGCGTAGACGACGCGATCGCCGGGCAGAAAGCCGACAACACCATCGCCGACATCGATCACCTGACCAGCAGCTTCCATACCCGGCGTACCGGGTGGCGTCAGCAGTGGATAGGCGCCGGTTCGGCAATAGACGTCGATGTAGTTCAGTCCGATCGCCGTTTGGCGTACGCGAACTTGGCCGGGCCCCGGCGGTAGAACGTTGGCCTGCGCGTTCTCGAGCACCTCGGGACCGCCATGCCGACTGACCATGACCAACGACGTTTCGATGGGCCCTTCTTCACGTCGGGCAACCGGCGCCGATGCGCGTGCCACGCGCGACACGGACGGAAGCGAGCTTGAGGCGCGAGTACGTGCCACCCGCGCCCGGATGGTTGCGAAGCCGGCCGCAATCACCTCGTCCGCCACACGCGCGACGAGATCCGCCTCGCGGTACGGATCGGTCGCGAAACTCGCGCGCCATTGCCAGAACGTCCCCTCACCGTCGGTGATCCGGCGCAACTGCTGGCGTGCGACGTAGCCGTAAAGCGGCAACGGCGAGTCAACCAAGCAGGTTCGTAGCGAATGATTCCGCTCGTCGAGTTCGATCAGTCTCTCCCGCCAAGGACCCGCGATTCGCGATGCGCCCACGCTCGCGGCATCCTTGCCCCCTTCGAGCGCACCGACCGCATCCGCAACCGGAATCGGCACCGCCGTCGCGAAATCACGCAGCAGCTGCCAGACCGCTTCGAGCGGCGCGTCCAGCACAGTGGATCGGACGATCTCAACCATGGTGCCTGGCTAGCGGCGTCCGAATTTCTTCTTGAGCTCGTCGAAGGCAGGCTGGAACACGCCACGGCCGATACGCTCGACCAAATCTTCGGCACGCGCGGGCTCGCACTCGAATTCGGCCGTCCACTCCGCGAAACAGCGCTCGCCGTCGGTGACGGGCGCCAAGCGCAGCGTGGCGACATAGTTGGACACACCCATCGGCGATTCCAGGATGGAATACGATACGGCGTAGTCGAAATCCGAGAGCGCGAGAAGCTTCTCGCGCAAAGCGCCCCCATCCTTCAGCGTGAAGGCGCGCACGCACCCGACCTGATCCCCCGGGGCGTTGCCCTCGATCCGACTCTCCGCGACCGCCGGCACCCAGCGCGGCAAAGCATTGAAGTCGCGGATTTCCGCCCAAACGCGTTCGGCCGGCGCATCGATGACGCTGGAAACGTAGACCCTAGGCATGGATCAATCGCCCGAAGTTTTGGTCGGCGACGGCGCCAGCGGTGGCTCGACCTTCCCCGTCGCAGCCCCTGGTATTCCCAATTCGCGCAGCAACGAGTCGACAAGCGGTGCTTGCGCGCGATAGCGCAATGCCGAGTTGACGATCGACTCGGGCAGGTTGGCGCCTGCCCCCGCCTCGCCCGAGCCCGCCGAGGACGGCGAACCGCCCAATCCTTCGACGTGCAGGACCCGGATCGATTCGATCCGCTCCATCGGCTTGGCGCTCTCCCGTACAATCGACTCCAACTTATCGATGAGGCGCATGCGCGCGGCAGAGGCGCGCGCGGCATCGGTCAGTACGTTCTGCGCCTCGTTCATGCCGCGCAAGCCCTCGGCTTCGACCTCGTGTCGCAGGCGCGCGGCCGCCGCGCGGATCTTCTCCGCCTCGGCTTCGCCTTCCGCCGCGAGACGCAACGCATCAGCGCGATCGGCGGCGGCGACCTTCTCGGCCTCGGCCAGCAGCCGCAGACGGATGGTTTCGCGCTCCGCCTCCTGCCGAGCGGCGATCAGCTCGATCTGCTTGCGCCGCTCCGCTTGCTCGACCTCGCGGGCGGAGAAAACACGCTCCTCGGCCGACACGGCCTCGGCACGGGCTCGATCCGCCTCCGCCTGCGCGACCGACTGCGACTTGCTCGCTTCGGCGACGGCGATAGCCCGCTGCTGCTCGGCAAGTTCGAGTGCGCGCCGACGCGAGATCTCGAGTTCCTGGATAGCTCGTTCCCGCGCGATGCGCTCCTCGTCCAGCGCACGCTCCATCGCGATCCGGGCACGCTCCACCTGTTCACGCGCGGAGATCTGCGCCTGCTCGGCGGTTCGCTCCTGCTCGGCACGCTCACGAGCTAGATCCGAGCGCTGTTCCGCCCGACGGATTTCGAGTTCGCGTTCCTGTGCGAGCTTGGCGTACTCGCTCTCCCGGTCGATCTCGAGAGTCAGTTTTTCCGCTTCGAGATTCTTGTTGCGGATCTGCACGAGCGTGTCGAGTTCGATGTCGTTACGGATCTTCTTTCGGCGTTCGATCTGCTCGGTGAGGCGCGTCATACCCTCGGCGTCGAACGCATTGGAGGGGTTGAAGAACTCCATCGCCGTTTGGTCCAGCGCCGTGAGCGAGACGGTCTCGAGTTCCAGGCCGTTCAGAACCAGATCCTCGGCGACGGCTGCGCGGACGCGCTTGACGTACTCGCCGCGCTTTTCGTGCATCTCCTCCATCGTCATCTCGGCGGCGGACGTGCGCAACGCGTCGACGAACTTGCCCTCGATCAGCTCGCGCAACGATTCGGGCTGCATCGTGCGGTGGCCGAGCGTCTGAGCGGCTTTAGCGATTGCCTCGTCGGAAGGCGCGACGTGGACATAAAACTCGGCGGTCACATCGACGCGCATTCTATCGCGCGTGATGAGGGCCGATTCACGCGCCCGACGGACTTCCAACCGCGTCGTGCCCATCCCGACCGGGATCGTTTCGTGCAAAATCGGCAGGACCAGCGCGCCGCCGTTGGCGACGACCTTCTGCCCGCCGAAGCCGGTGCGTACGAAAGACACCTCCTTCGTCGAGCGCCGGTACAGCCAGGATAGCAGCCAGACGATGACCGCGACGAGAGCCGCGGCGACGATCGCGAACAACAGGAAGCTTCCGAACCCGGACATGGTCTTCTCCTCCGAAAATCTAGGCTCGCGCGACCACGCCGGAAGGCGCGCGCGCGAGTTGCAGATAGGCGTCGGCCATCGCCTTGGCGAAGGCCGGGTCGTTTATGTTGTGCGGCAGGCGGATCAATTGTCGGTCTGGCGACCGCTTGAAAGTGCGCGCCAGTGCGTCGAACAAAGCCTTGTCGGCGGTTGGATCGTGAAACGGCTTTCCCGGAGCGTCGATCGCCGAAACACCGCCCTCGGGCAGGAAAAAGCGAACCGGACCTTCGCACTTGTTGAGTTTTGCGGCGATCCACTCGCCCATGCGGGCATTCTCCTCAGGCGTCGTGCGCATCAGCGTGACCTGCGGATTGTGGACGTAGAGATTTCGTCCCTTATATCGGACGGGAACCGTATCGAGCGGACCGAAATTGACCATGTCGAGGGCGCCGCACGAACCGACATAGGGCAGTCGCGTGCGCGCGAACGCTCCGAAGCGATCCTCGGTACAGGGGAAAACGCCGCCGAACAGAAGATCGCAAACCTCGGTCGTCGTCGCATCGATGGCCCCCTCCAGCATGCCGGAGTCGGCGAGTTTCTCCATCGACTGTCCGCCGGTGCCGGTCGCGTGGAAGACGAGACAATCGTAGCGGGGGGATAGCAGACGCTGGAGTTCCTGCACGCAAGGCGTGGTCACGCCGAACATCGTCATGCCGAGCGCCGGCTTCGCAAAAGACGACGCCTTGGGTCGGTTTATCACCATGCCCGCCATGGCGTGCGCGGCGTTTGCGAGAACCTGTTCTGAGATGCGGTTGAGGCCCTGCACGTCGACGACCGAATACATCATCATGATGTCGGCAGGGCCCACGTACCGCCCGACGTCACCCGACGCGACGGTCGAAACCATAATCTTGGGCACGCCGACCGGGAGACGCCGCATGCCGGGCGTTGCAAGAGAGGTCCCCCCCGACCCGCCCGCCGAAATCATTCCCGCGATATCCCGTCGCGCGCCGACGAAGCGTTCAAACGCCTCGGCCATCGCGGCAACCGAAGCCCCGCGATCGCCGGTGAACACGGCCGAAACGCCGCGCGGATGGTGGCGCGCCACTTCCTGAGGCGCCACATCGGCCGGCGATGGCTTGCGCGACGTCGACAGATCGACAGAAACGGTCTTGAGACCGAGCCGATCAAGCAGGCCCTTGATGTAAAGCAACTCGCGCGCCTTCGTATCGAACGTGCCGACCACGTGCACATGCCGTCCGACCATCTGCCCGGCTGGCGGCAACGGCATCGGGGGCGGCTCGTCCGTCTCGGCGCGTGTAGGCGGCTGCGGACCCAGAGCCCCTGTCCGATCCAGCGCCGGATTTCCCTGGGACCAGCGGGTCGGCGGACGCGCCGCCGAATAGCCGGGCGCGGTCTCGGAAGGCGTCTCGGCCGAGCGCAAGACCCGGACGACCTTCAACGGCAACTCCGGCGTCGTTGCGGGCTCCGGCGTCGACAATTCCTCGGCGACCGGCGCGTCCTCCTCGGCATGGCTGCGTACGCCGAGAAGACGCTCCTGCAACGCGCGGTCGGCAGCCAGTTCGCCCGCCGGCAACTCGCGCGCCACCCGCCCATTGACGACGATTGCGACACGCTCGGCCGTCGCCGTAGCTACGCCAAGATTCTGCTCCACCAGCAGGACGGCGACGGAGCCCTCGGAAGCAAGCTTTTTGAGCAGCGCTTCGACCTGATCGACGATGACCGGCGCCAGCCCCTCGGTCGGTTCGTCCATGACCAGCAAGCGCGGGTTCAACAGCAGAGCGCGGCCGATAGCGAGCATTTGCTGCTCGCCGCCCGACAACTGCGTACCGCCGTTTCTGCGTCGTTCCGCCAGCCGCGGGAAAGTCTCGTAAACGCGCGGAACCGTCCAACCGCCCTTGACGACGCGAGTCTGCGCCACGAGGCGCAAATGCTCATCCACCGTCAGGGTCGGCCAGGTACGTCGGCCTTGCGGCACGTAACCGACGCCCAGCTTGGCGATTTCGTTCGACGGCAGACCGACAAGTTCCCTGCCCATGAACTTGATCGAGCCCGACGTCGCGCTTTTGAGACCCATGATCGTCTGGCAGAGCGTCGTTTTGCCCATGCCGTTGCGGCCGATGACGCCGAGCACGCCTTTCTCGAGCCGCAGGGAGATCCCTTGGAGCACATGGGCGTGCCCGTAATGCACTTGGAGGTCGGAGACCTCCAACACCGGAACAAGCGCCTTGGGGCGGGCAGCCATTGCCTAGAGCCTCCCGCCCGAGACGCGAGGTTCCTTGTGGAATCTGCCGTCCTTCATGATCGCAAGCAGTCGGTTCCGATCCTGCAAAATGCGGATGTCGGCAAGCGGATCGCCATCGATCAAAAGGATGTCGGCAAGAAAGCCCTCCTTCAACTGCCCCAGTTCGTGCGCTCGCCCCATGATGGCACCGCCATGGATCGTCGCGGACTGTATCGCCTCCATCGGCGAAAAACCGAGCATCTCGACGAAGTACTGGAGATCCTTGGCGTTGGTGCCGTGCGGCGTCCACGCGAAGCCATAATCTCCCCCGGGCAAAACCTTGATGCCGCGTTTGCGCATCTTGCGGCAGACCTCGACGGCGGAGTCGAGTTCGCGCGCATACGCTTGCGCGAGCGGCGAATCCGGCGCGATGCCCCAGGGCCCCGCGTCGCGCGAAGTTTTGATCAACCAAGCGAGACCGGGCGCGAAGTGATGGCGATCCTTTCGCGCCTCCAGCATGTCGAGCGCCTCGTCGTCCGCGAAACTCGCGTGGTAGATGATGTCGACGCCGTGACGGACGCACATCTTGACCGATTCGGCCGAGCGGGCATGCGCGCAAACGCGGCGGTTGCGTCGATGCGCTTCGGCGACGGCCACCGCGACCTCTTCGTCGCTCATCGGCGTTTCGGCCGAACCCACGCCTGTGATTTCCTCGCCCGACAGATTGATCTTCAGCAAATCGACGCCGTACTTGATGAACATGCGCACCGCTTTGCGCATCTCGTGCGGGCCCGACACGATATGGCCGAAGGACAGACCGGGATGGTCAACATGCGGCGGCGTGGTATCCCCCAGACCGCCAAGCGTGCCGATCTCCTGCCCGTTGGCCAGATAGCGCGGACCGGGTATCAGACCGGCGTTGATCGCGTTGCGGATGACGACATCGAGACGAGGTTTTGCGGCTGCCGCCCCAACCGCCGAAGTCCAACCGTGGTCGATATAGATCTTTGCCACGCGCGCGGCATCGAGCGTGTGTTCCTCGGGCGGCATGCGGAAAATCGCGTCGAGACTCGGTTGGTCGTTCCACGACAGATGCGTATGTGCCTCGATCATCCCCGGCATGATTGTCGCGCCCGCACCGTCCACCACGGTTGCGCCTTTGGGAGGGATCGCGCGGCTGCCGCGCGCCACGCGCTTGATGCGATCCCCCTCCACAAGCACCTCTCCGGGGAACGGATAGTCCCCCGAACCGTCGATAACGCGCACGTTGGTAAAGAGGACAGCGTCCATCGCCCCGCTCCTATCGACCGAACCAGAACCGCGCCATCGCCCGCCCGACTTCATCGGGCCTCTCGATCGGCGTCCAATGCCCGGTGCGCGCAAGAATCTCCGCCCGCGAATCCGGCAGGCGCAAGGCGATATCGCGGGACATCGCAGGCGTGCCGATCGCGTCGTCCTCGCCGGTGACGAGCAGCGCGCGCTTGCCGATCCGGGCGAAATCGGCCGCGTGCGCATCGCTCAAAGCTTCGCAAGTCGCGGCGTAGCTTTCGGCGTTCTGGCGCATGATTGTCTCCCGCACATAGGCGACGGCGAGCGGGTTGCGCTCGCGGGTGTCTCTGGAGAGCGAAGCTTCGGCCATCTGGTCCGCAATGCCCGCAAGCCCCTCGGCGCGTGCCTTTGCCGCGCGCGACTTCAATCCCGCGCGTACCGGCTCCGGCGGTTCGGGCAGAGCGCCGAGCAACACAAGATCGCGCACGAGATCCGGAAACTGCTGGGCGAGATGCGCGGCCACGATGGTGCCGAGCGAGTGACCGCCCACGCGCGCGCGCTCGGCACCAAGCGCGCGCATCGCCTTGGCGATCCGATCGACGAAGGACTGTAGCGACATTGGACCGCCGGCGGGCGAGCGGCCCGAACCGGGCAGATCGAACCGGATGATTCTGGCGCGGCCGATCAGCGCGGGCAGAACAGGCGTCCAAACATTCGACGTGCCGCCGAGACCATGGATCAGCACCACGGGCTCGCCAGAGCCCGCGATCTCAGCCGCCATGCGTTCGACGACGTGGATGCTCATCGCCGCGCACCCCCGAAATACTTCGCATCGATCGTGTCGAACGCCTTAAGGAAAACGTCGTTATGGACCTTCGGGATCAGCTCTAGATCGTCGTTCGGATTCGCATCCCAGTCCGCGGTCCAGACTGCGAAGGTACGATCGCCGTCCGTTATCGGCCAGATCCGAGCGCCCGCGACGTAATCGAGCCACGGAATCTCGCTCTTGTTGATTCTGTAGGAAAAGCTTCTCGTCCGATCGCAAAGATGCAGCAACTCCTCGTGCAAACGTCCTTCGCCGAAAAAGAAGTCGCGCGTGCCGCCGACCTGATCGGCGCGCTTGCCGTCGAGCATGTGCATGCGCGTGATATCCGAATGCCAGGCGCCCATTCCCGCGAAGTCGCGCAAGATCGGCCACACCTTGTCCACCGGTCCCCGGATCACCGTCGACGCGTAGACCTTCGCGGGCCGCCGCCCCTTCCACCGCCGCGCACCGACGGGCGCGACGGCCGAAGGCGCCTTCGCGGCTAGACCCAAAAGCCCCGCCGAGAAAACGTCACGCGAGATCAGCGCTTCGTATTTGCCGCGTTCGGCGGCGGGTTCCTCGAACGTCGCCTCCCACTCGACAAAGCTGCGATCGCCCGCGGTGACCGGCATAACGCGCAGGGTCGCCAGATAGTCGCCCACGGGAAATGCAGGGGTCTCGAAGTTATAGGACAGCGAGCGGTTCGCGTCGTCCAGATGGATCAGGCGCTCGCGCACGTGCGTCCCGTCCTTTAGGTGGAAACTGCGAACGCAACCGACGACGTCGGCGGCGAGCCCGTCCTCGATCCGGCTGCGGACAACGCCGGCATTCCATGCGGGTAGCCCATCGAAATCGCGAACCAGTGCCCAGACCTTCTCGACTGGGGCGTCGATCACGATGCTGGAATAGGCGCGCGCCATGCTCAGAACTCCAGCGCTTTAAAGCGTCGCGTTTGTTCGACCAACGCGGATTCAGTCGGCAAACGTTCCATCGACGAGGCGCCGTAGAAGCCATGGCAATTGCGCGTTCTATTCAACACGTACTGCGCGTCTGCGGGCATCGCGATCGGTCCGCCATGGCAAAGTACGAGAACGTCCTTACGGACCCTTTTGGCGGCCTCCGCCCACTCGTCGATCAGCTTCGGGCAATCGGCGAGCTTCACGGCGGTTTCCGCGCCAATCGAACCGCCGGTGGTCAGGCCCAGATGCGCGACGATGATGTCGGCGCCAGCTTTGGTCATCTCGCGCGCCTCGTCCGCGTTGAAAACGTAGGGCGTGGTCAGCATGTCCTTCGAACGCGCGAGCCGGATCATGTCGATCTCGTGACCGTAGCCCATGCCGGTCTCCTCGAGATTGGCTCGGAAAGTGCCGTCGATCAGGCCGACGGTCGGGAAATTCTGGACGCCCGAAAAGCCAAGCGCCTTCAATTCATCGAGAAAGACGTCCATGATCGCAAACGGATCGGTGCCATTCACGCCCGCAAGGACGGGCGTCTTGGTGACGACCGGCAGCACCTCGCGCGCCATCTCCTTCACGATCTCATTGGCGTTGCCGTAGGCGAGCAACCCCGCAAGGGATCCGCGACCGGCCATGCGATAACGACCCGAATTGTAGATGACGATGAGGTCAATTCCGCCGGCTTCCTCGCATTTCGCCGACAATCCCGTACCGGCGCCCCCGCCGACGATAGGGATCCGCTTCTTGGCCATGGACTGGAACTTGGCGAGTAGTTTCTTCCGTTCGAATCGCGGCATCGGGATCGATCCTTCAGTGCTTGTGGCCGCCGTGGCCGAGATAGATCTCGTGCACCACGGGGTCGTTCTGGATACGGTCGGGCGTGTCGGAAACGACGACCGCGCCGTCCTTCATGACGGTGACGCGATCGGCGAAAGGCAGGGCGACGTCCATGTCGTGCTCGATCAGCAGGATCGTGAGATTCTTGGGCAACTCGCGCAGCAGCTTCGAAAGCTCCGGGCGCTCGACGGGCGATAGCCCCGCTGCCGGCTCGTCGAGCATCAGCAACCGCGGGTCCGAAGCGAGCGCCATCCCCACCTCGAGTTGACGCCGCTGCCCATGGCTAAGGTCGCCGACGGGTACGTCGAGCGCATGGGACAAACGCACGCGATCCGCTGTTTCGCGTGCCTTGGCTAGATGCCCGTCGTCCCGCCGGGGCACGAGGAAACTGAAGCGGTTCGGCTTCACCCCCCGCACCGCCACGAAAAGATTGTCCAGCACCGATAAGCCGTTGAACAGAAGCGATTGCTGGTAGGTGCGTCCGATGCCGTGCCGCGCGCGGCGATGGGCAGGCATGTCGGATACGTCACGGCCAAACACGCGGATCGAACCGGAGGTCGGCGGAAAATCCCCGCAAATCGCATTGAAAAGCGTCGTCTTGCCGGCTCCGTTGGGCCCCAGCACGGCGTGCCGTTCCCCCACCGCCACGTCGAACGTGACGTCGCGGACGGCCTGCAGCGCGCCGAAGCGGCGGCCAACATTGCGCAATTCGATGGCGGGGGTTGCAGTCATTGTCACCGTCGCGTCGAAGGGGGCCGGCGGACCGGCCCCCTTGCTGTCGCGTCGCAAACGTCGATCAGGACGCCGCGATGCAACCCGTATTGGTCCGGGACGGCGCACCCAGGGCGAGGAACGCCGCTTCTGGCGTGCCGAGCGTCTGGTTGATCTGCGTCGCGCGCTGGAAGGCAACCGTCATCGGCTGGTTGTTCCGCTCCTCGATCCGGGTGAGGAAGATGTCCGAGATCGCCTGGCGGTTATGGTCGAGCGAAACATCCGCGCCGGTCGGGGCCTTGAACTTCTGCGCGGCCAGTACGCGCTGGAAGTTCGCCTGATTTCCGGACAGGTCTCCATTGACTTCCTTCAACGCGCGGATCACCGCCATCGTGTTGGTCGCGAAGTTCACCGCGTGGATGGAAGGCGACGGGAACGCGCCCGGCATTCGCCGGTATCGGGCGACGAAGTCGGTCCAGTTCGGGTCATCGATCACGTCGGCCATCGGACCTGCGGCCACCATGCCGACCATCAAGCGACGATGGGGACCGCGCGCGGAGAGCATCGTCTGGTCGGCCATGATCGACCCGCCGATGATCGGCAGATTGCCGCCGGCCTGGGCGTACTGGGTCATGAAGGCAAGACCGTCGGTGCCGCCGTGCACGACCACCAGTGCCCCAGACGAACGCGGGATCTGGGCGATCTGCGAGGCGAAGTCGGTGGTGCCGAGAGGCGACCAAAGGTAATTCGCCCGTCCGCCCGCGCGGCAGAACTCGAGGCTGAACCCGAACACCTGGGCGTAGGGGAACGCATAGTCTCCCGCGACGACCGTAACCTCTGAAACGTTGAGCGTCCGGCGCACGTAGTTGCCGAGACCGGCCATCCACTGCGTACCGTCGGTGTTGAAGCGGAAGAAATTGCGCGAGGGGTTGCGCAGCGTGGTGTCGGCCGCGCCTGAAGAACCGTTGACGATCGTCTTGCCTGTCAACGTGGCGGAATAATCCTTCATCGCGATGCCTTCGGCGCCGGACAACGGACCGATGATGATGTCGACGTTGTCCTGCTCGATCAGTTTGCGCGCGCGAGCGAGCGCGACGTCGGCCTGCGCGTTCGACGATTCGCGGATCCACTCGATCCGGCGGCCGCCGATGGTCATATTCTCCGCCTGGAACAGCATCTCCATCGCGCGATAGCCGTCCTGTCCACCGGTAGCGAACGGACCTTCGAGCGTGGCGACAGAACCGATGCGGATGGGCGCGTTTTGGGCGATCGCCGGGGATTTGAGCGATGCGCCGGCCGCCGCGGTGACGGCGAGCGCACCAGCCCCCTTGAGGGCATAACGTCGGGATAGACGAATGGACATTCGGGGTTCCTCCATGTTTGCGGTTCCGGGTTCTGTTGTTGCGGACGGCGCGGAACCTCGCCGCCGTCCGCTGGTCTGTCGGCGGGCGTCAACCGGGCTTCGAGCCCTGTCGGCTCCAATCCTTAGGGGCGGCTTTCTCCTTCGCGAAGGCGCGTGCGCGTTTGGCGAAGCCGATCACGCCGTCTGGCGAGACCAGCACGATGATGAGGAAGACCACGCCGATCAGCGTATTGAAGCGGTTGCGGTCGTAGATCGACGCGGCGAATGTGTCGAAGAAGGCGAAGATCAGAGATCCGATGAAGGCCCCGATGGGATGGCCGAGGCCGCCGATCACGCTCATGATCAGAACGTTCACCGTCGCGCTCAACCCGACGGAGCCCGGCGAAATTCCGATGTTGTAGATGGTCGCAAGGACGCCGCCACAGCCCGCGATGAAACCAGCCACGCCGAAGGCCGCGATGCGATGATGGGCGACGTTGTAACCGAGCGCGGCGATCCGGCGCGGATTGTCACGGATGCCCTGAAGCACCAAGCCGAACGGCGATCGCACGAGGTACAAAACCCCCGCGTAAAGCGAGATCGCCGTCGCGAGCGAGACGTAGTAAAGGACATGCGGATCGCGGAACGGCAGGCCGAACACCGTCGGCCCCAGAACGTTGCGAATGCCTTCGTAGCCGTTGAACCAGGCGATATTGGTCTCGACGAAGCGAAAGAATCCCATCGCCAGCGCCAGCGTGATCATCAGCAGATAGATGTCCCGCGTGCGCACCGAAACGAGACCGACGAACAAAGCCGCCGCCACGGCCGCGAAGACGCCGAGCGGAATTGCCGTCAGGTACGACAGTCCACCCACGATGCTCGGCACCGCGCCGTTCACTGTCACGGCCACCACGTAACCGGCCACGCCAGCCAAACTCATCTGCGCGAGCGATACGAACCCGCCATAGGTCGCAAGGAACGTCAGCGACATCGCGATTATGCCGTAGATGATGGCGCGGCCGAAGATGTTGGCCAACCAGAAGCGTGCCTGATTCTCGGGCATCAACTCGGGCAGAATCGCAGGCAGACAAAGCAGCGCACCGAGCACGATCGTGCTCCACATCCCGACCGGCGTGCGCAACCAGGCGATCATGGCGCACGCCCCATGATGCCTTGCGGTCGCAACGCCAGAACGACGACCATGATGACGAAGGTCAGGATGACCGAATAGGTCGGGAACAACGCCTGGCCGACTTGCTCGGCGAGCCCCACCAAAATGGCCCCGATCGCCGTGCCTGTAATCGATCCCATGCCGCCGACGATGACGACGACGAGCGAAATCAGGAGGAAGCGTCCATCGACACCTTGAGCGAGCGGTTGGGCTGTGGCGCCGATGACGCCGCCGAGCCCCGCGAGCGCGGCACCCAGCGCAAAAACCACGATGTTCACGACCGGTACGTTGACCCCACAAGCCGAAAGCATGGCTCTATCGTCAACGCCGGCCCGGATCATCAAACCGACCTTGGTGCGATTGAGCAGGAGCCACAATCCGATCCCAACAGCGACCGCCACGCCGATTTGGAACAGCCGGAAAGTCGGATAGCGCCCCACGCCAGGCACATAAGACGAACCGAAGATTGCGTCGGGGGCGAAGAACTGTCGGGGGTTGCCGCCGAAGCCGGCGAGGATTTGGTCGGCCACGATGATCGAAAGACCAATTGTGACCAGAGCCTGACGAAGTTCCTGACCCTGCATCCAACCGAGCAGGGTTTTCTGCATCACGACGCCGACCGCCGCCGCCGCCGCCATACCTGCCAGCACGCCGATATACCAAGCGTACCAAGCATCCTGATCGTAGAGCGGCTCCCAGAGCGCGTACCCAATATACGCGCCAACCATGTACAAAGAGCCATGCGCCATGTTGACCGTGCGCATCAGGCCGAAAATCAACGAGAAACCACTGGCGACGATGAAATAAAGCGCCGCAAGAGTAAGCCCGTTGAGAATGATCGTCAGGAAGAGTTGCAAACTCACGCGCCGACGTTTCCTCACCCTCCCGCCGCGCCGAGAATCGGTACGTGCCGATCCTCTTGTCGCGTCGGGCTGTCGGTATATTGGAAGCAGCAGGGCCCATCGCCATGGCGTCGAGTTCGAACAATGGGTAAAATCGGGTAAAACGTCGCTAAGCAATTGAAATGAAAACCGAAGAATTTTTTCTGACCGGCGCATACCCAACCAGCCGACGTGCAGTCGCGGCCGGCTGGATCGTGTGCCCTGCCCTGTCGGGATGGCCTGCGGCGCAAGCCGAGTACCTCGCCCATCTACCAGTCCGCGACGCGAACGACGCAGCCTTGCGCGCGTTAGCCAAGGCCCGTTCCACGCGCGCGGCGCATGTCGCCATTTTCGCGGGCGATCCGTTCATTCACTTGCCGACCGTCTTCCGTGCCGCCGCGCGCGCCGGCGTCGAAGCGTTGGCCGCCTATCCGACCGCGCAAATGTTCGACGGCGAAACCGCGCGAGTCATCGCCTCCGCCGGTTACGGACTGAGCGCAGACGCGGCTTTCGTGCGTGCGGCGCGTGCGGCGGGGTTCGAAACGCTCGCCTTCGCGTTCGACCTGACGGCGGCGCGCACTCTACTCGACGCGGGCGCGACACGTGTGGTGCTGCACCCGGGGCCCGAGGTGCGCGACCAGCGTGGCCGGCGCGCGGCACTCGCCGCCGTCGACGCGACGCGCGCTGCGCTGGGCGACGCCCCCATCCTGATCCATCGCGCACACGGCTACGATCCGGCCGCGCTCGACGCCCTCGCGGCACGCGCACGCGGCGCCGTGCATCTTCATCCATCGATGCCGTAACGGCGCATTTTGTTGTAGAGCGTCTTGCGCGACAGGCCCAGATATGAAGCCGTAGCGCCCCGGCGGAAACGATGCCGGCGCAATCCCTCGACGATCCAGCCGCGCTCGTCCTCGGAGTCCGCGGGCGCGCGGGCGCGGGCCGACGCGATCGCGCTTTCGATGCCGTCGGCCGAGATGACGCCACCGCGCGCGCGCACGGCGCATCGCTCGAGCACCGCGCGCAATTCGCGCTGGTTCCCAGGCCACGCGTGACGCAAAAGGGCTCGATACGCCTCGGTATCGAGATGGGCGGGCGAGCCGGGTAACGACGCCAGGATATGCCGCGCGATCAGGGGCAAATCCTCGAGCCGGTCGCGTAATGCGGGTAGGTCGATCCGCGCAGGCAAAAACCGCGCAAGCAAATCGTCGCGCAACTCGCCGCGCGCGGCTAGCCGTAGAGGATCCGAAGCGGTCGTGGCGATCAGTCGTGCCCGCCCGCGTATCGGCTCCGCGCCGCCCACGCGTTCGAACGTTCCGCTTTCCAACCACGCCGCCAGTCGCGCTTGCGCACCGGGGCCCAAGCGTTCGATCCGCTCGACGATGACGGTCGCATCCCCCGTTTCGAGCGCGCCGAGCCGCCGCCGGCGCCCGTCCTCCGCCTCGCGGCCGAAAAGCTTGACCTCGGCTTCCGCATCGCCGCTCGCGATTTCTCCCGAAATGTCGATCGCGATGATTGGACCTCGGCGGCGCGGTCCGGCCGCGTGCACGGCGCGGGCGGCAAGCGACTTTCCGGACCCAGGCTCGCCGACGATCAAAACCGGCAAATCGCCCGCAGCCACTCGACCGATCGTCGCCACGACGTCGCGGAAAGCGGGAGACTGGCCGACCATTCCGACAAAACCCGGTGGACGCGCATCGCCCGAGGCTTGGCCCAGCGCGCGGCTGCCGACCAAAGAGGCGGTTTTGAACGCGGATGTCGATTGCATGACCGAGATCTCGAATGGCAAGCGATCGAGGGTCGAGCCGCCGACATAGCCGTCCGCACCGGCGCGCGAGCAGACTTGATACATCTGCTCGGGGGTGACGATCGGTCCGCCTTCGACAAGACAGGGCGTCCCTGGCCGCGCGCGGCGCGCGCGCCGAATGAGCTGACGCGCTCGTTCCCCCGCTTCGTCGAGCCCCACCCGGCCGTCGAACCCGGCGCTGCCGCCCGCGTTCCAACCGAAATTGACGCAGAGTATGTCCACGTCCGCCGCTGTCATCGCGTCGACTTCCTCGCGCGTCTTGGCGTAGCCAAAGGTCGCAAGCCCCACCTTCTTGGCGGCAACGAGCAGCGCGACCTCGCGTGCGTAGCCCAAGCCCGCGGCTTCGAGCGCCGCGCGGAAGCGTCCATCGAAATGGGTCGCCGTTGGAAAATTGGCGATACCCGCGAAACCTTCGGCCGCGAGTTCGCGAGCGAATGCCTCGGGATCGAGGCGCGGATCAAACGCGCATGCGCCGAAATACACGGGGATCGACACCCGGCCGAGGATTTCCGCGCGGGCGAAGGCGAGCGTTTCGGCGTTGGCGTCGCCGAGCGGTAGCATGGCGGCCAACGAACTTGTCCCGCGCATGCGCAGACGCCCCGCATTCAAAGCGAGCAGAAAATCGGCACCACCCCGCTCGGCTGCGGCGGCTGCGCGGCCAAGTCCGATCGCGGCTCCGACGAGAAAGCCCTGCCCGCGCCGCGGCAGGGCGGGCGCGGCGAGATCCGCGGCGGTGTGGTTCCGATCGTCGGGCGGCACGAGAGTTTCACGCGGATAGGTTGGAGTTGAAAAACCTCGAACGGGATGATCACATTCGGCATGCCGCGCCGGCAAGAGCGCGTCGCCCTCAGGGAGAGCCCCATGAACCGCATTCTCTTCGTCAACGTCGGCGTTTGGGACGCCACCGGCGCCGCGACCTATCCGGGCGAGGTGCTGGTCGAAGGCAACCGCATCGCCAAGATCGCCAAGGGCGGCGAACGATTGCCGCGCGAGGGGGCAGAGACGATCGACGCCGCTGGCGCGACACTGATCCCGGGCTTGTGCGAGGGTCACGCGCACCCGTCGTTTTCGAACGCGGCGACCACGGTGGAAATCGGCGACATTCCGCCCGAAGAGCATGTGCTTGTCACGATGCACAACGCGCGCGCGATGATCGACGCCGGCTTCACGTCCTTATACGGCGCCGCGTCGGCCAAAGTCCGGCTCGACGTGGTGATCCGGAACGAGATCGACGCGGGCCGCGTGCCGGGGCCCCGCCTGCGCGCCGCGAGCCCCGAGATCACCGTAACGGGCGGCCTCGGCGACGAACGCAAGATGCACATGCACCGCGAAAGCTTCGCCCTGATCGCGGACGGGCCCGACGAAGTCCGCCGCGTCGCCCGCATGTGTGTGCGGGAGGGCGTAGACAACGTGAAGATCAATATCTCGGGCGACGACTTCATCAAGTCGGCGAAGGCGGCAATGACGGTGATGAACGACGCCGAGATTTCGGCGGCGGTCGAGGTCGCCCGCGCCTACGGAAAGCGCGTGAACGCGCATTGCCGGGCAGGCGAGTCCGTCAAGGCAGCTGTGCGCTGCGGCGTGGACGTCATCTATCATTGCGAGTTCGCGGACGAGGAAGCTCTCGATATGCTCGAACGCGAGAAGCATCGCATTTTCGTCGGTCCGGCCGTCGGCATCCTCTACAATACGGTCTATTACGCGAACCGCTGGGGCATCACCGAACAAGTCGCAACCGACATCGGCATCAAGCGCGCGCTAGAGGCGTGCGCGGAGACCTACCAAAAGCTGCGCCGGCGGGGCGTACGCGTGGTGCCTGGCGGGGATTACGGTTTCGCGTGGACTCCGCAGGGAACCAACGTCAAGGACCTCGAATTGTTCGTGAAGCTGTTCGGTTACGGCCACGGCGAAGCATTGATGTGCGCGACCAAGACCGGCGGCGAGATTATGGGCATGGCCGATCTCGGCCAAATCAAACCCGGTTTCCTCGCCGATCTCGTACTCGTGGATGGCGACCCTTCCCAGGACGTCACGATCCTGCAGAACAAAGATCGATTGCTTGCGATCCTGAAGGACGGCGCGTTCCACAAACGGCCGCGAATAGTTGCGTCTGGCGCCCGGACGGCTGCTGAGTGAAATGGCGATGGCTTCGGATGGAACTCGTCCAACGATCGGCGAGCGCGCAACGAATAGCCACCCTGCCGTTCCCCAGTCGAGCAATGATTAGGAGCCCCCGCGACGTTGAGGCGCCGCGATCCGCCTGGGAGCATTCGAATAAACGTTTGTGGGGATATGGTAAGGGGAGCGACCCAACAATTCTCGCTCGCCCCTAACTCATTGAGCCGGATGGTGGGCGCTACAGGGATTGAACCTGTGACCCCTACCATGTCAACGTACGCGGACCGCGCGTGAAATCAATCGGTTAGGGATGGGGTTTCCCGCAGATCGAGCTGCGGCCTGCGGGAAGTCATGGGCTGTT
>JADCGK010000084.1 GCA_020249045.1 Azospirillum sp. | reverse complement strand
TCGCAAGCGGCAACGTCTGCGTTTCGCCGGGCACGTTCGCCGCGAACGTGATGACCGCGCCGAACTCGCCCAAGCTCGCGGCGAAGGCCAGCATGCCGCCCGCCAGCACGCCGGGCAGCATCAACGGCAGCGAAATCGTCGCGAAGCGGTCGAAGGCACCCGCGCCCAAGGTCCGGGCGGCTTCGTCGAGGCCGGGGTCGAGCGCTTCGACCGACAACCGGATCGCGCGCACCATCAGCGGGAAGACCATCACGGCCGAAGCGAGCGAGGCACCCGCCGACGTGAAGACGAGGCGCACGCCGAACGTCTCGTAAAGAAAGCCGCCCAGCGGACCGCGCACGCCGAAGGCCAGCAACAGCAGATAGCCGACCACGACCGGGGGCAGGACCAACGGCAAGTGAACGAGGCCGTCGACGAGCGCCTTGCCGGGAAATTCGCGTCGCGCCAGCACCCAGGCGACCGCGATCGCCGGCGGCAGCGAAAACGCCACCGCCGCAAGGGCGACGCGCAGCGACAGCACGAGCGCCTCGATTTCCTGCGGCGTCAAAAAACCCACGATCCCAAGCCGTCCCGACGGGCGTTATATCCGGCCGTATATAACGCCGGGCGCGCGGGCATGGTCAACCTTCCGGCACGTATTGGGCGATCCCGGCGCCGAACGACCAATCGACGCGGGTCGATTCGGTCAGCGCCACCATCACATCGTCCCCGCGCAGGCCGGGATCGGCGCCGAGGTTGCGCGCGATCGCCGCGTAAAGCCCGCGCTTGATGTCGTTGGTGCGGCCCGCACTCCAGAATATCTGCACGAGCGTGAAGTCCGGGCCGCGCGCGAAACCCTGGAAGGCGGGATCGGCGATCAAGCGCCCGGGCGCGTGTTCGTTTACGACCTGGAAGCGGTCGGCTTCGGGCACGGTGCCGGTCGCAACGAGCGCCGCGTGGACGCCGTCGGCGACCGCGCGGATCCAGGGATCGGGTTTGCCGTGGGGAATGTCGATGCGCACGAGGGGCATTGCGGTCTCCAGTTGGGATGGAGACGCAGCCTGCGCGCGGTCGGAGGCCGCGCGGAACGGCGGCATCGCAGTTGTGCCGTGCGGGCATGAAAAAGGGCGGCAAAGCCCCCCGGCTTCGCCGCCCTCGGTTCCGGCTCCGCCCCGACAGGGAGGCGGGACGAAAGCCGGAAACGTCTCGTTCGCGTCAGGCCGCGCGCGCGGTGGCGTGCAGACCCGTCTCGATCGCGTTGGCCGCGTCGGCCTTGCCCGCGGCGGTGGGCACGAAGTACCCCGCCTCGCGGACATAGTGGCCGGCCGCGATCTGGCCGATTTCCGCGCGGTTCACGCCGATGTCGGCGAGAATGCGGTCGTCAAGCTGCTCGAGCTCGACCTGGGTGCGGCGCCGGTCGTTCCACGCCTTGAGGCGGGCGCCCAGCTCCTTGACCGCTTGATAGATCAGCAAGGTGCGCATTTTGCGCGCCGCCTGAGCGATTTCCACTTCGTCGAACTTCACGACGGGGGCGGACAGTCGTTGGGCGGACATGATTTCATTCTCCTTCAAAACTCGGCGGCGGACGTCCCGACCATTCGGATTCGTTCGCCGACGAACGATTGATCTCAATGTAGGGCGCATGTTTCGGGTTGAAAGCTGTCCATATTGCGCCGCAGCAATGCAAACTACGCATGCACATTGTCGTCACAATTGCAAAAATCGCGGGTCCTTGTGCCAAACATTTGAGCGAGCTACGTTTCCACCATGTCCCCCGACGACCAAAAAGCGACTTCCTGCCGCGAAACCTACCAAGGCGATACCGTTTTGGCGGGGCTTTTGACCAAACATGGCGCACGGCTCGACGTTGCCGGTGTCCGAGCGTTGCTCGATGGGGTTTTGGCGGCTCCGCCGGCAGAACACGCCCATGCGTGGCACGCGATGGTGTGCGCGGCGCCGTCTCCGGCACTGGCCGCACAACTCGAAGCGCTGAAGGCGGACCTCGCCGCGCGCGTGTCGTTCGGTTTGGCGGAAGGCGCTTGGCGCCCCGCGCGCGTCGCCGATTTGCGCGCCGAACTCGTGGGCAAGGGTCTGGCGGGCTTCGTGTTGCCGCGCGGGGACGAACATCAGGGCGAATATGTGAGCCCGCGCAACGAGCGCCTGGCATGGCTGACCGGCTTCACCGGATCGGCGGGCGCCTGCGCCGTTCTGACGGAAAAGGCCGCGATCTTCATCGACGGACGCTACACGCTGCAGGTCCGCGCGCAAGTCGACGGCGGGATTTTCGAATATCGCCATCTGGTCGACGAGCCGTTGCACGAATGGCTGGCGGCGAACGCGCCGACCGGCGGGCGGATCGGCTACGACCCGTGGCTGCACGGGTCGGACGGCGTCGAGCGGTTGCGCGCGGCGTGCGAAAGCGCGGGCGCGGAGTTGGTCGCGCTCGACGCCAATCCGATCGACGCGATCTGGCCGGGCCAACCGGCGGCGCCGCTGTCGCCGATGGTGCCGCACGATCTGCGCTACGCCGGCAAGGCCTCGGGCGAAAAGCGCGCCGAACTCGCGGCCGATCTGCGCAAGCGCAAACTCGACGCGGCCGTGATCTCGGCGCCCGACTCGCTCGCTTGGCTTTTGAACGTGCGCGGCGGCGATGTCCCGCATACGCCGCTGGCGTTGGGCTTCGCGATCCTTTCGGCGGACGAGCCCGGGACGGTCGATCTGTTCGTCGACGAACGCAAAATCCCGCCCGAGACCCGCGCCCATCTGGGCAACGCGGTGAACCTGCGCCCGCCCGCCGCGTTCGCGGGCGCCCTTGCGGCGCTGGGCGCGCGCAAGGCGCGCGTGTCGACCGACCGGCTGACGGCTGCGGCCTGGATCGACCGCACCTTGACCCAAGCCGGCGCCGCCACGACGCGCGACATCTGCCCGTGCGCGCTGCCCAAGGCGCGCAAGAATCCGGTCGAGATCGCCGGCGCGCGCGCGGCGCATGTCCGCGACGGGGCCGCGATGGCGAAGTTTCTGGCCTTCCTGGCGCGCGAGGCGCCCTCGGGCGAACTCGACGAAATCGCCGCCGCCGACCGGCTGCTCGAATTCCGCCGCGCGGGCGAGAATTTCCGCGACACCAGTTTCGACACGATCTCGGGCGCCGGCGCCAACGGCGCGATCGTGCATTACCGGGCGACGCCTTCGACCTCCAAGCGCTTGGCGCCCGGCATGCTCTATCTCGTCGATTCGGGCGGGCAATATCTCGAAGGCACGACCGACGTCACCCGCACGCTCGCGATCGGCGCGCCGAGCGCGGAACAGAAGGATCGCTTCACCCGCGTGCTCAAGGGCCACATCGCGCTGGCGCGCGTCCGCTTTCCCAAGGGCACGTCGGGCTCGCAGCTCGACGCGCTCGCCCGCGCGCCGTTGTGGGACGCGGGCTTGGATTACGACCACGGCACCGGGCACGGCGTGGGGTCGTTCCTGTCGGTGCACGAAGGCCCGCAGCGCATCTCGAAGCTGCCCAACGCCCAAGCCTTGCTGCCCGGCATGATCGTGTCGAACGAGCCGGGGTACTACAAAACCGGCGAATACGGCATCCGGATCGAGAATCTCGTCGCGGTGAGCGAATTGCCGCCGCAGCCCGGCGAGGAACGGCCGATGCTGGGCTTAGAAACGCTGACCCTCGCGCCCATCGCGCGCGAGTTGATCGATGTCGGCCTGCTGACAGACGGCGAACGCGCGTGGCTCGACGCCTATCACGCACGGGTGCACGCGACGATCGGCCCCTTGGTGGACGCGCAGACCCGCGCGTGGCTCGACGGCGCGTGCGCGCCCCTTGAGGGGTAGGCGTCCGCCGTGCCACCCTTCGGTCCAAGAATACCGAAGGGGGAAACGATGAAACGCCGCCACTTCCTGGCCGCCGGCACCGCCGCGCTGGCCGCACCCGCTCTCGCGCGCGCGCAAGGCGCCGAAACCCGCCAGGTCCGTATCTCCATCCAGCCCGGCATGTCGATGATGCCGCTGGTCGTCGCCCGCGAACGCGGCACGGTCGAGGCGCGTCTGCGCCAGGCCGGGCTGCCCGGCCAAGTCGCGTGGAACCAGATCTCCGGCGGGCCGGCGATGAACGACGCGCTGCTGTCGGATTCGATCGACTTCGCCTCGGGCGGATCGCCCGGCATGTTCATCCTGTGGGAACGCGCGCGCAACAGCCGCAACGAAGTGCGCGGCCTCGCTTCGATGGCCTCGATCCCGCAGATGCTGTTCACCCGAACGCCCAACGTGAAGTCGGTCGCCGATTTCACCGCGCGCGACCGCATCGCGGTGCCGTCGGTCGGCGTGGGATTGCAGGTCATGCTGGTGCAGATGGCCGCGGCCAAGCAATGGGGCCCGCAAGCGTGGAACCGGCTCGACCCGATCACGATCCAGATGCCCCACGCCGAGGCGACGGTGGCCCTATCGGCCCCGGTCGCGACCGAAATCACCGCGCATATGTCCGGCCCGCCGCAGCAATGGGCGCAGATGAAGGACCCCAAGCTCACGCGCGTTTTCGAATCCACCGAGATCGTCGGCGGGCCCGCCACGCAGAACATCATGTGGGCGAAGACGGCGTTCCGGAACGCCAATCCGCGCACGACCAAGGCGGTGCTGGACGGTGTGGACGACGCGATGGCGTTCTGCCGGTCCAATCTGCGCGAGGCGGTGGAGATCTTCCTCAAGGCGACGAATTCGAACCAGGATCCGGCCGAGCTCGCGCAGAACCTGCGCGATCCGAACGTGACGTTCGATACGACGCCGGCGCGTTCGATGTTCTTCGCCGAATTCATGGCGCGCGTGGGCCAATTGAAGGCGATGCCCGCCGACTGGAAGGAAGTTTGGATGCCCGAACTGCACGACCGGCGCGGGTCGTGAGCGCGGGCCCTCAACCCCGCCGGTAGCCCAGCAGCTTCGCGCCCAGTGACAGCGCCAGCACGAGCGCCAGGACGCCGAGGAACGCCTGCACGGCCTCCCCGCGCAGGAACACGCCGTAATCGCCCTGCGAAATCGTCAGCGCGCGGCGGAAGCCCACCTCCATGCGGTCGCCGATCACCATTGCCAGCAACAGCGGCGCCACGTCGTAGCCGAATTTGCGCAGCAGATAGCCCGCGACGCCGGCCGCGGCCATCACGGCCAGATCGAAACCCGAGGCTTTGACCGAAAACACGCCGATCACGCAAATCGCCATGACGGCGGGTGCGAGATAGGCCATCGGCGTGCGCAGCAACGAAACGAACACCCCCACCAGCGGCACGTTCAGCAGCACGAGGATCGCGTTGCCGACATACATCGACGCGACCAGACCCCAAAACACATCGGGCCGTTCGACCAGCAGCAGCGGGCCGGGTTGGACGTTGTGCACCATCAGCGCCGACAGCAGGATCGCCGTTGCCGGGATCGCGGGAATGCCGAGCACCAAAAGCGGGATCATCGCGGCCCCCGTCGTCGCGTTGTTGGCGGTTTCCGGCCCCGCCAGTCCCGCGACCGCGCCTTTGCCGAAGCGTTCGGGCGTCTTGGACAGACGCTTTTCCAGCGCGTAGCTGACGAAGGTCGAAACGATGTGGCTGACGCCGGGCACCAGACCGAAGACGAACCCGATGCCCGAACCGCGCAGGACGGCCGGGGCCGCCTCGGCGAGTTCCGCGCGCGTGGGCGCGAGCTCGGCAAGGGTGGGCGTCTTCGGCCGCGCGCTCAGCCGTTCGTCGAGCGACATCAGCAATTCGGAGATGCCGAACAAGCCGATGGCGAGGGCAACGAAGCTCAACCCGTCGACCAACTCGAGGCTGCCGAACATGAACCGGGGACTCGCCGTCAATTGATCGAGCCCGACCGTGCCCAGCGCCAAGCCGACCAGGATCATCAGCGCCGTCTTGATCGGCGGTCCGGAGGAGACGAAGGCCACCACCGTCAACGCCATGGCCATCAGCACCGCTTCGGCGGCGGGGCCCACCTTCAGCATGGCCTCGGCCAGCATCGGAGCCGCGAGCATCAGACCGACGATCGACAGCGTGCCGCCGACGAAACTGCCCAAGGCGGCGATGGTCAACGCCGCACCGCCGCGGCCGTTCTTGGCCATCTCGTGCCCGTCGATGCAGGTCACGATCGACGCCGCTTCGCCGGGCACGCGCAGCAGAATCGACGTCGTCGATCCGCCGTACATCGCGCCGTAGAAGATTCCCGCCAGCATGATGACCGCCCCGGCGGGATCGAGGCCGAAGGTCAGCGGCAACAGCAGCGCCATGCCCGCGAGCGGTCCCAACCCCGGCAGCACGCCGACCACCGTGCCCCACAAGCAGCCGATCAGGCACAGCCCCAAGTTCTTGAGCGACAGCGCGACGCCGAAGCCCGACCACAGATGCCCCAGCGAATCGCCCATGTCAGAACCCCCACGGGCCGGCGGGCAGCCCCACGCCGAGCAAGTATTCGAACACCAGCCATAAGGCGCCCGTCGCGCCGGCGCCCGCGGCGAGCGCGCGCGCTGTGCCCAGATCCGACAGCAGGCGGAATTGGAAGCTCAGAAACGCGCCGAACGTCGCAAGGAAGCCGAGCGTTTCGAAGGCGAGACATGCGGCCGCCAACGCGGCGGCGGATGCCAGCGCGCGCGGTTCGGCCCAGGCGACCGTTTCGGCGTCGCGCGCCAGCCACGCGCGCGCGGCGCAACCCGTGCCGGCGACGGCGATCGCCAAACCCAAGAAGCGCGGGAAAGCGCCCGGGCCCGGCGCGGCCGCCGTTCCCGGCGCGAGACTTTGCGCCATCCACCAATAGACGAGGCCGCCGGCGGCCAGAACGAGGCCGACGGCCGCGTCGCCGGCCCACATCCGCGCGCGCGGACCACCGGCCATCGGCTATTGCGCCTTGCGCTCGATGCCCAGCGCGCGCGCGACTTTGCCCAGCGCCTCGAGTTCGTCGCGGATATTCGCCGCCGTCTCGGCGGCACCGCGCACGCGCACGGTGGCGCCTTGCGCGGCCATCGCCTCGCGGAAGCGTTCGGTGCGCGCCGCTGCGGAGAACGCGGCCTCCAACCGGTCGAGGGCCGCGCGCGGCGTGCGCGCGGGTGCGATCAGCCCCCACCACAGAACCGTCTCCTCGCCCGCCATGCCGAGGCTGGCGAGGCCCGCCGCTTGGGGCAGGGCCGGGTTCGCGTCGGCCGAGGTCAGCAACAGGCATTTCGCGCGACCCGCTTGGGCGTGGGGCAGGATCGGCGGCAACGAGCCGCCATAGATGTCGACATGGGCACCCAGGAAATTGCGCGCGGTTTCGCCGGCCCCGCCGAAGGGCACGGCGCGGACCTTGACGCCCGCGGCGGCGAAGATGCGTTCGGCCGCGAGTTGCATCGTGCCACCCACGCCGTCGTTGCCGTAGGTGTACTTGTCCGGGTTCGCCTTCAGATGGGCGAGGAAGGCTTGGCCGTTATCGGCCGGAAAATCGGGCCGCACGCACATCGTGTAGGACGAAAAGCCGATCGACATCACGGCGGCGTAGCGGTCGGGCGTGTAGAGCACCTGCAGCGAATGCGGGCTGGTGGTCAGTGGCGAGTTCCACACGAAGGCGATCGTATGGCCGTCGGCCTGGCCCGCGACCATTTGCGTCACGCCCAGCGTGCCGCCGGCGCCGCCGCGGTTCTCGACGACGACCTTCTGGCGCAGATCGGCCTCGGCGATTTCGGCGAGCAGACGGCCGAACACATCCGTGCCGCCGCCGGGCGGGGCGGGGACGATCATCGTGATCTGGCGGCTGGGGAAGTTGCCTTGGGCGACGGCCGGGGCGGCGAGGCCCAACGAGGCGGCGGCGAAGGCCGATGCGAAGACGGCAAGACGGCGCATGGAGGATTTCCTTCCGGTCATTTGAGTTCCAACGCGTAGGCGAAGCGTTCGGCCGGGCCGTAGGACCGGCGGAATTCGAGCGGCGCGCCGTCGATGGCAAAGGCCGTGCGTTCGATCGCGGCCACCGGCGCGTCGCGCGCGACGCCCAGGGCCTTGGCCACGCGCGTCGCCGCGCGATCGAAGCGGATGATCTCGCTCGCCCGCGCCACGGCCGCGCCACAGACCCGTTCGTAGGTGGGATAAAGAAGGTCCCCGAAGGCGTCGGCCGGCAACGCGGCCAACGGCGCGAAGCGCCGCGCGTCGAGCGCGATCTCCTCGGCCAGGATCGGTTCGCCGTCGATGAGGCGGACGCGGAACAACTCAAGCAGTTCGTCGCCGCGCGCAAGGCCGAGTTTGGCCGCGATCCCGGCGTCGGCCCGCGTCCGGCGCCGGGCGAGCAGCCGCGCCGTCGGCCGCAGCGGCACGCCGTCAGCATCCGCGTGGCGGAAGAAACGGAACATCGCGTTGCCGAAATCGGGGCGGCGCACGAACGTGCCGCGGCCCTGGCGGCGGTCGAGCTTGCCTTCGGCCGCCAGGGCGCCGAGCGCCTTGCGCACGGTGCCCAACGCGACGCCGAAATCGCGGGCCAGCGCGTCCTCGGACGGCAACGCGTCGCCCGGCCGCCAAGCCCCGCGCGCGATTTCCGCGGTCAATGCGTCCTGGATGCGCAAATAGATCGGCAAGCGGCCGTTTCCGGTCTCGCGCGACGGCATGGCGTCCCCCTAGTCCTATAGAGGACTATAGGATTCCCTGATCGCCCGCAAGCCGTCAGCCGAATTCGGAGACGAAGCGCACCATGTCGCCCGGCAGCGTCGCCGCAACGCGCGACATCTCCAGGCACATTTCGATGAAGCCCTCGGCGTGGTCGAAGGAGTAGGCGTCGGCGAAATTCTTCATGTCGCGCAGTTCCTTGCGCGTGAGGACGAGGACGTCGCCCTCGAAACGGCCGAGCGCGAAATTCTCCACGACGTCGGCGAGTGCGTAATCCTCGCCCAGCGCTTCGCCGGCGTAGTCGTGGACGAACACGGGCGTGCCGTCGGGGGCGATCGCGTAGAGTTTCACGTCAATCCCGCGAGTCTGAGCCACGCGTCCTCGTCGATCACATGGACGCCGTGCTTTTGCGCTTCGGCGAGTTTGGAGCCCGCCCCGGGTCCGGCCACCAGAATATCGGTCTTCTTCGAGACCGAGCCCGCGACCTTGGCGCCGAGCGCCTGGGCGCGCGCTTTGGCCTCGTCGCGGCTCATCTTCTCCAACGTGCCGGTGAAGACGATCGTCTTGCCGGCGACGGGCGAGTCGGTCGCAGGCTTGTCGAGCGGGACCGCCTCGACGAAATCCGCGAGATCGTCGAGCGCTTCGAGATTGTGCGCCTCCGCGAAGAACGCGGCGATGTCCGCGGCCAGCGCCTCGCCCACCTGATCGATGGCGAGCAGTTCGGCGCGCGCGGCTTCGTCCCCGCGCGCGACCGCCAGCATCGCCGCCCGCCATTTGGCCAATGTCTCGTAGTGCTGGGCGAGCAGGCGTGCGGTCGCCTCGCCAACTTGGCGGATGCCGAGGGCGAAAACGAACCTGTCGAAGGGTACGCGCCGGCGCGCCTCGATCGCCGCCAGCAGCTTTTCGACCGACTTCGCCCCCCAGCCCTCGCGCGCGGCGAGCGAGCCGGCGTGCGCGCGCAAGCGGAACACGTCCCCGGGGCGTTTGAGCCAGCCGAGTCCATGCAGTTCCTCGACGTTTTTCTCGCCCAGACCTTCGATGTCGAACGCCGTGCGCATCGCGAAATGGCGCAAGCGCTCGACGACTTGCGCGTCGCAGGACAGGCCGCCGGTGCAGCGGCGGATCGCTTCGCCCTCGGGACGAACGGCTTTCGAACCGCACACCGGGCAAAGTTCGGGGAAGACGAATTCCTTCGCGTCTCGAGGGCGCTTGGCCGCGACCACCTCGACGATCTGCGGGATCACATCGCCCGCACGTTGGATCACGACCGTGTCGCCTTCGCGCGCGTCCTTGCGGCGGATTTCGTCCTCGTTATGCAGCGTGGCGCGCGCGACCATCACGCCGCCGACATTGACCGGTTCGAGGATCGCGACCGGCGTCAGCGCACCCGTCCGTCCGACCTGGATGTCGATCTTCAGCAGCTTTGTGGCCGCCCGTTCCGCGGGGAATTTATGCGCGATCGCCCAGCGCGGACTGCGGGCGACGAAGCCCAGGCGGCGTTGCAGGTCGAAGCGGTCGACCTTGTAGACGACGCCGTCGATGTCGTAGGGCAGATCGCTGCGCACCGCGCCGATGCGCGCGTAGTAGGCGAGCAGCGCGCCCTCGTCCGCGCAAGCGCGGGTTTCCGGATTGGTGCGGAAGCCCCACCGCGCCAACCGCGCGATCAAGGCGGTCTGGGTTTCGATTTCCGGTCCTTCGTAGCGGCCCAGCGTATAGGCGAAAAACCGCAAGGGGCGCTTGGCGGTGATCGCCGGGTCCAGCTGGCGCACCGCGCCCGCGGCGGCGTTGCGCGGATTGGCGAAGACTTTGTCGCCGGTCTTTTCCTGCTCGGCGTTCATGGCGAGGAAATCGGCGCGGGTCATGTAGATCTCCCCGCGTACTTCGATCGCGGCGGGCGCCTCTCCCTTCAGCATGGACGGTATCTCGGCGATCGTGCGCAGATTGGCGGTGACGTCCTCGCCTTCCTCGCCGTCGCCGCGCGTCGCGCCTTTGACGAATTTGCCGTCCTCGTAGAGCAGCGAGATCGACAGGCCGTCGATCTTGGGCTCGGCCGAAAAGGCGAGGGGGGCGCCCTCGGCGAAGCTCAGGAACCGGCGGACCCGGGCGCCGAACTCCCGCACGTCGGCGTCGTCGAACGCGTTGTCGAGCGAGAGCATCGGCACGGCGTGGCGCACTTTGGCGAATCCCGCGGCGGCCGGCGCGCCGACCTTGGCCGAGGGCGAGTCGCCGCGCACCAGCAGCGGGAACCGCTTCTCGATCGCCGCGTTGCGGCGTTTGAGCGCGTCGTACTCGGAATCCGCGATCAGCGGCGCGTCCTTGGCGTGATACGCCAGATCGTGCCGGACGATCGCCTTGGCGAGACGTTCGAGCTCCGCCGCCGCGTGCGCGGGCGACAGGTCGTCGACCGCCACGGCCGAGTAATCCTTCGCCGGCCTCTTGGTTTTGGCGCTCACGCCGCTTCGCCTGCGAGCAGCGCGTCGGCGGCGGCGCGCGCGGCGTCGGTCACGGTCGCACCCGCCAGCATGCGCGCGATCTCCTCGCGCCGCTCGGGGGCGGAGAGCAACGCCACGCTTGTCGACGCGGATTTGGCCCCGGTCGTTTTGGCGACGCGCAGATGCGTGGCCGCGCGCGCGGCGACCTGGGGGGAATGGGTCACCACCAGAACTTGGGCGGTTTTGGCGAGTTTGGCCAAGCGCTCGCCCACCGCGGCGGCGGCGGCACCGCCGATGCCGCTGTCGACCTCGTCGAAGATGAGCGTGGGCAGCGCGCCGCGCTTGGCCCCGGCGGCGGCCAGCACGACCTTGAGCGCCAGCATCAAGCGCGACATCTCGCCGCCCGAGGCGATCTTGGCGAGCGGACCCGGCTCGGCGCCCGGCAGCGTGGCGACCTCGAAAGCGACGCGCTCGAGCCCGCCCGCGCCCCACTCGGCCTCGTCGAGCTTTTCGAGCCGGGTGCGGAACCGCGCTTTGTCGAGCTTCAGCGGCGGCAATTCTTTGGCGAGCGCCTTGTCGAGCTTGCCCGCGGCCGCTTCGCGCGCGGCCGACAGTGTTTTGGCGGCGGCCAGATAGGCGGATTTCGCGCCGCGCTCGGCCTGTTCGAGCTTTTTGAGGTTGCCTTCGCCCGCGTCGAGCGCGGCGAGCTTGGCGGTCATGTCGGCGCGCAGAGCGGCGAGGCCGTCGACGTCGGTGCGGTGCTTGCGCGCGAGCGCGCGCAACGCGAACAACCTTTCCTCGGTCTTCTCCAGATCCGCGCCGCCCTCGTTCAGCGCCTCGGCCGCATCGTCGATCGCCGCGGCGGCGTCGAGCGTCTCCGAGCGCGCGCGCTCGAGTGCCGCGATCGCCGCATCGAACCGGCCGCCGGCTTGCGGTGCGGCGCGTTCGAGCGCGCGTGCCGCCGCGCGCAGCGCGCCTTCGACGCCCTTATGTGCTTCGATTTCGCCCTTCGCCTCGGCGAGCGCGCCGGCGAGCTTCTCGCGCGCTTGGAGCAGCGCGCGCTTCTCGGCGAGTTCGCGCTCCTCGCCGGGTTTGGGATCCGCCTCGTCGAGTTCGCGCGCGGCGTGGCGGAGATACTCCTCCTCCCGCCGCGCCTCTTCGAGCTTGGCGCGTTCGGCGGCGAGCGCGTCGCGCGCGGTCTTGAGCGCATCGTAGGCGCGGGCGGTGGTCTCCGCGTCCTTGCCGAGCCCCGCCCATTGATCGAGCAGCGCGCGGTGCGTACCCGCATCGAACAGCCCGTGGGTATCGAACTGGCCGTGGATTTCGACCAGCAGCGCGCCCAATTGGCGCAGCAGCCCCACCGAGCAGGCTTGATCGTTGGCGAAAGCCCGGCTGCGGCCGTCGGCCCCCAGCGTTCGGCGCAGGATCAACGGTGCGCCGGGCTCGGGTGCGTCGAGGCCTTGTTCGGCCAGCATGGCGGCGGCCGGATGACCGGCCGGCAGATCGAAGGTGGCCGCGACGGCGGCGCCGGCGGCGCCTTTGCGCACCGTTCCGGATTCCGCCCGGCCGCCGAGGGCGAGCCCGAGCGCGTCGAGCAGGATGGATTTGCCGGCGCCGGTCTCGCCCGTCAGGGCCGCGAGCCCGTCCTCGAAGCCGAGATCGAGGCGGTCGATCAGCACGAAATCGCGAATCGAAAGAGCGGCGAGCATGGCCGCTCCGGGTTTACCGGAGACGGTCCCGGCGCTCAAGAACGAAGCGGGAAAATGCGCTTAGAAATAGCTCAGCGGGTTCAGCGCGTTCAGCGTGCGCGTGACCACGCCCGGCCGTTCGTCGCGCGGCAGTTGGCCCGTGCCGACAAGCGTATAGGAATCCGCGTACCACTCGCTGCCGGGATAATTGTGGCCCAGGACCGCGGTCGACCGGCGCGCTTCGTCCACCAGACCCAGGGCCATGTACGCCTCGGTCAGCCGGTGCAGCGCCTCGGGCACGTGGCTGGTCGTTTGATACTTTTCGACGACCGTGCGGAAGCGGTTGACGGCCGCGAGCCATTGCTGGCGCTGCAGATAGAAGCGGCCGACCTCCATCTCCTTGCCGGCGAGGTGGTCGTAGGTCAGATCGATTTTGACCCGCGCGTCGCGCGCGAAGACGGAATCGGGGAAGCGGCGGACGACTTCCTGCAGCCCGTTCAGCGCGAGTTCGGTCATCCGCGCATCGCGCGCCACGTCGACGATCTGTTCGTAGTAGCACAGCGCCTTCAGGTAATAGGCGTAGGCGACGTCGCGGTGGGACGGGTTCAATTGGATGAACCGGTCGAGCGCCACGATCGCATCGTCGTACTTGTTGCTTTGGTAATGGGCGTAGGCGGCCTGCAGCTGCGCGCGCGTCGCCCAGACCGAATAGGGGTGCTGACGCTCGACCTCGTCGAACAGGCGCGCCGCGCGCCGGTAGTTCGAGTTCGACATCGCGTTGACCGCGTTGTTGTAGAGCTCCTCGACCGGCTTTTCGACGTAGGGCTCTTCGGTCTCGCCGCATGCGGCGAGCGCCAACAGGGCGAACGCGGCGAAGGCCGCGGCGACGGGGCGGGAGGATCGAATCATGCCCGGGATTATAGCGCGGGCGCGGCCGGCGGGCTATTCGCCCGCTTCGGCGCGCTTGGCCGTCGCAAGGACGGGGGACGGGGCGTAGCTCGCCTCGGTCATGTCGACCCAACGCCACGCGGCCTTGTCGGCGAACAGCGCGTGAAGGGCCGCGTTATTGTGCCGGTGGCCCGTACGCCGCGCGCTGACCGCGCCCAGGATCGGCGCACCCGCCAAATAGAGATCGCCGACCAGATCGAGCACTTTGTGGCGCACGAATTCGTCGTCGAAGCGCAAGCCCTCGGGGTTGAGCAGACCCGACCCGTCGGCCGCGATCACGACGGCGTTGTCGAGCGAACCGCCCCGTGCCAGCCCGGCGGCGCGCAAGGCCGCCACTTCCTGCTCGAACCCGAAGGTCCGGGCGCGGGCGATGTCCTGGCGGAAGGCATCCGGGTTCAGATCGATGGTCAGGCTTTGCCGGCCGATCGTCGGGGTCGGGAAATCGATGTCGAAGGTGGCGGCGAAGCCGGCACCGGGGCGCAATTCCAGCGCCGCGCCGTCCTGGCCTTCGGTCACGCGGATGGGTTTCAGGACTTCGATCGCTCGCCGCGCGGCGGCCTGTTCGATCGTGCCCGCGCAGTCGATCAGGAACATGAAGGGCGCCGCCGAACCGTCCATGACCGGCACTTCGTCGCCGTCGAGTTCGACGATCGCGTTGTCGATCCGCGCCCCGTAGAACGCGGCCATCAGGTGCTCGACCGTGCCGAAGCGCGGGCCCGGGGCGGTCCCCAGCAGCGAGCACAGGCGCGTATCGGTCACGTTGCGGAAATCCGCCTTCACGGCGGTGTCCGACCCGCGCCGATGGAAGACAATCCCGTGATTGGGGGCGGCCGGCCGCAGCGTCATCGCCACTTTGCGCCCCGAGTGCAGCCCGGTCCCCGTGCAGGAGATGGCGCTCTTCAGGGTCCGCTGGGCGAGCGGACGCGGTTTGGACGGGCGCGAAACGAACACGTTGCCGAGGACTCCGAACGGGCTGGCCATGTCCCTCTAACGCGCGAGGCTTGGCTCTGTTCCCGGAAAAGAAGAGAGGCTCCGGTGGATGGGGTAACCCACACCCCCCGGAGCCTCAAGTCACCTTTTATTGCAGACTGTTGCAGGTCTGCATCACTTTGCCGCTTAGTTGGCTTGGCGACGCAGGAAGGCGGGGATCTCCAACAGGTCGTCCTCGGCCTTCGGCGCAAGGCGATCGGACGGATCCAGGCCGCCCAAACGCGGTTGCACCGCTTGCGGGGCCGGCGCCGGCGTGGCGAGCGGCGGTTCGATCGTCGCCGCCGGTGCGGCGGCCGGGGCGGCCGTCGGCATGATCCCGCCCTGCGGAGCGGCCAATGTCGGCTGGACGCGCGCGGTTTCCGCCGGCGTTTCCGCCCGCGCCATGCCCGAGCGGGTCATCCGCTCGAACAGCGAGGGGCGGCGCTTGGGCGTCGCCGATTGCGGGGCCTTGGAGGCGTTGACCAACTCGGCCTCGGCGAAGGGATTGGCCGGCGACGGCGGGGTCGCCGCGGTCGGGGCCACTTCGACGGGCTTGGGCGGAATGAACGCTTCGGGCGCCGCGGGCGGCAGCGGAGCCGGCGCGGTTTCGGCGACCACCGGCTGGGCCATCACGGCTTGCACAGGGGCGGCTTGAACCGGCGCGGGCATTTCGGCGATCGGGGCCGGCGCCGGGGTGGGGGCCGGGGCGGGCTCCATCTTCATGGCGACCGAACCGGTTTGCGGGGCCGTCGGGATCGCCATCTGGCTGGCGGCCGGGGTGGCGGTCACCGGACGGATGGTCGGGCGCGGGCTCAGCTTGACGATCGTCGTGGGGGCGGCGGCCTGCGGCGGGCGCTGGACGGCGGCGGCCGCGTCGATGCCCGTGGCGACGACCGACACGCGCATGCGGCCGTTCAGGCTTTCGTCGAAGGTCGAGCCGAAGATGATGTTGGCGTCCGGATCGACCTCGTCGCGGATGCGGTTCGCGGCCTCGTCGACCTCGAACAGCGTCATGTCCATGCCGCCGGTGATGTTGATGAGAACGCCGCGCGCGCCCTTCATCGACACGTCGTCGAGCAGCGGGTTGGAAATCGCCTTCTGCGCCGCGTCGAGCGAGCGGTTGTCGCCCTCGGCCTCGCCCGTGCCCATCATCGCCTTGCCCATCTCGCCCATGACCGAGCGGATATCGGCGAAGTCGAGGTTGATGAGGCCGGGCATGACCATCAGGTCGGTCACGCCGCGCACGCCCGAATAGAGCACGTCGTCGGCCATCTTGAAGGCGTCGGCGAAGGTCGTGC
>JADCGK010000083.1 GCA_020249045.1 Azospirillum sp. | reverse complement strand
GTGATCGTCGGCGTCGCGGATCTTGATCAATTCGCCGCGCGGGGCCCGCGCGTCGAGTGTGGCGAGCAGCCCGTCGAGGGTGCGGAAATCCAGATCCGAATTGCGCCAATAGGCGTGTTCCAGACGCGGGTATTCGTGTTCTTCGATCGCGCGCACGGTGTCGGGATCGAGAGCCCCCATGTCGGCGGTCGTGCCGAACGTGCCGTCGTTCATGTGCCGGCCCGCGCGGCCGGCGATTTGCCCGAGTTCGGCGTCGCTCAACCGCCGCGACGCGCGTCCGTCGAATTTCGCGAGCTGGGCGAAGGCGACGTGATCGACGTCCATGTTCAGGCCCATGCCGATCGCGTCGGTCGCGACCAGATAGTCGACGTCGCCCGATTGGTAGAGCGCGACTTGCGCGTTGCGCGTGCGCGGGGACAGGGCGCCGAACACCAATGCGCAGCCGCCGCGCTGCCGGCGCACGAGTTCGGCGATCGAATAGACTTCGGCCGCCGAAAACGCGACCGCCGCCGACCGGCGCGGCAGGCGCGTGATCTTGCGCGGACCGGTATGGCGCAGCGTCGACAGCCGCGGCCGCTCGACGAACTCCACCCCGGGTACGAGCGCGCGGATCAGGCGCTTGGCCGACGACGCCCCCATGAACATCGTCTCGTCGCGGCCGCGCGCGTGCAGCAGGCGGTCGGTGAAAACGTGGCCGCGCTCGCGGTCGGCGACCATCTGGATTTCGTCAACCGCCAGGAACGCCACATCGCGGTCCATCGGCATGGCTTCGACCGTGCACACGAACCAGCGCGCGTAAGGCGGAACGATGCGCTCCTCGCCCGTCACCAACGCCACCGCATTGCGGCCCTTGATGGCGGCGATGCGCTCGTAATTCTCGCGCGCGAGCAAGCGCAAGGGGAAGCCGATCATCCCCGACGAATGGCCGAGCATGCGGGTCACGGCCAGATGCGTCTTGCCGGTATTGGTGGGCCCGAGCACCGCGGTGATCTTGGGACTCGCCATCGCAAGGCCCAGTGTCGGGCCGCGCGCCGCGCGGTTCAAGCCCGGCGCTTGACTTCGCGCGGCGCCCGGCGAGGATGCGCCCCATGCTGATCGCCCAGCTCACCGATCCCCACATCCTGGCCGAAGGCCGGAACTATCGCGGGCGCGTGGACACCGCGGCCGGGCTCGCGCGCGCGGTCGCCGCCTTGCGCGCGCGGCGGCCCCGGCCGGATTGCGTGTTGCTGACCGGCGATTGCGTGGACGCTGGTGCGGCCGAGGAATACGCGAATTTGCGCCGCGTTCTCGCCCCGCTCGACGTGCCGGTCTTCCCGATCCCCGGCAACCACGACGCGCGCGGCCCCTTTCTGGCCGCGTTTCCCGACATCGCGCGGCGCGTGGGGGATTTTCCGTTCGTGCAGTACGTCGTCGACGAATTTCCGGTGCGTCTGGTGGCGCTCGACACGCTCGACGAGGGCAAACCCGGCGGCGTGTTGTGCGACAGGCGGCTCGCCTGGCTCGAAGACGTCCTCGCGCGCGGCGGGGACAAGCCGACGCTGATCTTCCTGCATCACCCGCCTTTCGCGACGGGGATTGCGGCGATGGACGCGATGGGGCTGGCCGCGCCCGAAAAACTCGCCGCCATCGTCGCCCGCCATCCGAACGTCGAGCACGTCGCCGCAGGCCATCTGCACCGCGCCATCGAAACGCGGTTCGCGGGCACGATCGCCTCGTGCGCGCCGGCGACGGCGCATCAAGTGGCGCTCGGGTTGGGCGAAGGAGCACCCTTCGGCTTCACGCTGGAACCGCCGGGCCACCGGCTTTTCCTGTGGCGCGAAGGCGCCGGGCTGGTCGCGCATCTCGCCACCCACGCGCCGTTCGAAGGACCCTACGCATGGCGCGACGGGACGGCGCTGGCGGGCTCTTGAGCGTTCCAAGCCGCGCGCCTATATCCCCGCCGTCAACCGGGAAACAGCCATGATCCAAGAAGCCGAAACCCACGAATTCCAGGCCGAAGTCGGCCGCTTGCTCGAAATCGTCGCGCACTCGCTCTATTCGGAGCGGCGCGTCTTCCTGCGCGAACTGGTCTCCAACGCGTCGGACGCCTGCGACAAGCTGCGCTTCCTCGCGGCCCAAGACGAAAAGCTTGCCGCCGGCGGCGCGGATTTCGCCGTCGATCTCGCCGTCGACAAGGACGCGGGCACGCTGACGATCTCCGACAACGGCATCGGCATGGATCGGAAGGATCTGATCTCCCATCTGGGCACGATCGCGCGCTCGGGCACGGCCGCCTTCGTCAAGGCGATCGAGGAGAGCAAGCGCAAGGACATGTCGGCCATCGGCCAGTTCGGCGTGGGCTTCTATTCGGCCTTCATGGTCGCCGACAAGGTGACGGTCACGAGCCGCAAGGCCGGCGCGGACGCCGCGTGGCGCTGGGAGTCCGACGGCAAAGGCAAATACGAAGTCGCACCCGCCGCGCGCGCGACGCGCGGAACCGACATCGCGCTGCATTTGAAGGCCGACGCCAAGGAGTTCCTCGAAGAGGCCACGCTCGAGGACATCGTCAAGCGCTACGCCGACCATATCGCGCTGCCGATCCGGCTGGCGGGGCGCACGCTCAACCGCGCCTCGGCGCCGTGGACGCGCGCCAAGGCCGACGTCACCGACGAGCAGCACAAGGAATTCTACCGCCACGTCGCGCATGCGTTCGACGAACCGTGGACCGCCATCCATTGGCGCGCGGAAGGCAAGATCGAGTATTCGGCGCTGCTTTACGTGCCGGGCACGCGCACCCACGATCTGTTCCACCCGGACCGCAAGCACGGCACCAAGCTTTATGTGCGCCGGGTGTTCGTCAACGACGCGCCGGACGGCCTGCTGCCGCGCTATCTGCGGTTCCTGCGCGGCGTGGTCGATTCCGAGGATCTGCCGCTCAACGTCAGCCGCGAAATGCTGCAGAACAACCCGGTGCTGACGCTCATCCGCCAGGGCGTGACCGCGCGCGTGCTCTCGGAGCTGGAGAAGAAGGCGAAGGACCCCGCCGATTACGCCAAGTTCTGGGAGAATTTCGGCGAGGCGATGAAGGAAGGGATCTTCGAGGACGCGGCCAACGGCAAGCGCGTGCTCGGCCTCGCGCGTTTCCGCTCGACCGCGCATCCGGACGGCTGGGTGTCGCTCGCCGATTACGTTTCGCGCATGAAGCCGGGGCAAGAGGCGATCCACTACATCGCCGGCGACGACCCGAAGACGATCGCCAAATCCCCGCATCTCGAAGGCTTCGTGAAGAAGGGCGTCGAGGTGCTGCTGCTGTCCGATCCCGTCGACGAATTCTGGATTGCCCAAACCGACGAATTCGAAGGCAAGAAGTTCAAAAGCGTCACGCGCGGCGGCGCCGATCTGGACAAGATCGCGGGGGAGACGCGGGCGGACGAAGCCCCGGCCGAGGCTGCCGATCCGGCAGCCGATGCGGGCGCACTGATCGCCCTGTTCCGTTTGGCGTTGGGCGACCAAGTCAAGGACGTGCGCGCTTCCCAGCGCCTCGCCGAAAGCGCCGTCTGCCTCGTGGCCGACGACAGCGATCTCGACATCCATCTCGAACGCATGCTGCGTCAGCACAAGCAATTCGCGGGCATGTCCAGACGCATCCTCGAAATCAATCCCGCGCATGCGACGATCAAGGCGCTGATCGCGGCGCTGGCCAAAGGCGGCGACGATACGGCCGTTCAGGCGCGGCTGTCCGAGGCGGCGCTGCTGCTTTACGATCAGGCGCGGATCGTCGAAGGGGACAAGCTCGACGATCCGTCGGCCTTCGCCCGGCGGTTGGCGCGCGCGCTGGCGGAGGGTTTCTCGGGTTGACTTGCCGGGGGGTGCGACGCCACCTTGGCGTCATGCCCCCCGCACGACCCGGCGACGCGGCCGCGCCCTTTCCGGCCCACTGTCCCACCCGCAACGACGCCAAAGCGATGGACGCGGTCGATCCCTTGGCAGATGCGCGTGCCGCCTTCGCGTTGCCGCCCGGTGCGATCTATCTCGACGGCAACTCGCTGGGCGCCTTGCCGCGCGCCACGCCCGAGCGCGTGGCCGCGTTGCTGCGCGAGGAATGGGGCCGCGATCTGATCGCGGGCTGGAACAAGCACGGCTGGATGGCGATGTCGGCCCGCCTGGGCGACAAGATCGCGCGGTTGATCGGTGCCGCGCCGGGGACCGTCGTCGTCGGCGATTCGACATCGATCAATCTGTTCAAGGCGCTGGCCGCGGCGTTGGCCGCAGCGCCGGGCCGCACGACGATCCTGTCCGAACGCGGCAATTTCCCGACCGATCTTTACATGGCCGAGGGCCTGGCGGCGTTGCTGGACAAGGGGCATCGCCTGAAGATCGTCGACACGCCGGCGCAAATCGCCGGCGCCATCGACGCGGATACCGCCGTCGTGATGCTGACGCATGTCGACTACAAGACCGGGGCCCTGCACGACATGGCCGCGACGACCGCGCGCGCGCATGCCGCGGGCGCACGGATCGTTTGGGACTTGGCCCATTCGGCGGGCGCGGTTCCGCTGGACCTGACGGCCGCGCGCGCCGATTACGCGGTCGGCTGCGGGTACAAATACTTGAACGGCGGCCCCGGCGCGCCCGCCTTCCTTTACGTCGCCGAACGCCATCACGCGGACTTCCGCCAGCCCTTGCAAGGCTGGCTCGGCCACGCCCAGCCTTTCGCCTTCGAGCCCAGTTACCGCCCCGCCCCCGGGATCGCCGCGGCGATCGTCGGGTCGCCGCCGGTGATCGCGATGGCGGCGCTGGAAGTCGGCGTGGACATCTTCCTGCGCCAGGACATGGGCGCCGTGCGCGCCAAATCCGAAGCGCTGACCGAGATCTTCCGCACGCTGGTGATGTCGCGCGGGGGCGCGTTCGGCATCGAATGCGCCTCCCCCGCCGCCCCCGAGGCGCGCGGCAGCCAGGTCTCCTTCCGGCATCCCAAAGCCTACGAGATCGTCCAGGCCCTGATCGCGCGCGGCGTGACCGGCGATTTCCGCGCGCCGGACATCATGCGGTTCGGATTCGCGCCGCTTTATCTGCGCTACGTCGACGCGTGGGACGCGGCCGCCCATTTGATCGACACGGTGGAGTCGCGCGCCTACGAAGAACCGCGCTACGCGGTGCGCCAGGCGGTCACGTAAGGGCGAGGCCGCGCCGCAGCTTGGCGGCGCGCACGGTGTTTTCCAGCAGGCAGGCGATCGTCATCGGGCCGACGCCGCCGGGCACGGGCGTGATCGCCCCGGCAACGTCCGACGCGGCGGCGAAATCGACATCGCCGACCAGGCGGCCCTTGCCGTCGGGCGTGGGGACCCGATTGATGCCGACGTCGATCACGATGGCGCCGGGCTTGATCCAGTCGCGACCGACCATCGCCGGCCGACCGACGGCCGCCACCAGAATGTCGGCCTCGCGCGCCACCGCGGCCAGATCGTTGGTCTTCGAATGCGCGACCGTCACCGTGCAATCGGCCGCCAGGAGCAGCTGGGCCATCGGCTTGCCCACGATGTTCGAACGGCCGAGCACGACCGCGCGCTTGCCCGCGAGCTTGGGTTCGACCGCGCGGATCAGACGCATCGATCCCCACGGCGTGCACGGCACCAAAGCCGGCCGGCCGACGGCGAGCTTTCCCGCGTTGATCGGATGGAAACCGTCGACGTCCTTGTCCGGGCGGATCGCGTCGAGCACCGCATTCGCGTCGATATGCGCGGGCAGCGGCAATTGCACCAGAATGCCGTCGACCGCATCGTCGGCGTTCATGCGTTGCACGAGATCGAGAAGTTCGGCCTGGGTGGCGCCCGCGGGCAGGCGATGCTCGAAGCTTTTCATGCCCGCTTCGAGCGTGGCCTTGCCCTTCGAGCGCACATAGACCTGACTCGCCGGATCCTCGCCCACCAGAACCACCGCGAGGCCCGGCGTGATCTTGCGCGTTTCCGCCAACTCGTCCACGTCGAGGGCCACCGCCGCGCGCAGATCGGCGGCGATCTTTTTGCCGTCGATGAGGCGCGCGCTCACAGCCAGTATTCGTAGATGAGGTTGCGCGCGAAGATCAGCAGCAGGATCAGCACGACCGGGGAAATGTCGATGCCGCCGATATAGGGCACGAAACGGCGGATCGGCCGCAAGGCGGGCTCGGTCACGCGATAGAGGATTTCCCCGATGCGATCGACGACCGAATTGCGCGCATTGAGCACGTTGAAGGCGATCAGCCAGGAGAAGATCGCCGAGGCGATCAGCACCCAGATAAAGATCGAGATCGCGCTGGCGATCAGGATTCCCAAAGACTGCATCGCTTCCCCTTTTTTCGCCGGCGGGCGACGATGGGAACCGTACCCAACCGGCCAAACCCATGCAAGTCCAGGCGAATCCGTCGCTTGACTTGGACGGGGGGTGCCGACATTATCGCGCGCCATTCGGGCGGCCGGGGCCGTAGCTCAGCTGGGAGAGCGCCTCGTTCGCAATGAGGAGGTCGTCGGTTCGATCCCGATCGGCTCCACCATCCGGCCCCCGAATCGCGCTACCGTCCGGCGACCATGAGCGCCGAACTCCTCGCCTCCATCGAACATTCGGGTTTGCGCGGCCTTTACCGATACTGGCTGCGCCACTCTCCGGCGTCGGGCGGCATACCCAACGCCAAGCAATTCGGCATCGAAGGTTTGGCCGAATGGGCGCGCAACCTCGTCGTGATCGAGGTACGCGCGGGCCAGAATTTCCGCTACGGATTCTACGGCACGTCGTTCCGCAAGGCGTTCGGCGTGGACATGACCGGTGCGGAAATCGACCAACTGCCCGCCGAGCAGGCCTCGCTGCTCCGCGCCGAGTACCGCCTGATCCGCCGCACCCAGCGCCCCTATTGGCGCGTCTATGCCGCGTGGTTCGGCAAGAACGACGAACCGCAAACCTGGGAACGATTGTCCTTGCCGCTGGGCGGGCCGAAGGGCGACGTGCGCTTCATCCTGGCCGCGGCCTATCGGGTCGATCGGGGTGCGAAGGCGTGAACGGGCGGGCCAAAACGCTCGCCATCCTCGTCGCTCTCGCGACGGCGGCGAGCGCGGTCTACGGATTTTTCGTGTCGCAAGGCGATCCGCGCGGCGCGCTCAACGGGATCGCGGCCGGGTTTCCGATCAGCCTCGCTATCGGCGCGTTCGAAGCCTACGTGGTCGATGGCAAAGGCGGGCGGGCGCTGCGCGTCCTGCCCTTCGCCGCGGCGGTCTTCGTACGGTTCCTCGCTTGGTCGGCGGCGATCGTCGCGGGGCTTTCGTTCATGCGCTGGCTGCTGCCCTACCCCGAAGCGCGCAATCCCGACGGATTCCTGGCCGATACCGCGTTCGCCTTCGCGCTGATCGGCGTGGCGATTTCGTATCTTGCGATCGACCGCCTGCTGGGCCGGGGCAATCTGCTGCGGCTGCTCGCCGGGCGCTATCACCGGCCGCGCGAGGAGGACCGCGTCTTCCTGTTCCTCGACATGGAAGGCTCGACGCGGGCGGCCGAAACTTTGGGCGCGGTGCGCTTCCTCGACCTGCTCGCCGCCACGGTTCTCGAGGCGACGCCGCCGCTGCTCGACGCGCGCGGGGAAATCCACCGCTATGTCGGCGACGAGATCGTCGTGACGTGGCCCGGCGCGCGCGCCGAGGCCGCCTTGGCGGGCGCCATCGCCACGCTCGAAGCGCTCGACGCCGCCGCGCCGCGCCTGCGGGCGAAGTTCGGGGTGGCGCCGCGCTGGCGCGGGGGCCTGCAAGCGGGCGTCGTCGCGGCCGGCGAGATCGGCGACGCGCGGCGTGAGATCGTGTTCCTGGGCGACACGGTCAACGTCGCCAAGCGGCTGGAAACCGCCGCGCGCGATCTGGGCAAACGCCTGATCGTATCGGACGTCCTCGCCGAACGGATCGTCGACCGCGCGTTGCGCGCGCGGCTGACCGATATCGGGGACATCGCGCTGGCGGGAAAAGCCGCGCGGCTGCGCGTCCACGCGGTCGCGGTGGCGACTACTCCCCGCGCTTGAGCGCGTCGATCCGCCGCGCGAGATCCGCGCGCGCGGGCGAATCCGCCGGGATCGTCGCGAGCAAGCGCTGCCAAAGCGCGCTCGCCGCCAGCCGGTTGCCGGCGTTCGCTTCGTCCTGGCCGGCGAGCCACAACGCGGTCGCGTTCGCGGGCTCGAGATCGAGCAGCCGCGAAACCGCCGCGCGCCCGGCTTCGGGCAGACGCGCGTTTTCGGGCACGAGGTCGAGCAACGCGTCGGCGTAATCGGCGAGCACGTCGGGACGGTCGGGCACGATCGCGGCGGTGCGGGCATAGGCGGCGAGCGCCTTCTCACCCTCGCCGAGCACGCGCCAAGCGCGCGCGAGGCGCCGCCAACCGTCCAGATCGTCGGGCTGGGCTTCGAGACGCGCGGCCAAGCTTTCCACCATCGTGCGGATCGCACGGGTGCGTTCGGCATCGGGCAGCGCCGCGATGGCTTCGCCCCCGGGCGGCACGACCGAGGGGGCGCCGAGCGTCACTTCGGCGCGCGGGGTGCCGGCCGAGGCCCGCAACGCGCGCAGGTCGATGCGCGCTTCGCGCGCGGCTTCCTCCATGCGCGCGCGGACCGGCCCGACCCAGGGCGCATCAGCGGGCGAGGCGGCCAGCAGATCGAACCACGCTTGCACGGCCTCGCGCGCGCGGCCCGCCTGCTGCTTGGCGAGCGCCGTATAGAAACGCGCGCGCGGATCGCCGGGGCTGGCCGCCAGCACGCGCGCGAAGGCGCGCTCGGCCTCGGGCGTCACGGTGCCGTTGGCTGCGGCCACGGCCGCTTCGCCGAGGGGCCCCGCGATCTCCGGCGGCCCGCCGGACAATTCGTCGGCCTTGCGCCACGCGGCGAGCGCTTCGGCCGGCAGGTTCAGCGCCTGGCTGGCTTGCGCAAGCCGCACCCACGCTTCCAGATCGTTGGGGTCGCGCGTGGCGCGCTCGCGCATCGCGCGCGCGAAATCGGCCACGCGCCGGATCTCGCCCTCGGTGTCGTCGGGACCTTGCAGCTGGCGCTCGGCCAAAGGCTGGCCGGGCGCGTCGGGCGTGCCGCGATCGGCGTAGACCGCAAGTCCCGCCAAGGGCAGGACGACACCCAGCACCAGCGACGCCTTGCGCCATGCGGGCGCGGGCGTTCCGACTTCGCGTGCCGCATCGACCGCCGCGAGCAAGCGCCGGCCGATTTCCGCGCGTGCGGCTTTGGCCTCGGCCTCGCCGATCTGGCCGCGCGCCACGTCGCGCTCCAACTCGGCCAATTGGTCGCGATAGATTTCGGCGTCGTAATCGGCGCGCGCGCGCGCCTCCGCCTTCGGGCGCAGTATCGGCCACAGCAACGCGGCCGCCGTCGCCGCCGTCAGCAAAACCACCGCCACCCAGATCATTCGCGCCGCTCCAACAGCGCACGCAGGCGCTTCTCCTCGGCCTCGGACAAGGCCGGCGCGGCCGCTTGCGCGTCGGGCCGGCGCCGGCGCAGATAGACCGCCGCCCCGACGGCGCCCAGGATCAGCACGGCGAAAGGCCCGTACCACAGGGCGTAGGTATCCTCGCGCACCGGCGGGCGCAGCAGCACGTAATCGCCATAGCGGCGCACGACGAAATCGAGCACGGCCGGGTCGCTGTCGCCCGCACTCAGCCGTTCGCGCACGATCCGGCGCAGATCGGCGGCGAGCGGCGCGTTGGAGTCGTCGATCGACTGGTTCTGGCAAACCTGGCAGCGCAGTTCGAGGCTCAGCGCGCGCGCACGCGCCTCCAACGCCGGATCGGCCAGACGTTCGTGGGGCAGCACGGCCCAAGCCGGCGCCGCGCCGAACGCCGCGAACAGAAGCGCAAACCCGATGCGGCGCAGCGTCACGACGCGCGCCTCAACCGTTCGACCAGCGGCAGGATCTGGCGGTCGAGAATTTCGGGCGTGATCGGCCCCACATGCTTGAAGCGGATCGTGCCCGTACGATCGACGACGAAGGTTTCGGGCACGCCGTAGACGCCCCAATCGATCGCCACGCGGCCGTCGAAATCCCACCCGATGGCCGTGTAGGGATTGCCGAGATCGGCGAGCCAGCGGCGCGAATCCTCCGCCTTGTCCTTGTAGGAGATGCCGTGGATCGGCACGACGCGTTCGCGCGCCAGACGCATGAAGATGGGATGTTCCACCTTGCAGGGCAGGCACCACGACGCGAAGACGTTGACCAACGCGACCTCGCCCTTGATCGCGGCCGTCGACAACGCCGGCCGCCCCGCACCGGCGAGTTCGGGCAGCGCGAACTCGGGGATCGGCCGGTCGATCAACGCCGACGGGATCTTCGACGGATCGCGCGTCAGCCCCCAGCCGAAATAGCCGGCGAGCGCGAAGAACGCCGCGAGCGGAAGGAAATAGAGCGCGCGCTTCATTCGGCCGCCGCGGGCATGGCGCCCGGCGCGGCCATGCGGCGCGGCGCGCCGACGCGATGGCGCCGGTCGGTCAGCGAGACGCCCGCACCGAGCACCATCACGAGCGAGCCGAGCCAAATCCACGGTACGAGCGGATTGTGATAGGCGCGCACGGTCCACGGCGTGTCCGAACCCGCCATCACGATGAAGGCAGGCGCACCGGGCGAGCCGGGCTGGCCGCCGCCCTCGGGATCGCCGATCGTCAGATAAAGATCGGCGAGGATGTTGGTGCGGATCGAGGCTTCGGTCGTCGTCGTACCCGCGACCGGGAACAGGCGCTTCTCCGGCGTCATCGTCGCGTAAAGCCGTTCGCCCTTGTAGACCTCGAACACGCCGCGCGTGGCGAAGAAATTGGGGCCTTCGCGCCGCTCGGTCCCCTTGAACACGAAAGTGTAGCCGGCGAGATCGAAGCGTTCGCCCGGGCGCATCATCTTGATCGATTCGCTTTGCCACGCGGTCGACCCGGTGATGCCGAGGACCATCAGGCCGACCCCGGCATGCGCGATGGTCATGCCCCAGGCCGCGCGCGGCAGATTGACCGCGCGCTCCCACACCGTCGCCCAGGGCGCGCGGAAGAGCTTCACGCGCTCGGCCCATTCGACCCAGGCGCCGAAGAACAGCCACGCCGCAAGGCCGATGGCCGCGGCGGCGATCAGATTGCGCCCGTGATCCATCCACAGCGTGACCACGATCGCCGCCACCGACAGCACGAGCGCCGCGCGCAAGCGCTGGAGCGCGCCGGCGAGATCCGCGCGCTTCCAGCCGAGCAGCGGGCCGAACGACACGGCCAGCAGCAGCGGCACCATCAGCGGCACGAAGGTCGCGTTGAAGAAGGGCGGCCCCACCGAGACCTTGGCGCCGCCCAAAGCTTCGAGGAACAGGGGATAGAGCGTTCCGATGAAGACCGTCGCCGTCGCCGTCGCGAGCAGCAGATTGTTGAGCACGAGCGCGCCTTCGCGGCTGATCGGCTGGAACAAGCCGCCGCCCTTGAGCATGGGTGCGCGCCACGCGTAGAGCGCAAGCGAACCGCCGATCGCGACCACGATGATCGCGAGGATGAAGACGCCGCGCTGGGGATCGACCGCGAAAGCGTGCACGGAGGTGAGGATGCCCGAGCGCACCAGGAAGGTGCCGATCAACGACAGGGCGAATGCGAGGATCGCGAGCAGGATCGTCCACGTCTTCAGGGCGTCGCGCTTCTCCGCGACGATCGCCGAATGCAGCAAGGCCGCACCGACCAGCCAGGGCATGAAGCTGGCGTTTTCGACCGGATCCCAGAACCACCAGCCGCCCCAGCCGAGTTCGTAGTAGGCCCACCACGACCCCAAGGCGATGCCCGCGGTCAGCGAGGCCCAGGCCGCCAGCGTCCACGGGCGCACCCAACGCGCCCACGCCGCGTCCACGCGGCCTTCGATCAGGGCGGCCATCGCGAAGGCGAAGACGATCGAAAAGCCGACATAACCGACGTAAAGCAGCGGCGGATGGAAGGCGAGACCGGGATCCTGCAGCAGGGGATTGAGATCCTGGCCGTCGGGCGGCGGCGGCAGCACGCGCTCGAACGGGTTGGACGTGAACACGATGAAGGCGAGGAACGCCACGCCGATCATCGCCTGGATCGAAAGCGTGCGCGCCTTCAAGCCCGGCGGCAGATTGCGCCCGAACGCCGCGACCGAAGCGCCGAACAACGCCAGAATCAGCGACCACAGGACCATCGAGCCCTCGTGATTGCCCCAGGCGCCGCTGACCTTGTAGAGCATCGGCTTCTGCGAATGCGAGTTGCGCACGACGTTCTCGACCGTGAAGTCGGAAACGACGAAAGCATGGATCAGGCAGCCGAACGCGAGCGCCACGAGCAGGAATTGGGCGTAGGCGGCGGGCTTGGCCGTGGCCATCAGGGCGGGATCGCCCTTCTGCGCGCCGGCGAGCGGCACGATCGATTGCGCCAGCGCCACGCACAGCGCCAAGACCAACGCGTAATGTCCGAGTTCGGCGATCATGTCAGTTCCTCGCGGGCGGCGGCGCCGTACCGGGCCCGACGACGTCCTGCCAACGGCCCGAGCGCTTGAGCGCTTCGGCGACTTCGGGCGGCATGTAGTTTTCGTCGTGGCGCGCGAGCACTTCGCTGGCGCGGAACACGCCGTCGGCGGCGAGTTTGCCGTTCGCGACCACGCCCTGCCCTTCGCGGAAAAGATCGGGCAGCACGCCGCGATAGACGACCGGGATCGCGTTCTCCAGATCGGTCACGCGGAAACGCACCTCCGGCGCGCCTTGCGTGCGTTCGAGCGAGCCCATCTCGACGAGGCCGCCGATGCGCATCTGCCGGTCGACCGGCGCCTTCTTTTCGGCGACGTCGCTGGGCGTGTGGAAGAACACCAGATGATCGTCGAACGCGGTCAGCGTCAGCGCGGTCGCCGTGCCGAGCCCCAACAGGGCGAGCAGCAAAACGGCCAGACGCCGGCGCTTGGCGGCGCGCGCTTTGGGGAGCTTCATCGTTCGTCCCCCGTTTCGAGTTCGGCCAACGCCGATTCGAGCGCCTTCAAGCGGCGGAAACTCGCCAGCGCCAACCCGCCGATCACCGCGGCGCTCAACGCGTAGCTGGCCCAAACATAGGCCGCATAGCCGCCCATCGCGAGGAATTCGCTCATCGCGCCGGCTCCGCGGCGAATTTGGCATGCGTCAGCACGGCGAGACGGCGTTCGATCAATTCGGCGCGAATACGGATCAGCGCGAGATAGGCGAACAGCAGCGTGTAGCCGAGCGCCATGGCGAGCAGCGGCCACAGCATCGAGGAATGGATCGCCGGCGCGTCGAGCCGCGTGAGCGAAGCGGGCTGATGCAGCGTGTTCCACCAATCGACCGAGAACTTGACGATCGGCAGGTTGACGGCGCCGACGAGCGCCAGCACGGCCGAGGCGCGGCTGCCGCGCGTCGGATCGTCGAATGCCGCGTTGAGCGCCATGTAGGCGAGATAGACGAAGAACAGGATCAGCACGGACGTGAGCCGCGCATCCCACACCCACCACGTGCCCCACATCGGCTTGCCCCACAGCGAACCGGTGGCCAGGCACAGCAGCGTGAAGGCCGCTCCGATGGGGGCGATCGCCCGGCCCGCGGCGTCGGCCAAGGGATGGCGCCAGACGAGGCTTGCGGCGGCGGCGAGGGCGAGATTGGCGTAGACGAACATCGCCATCCACGCCGCGGGCACGTGCACGTACATGATGCGCACGCTTTCGCCCTGCTGGTAATCGGCGGGCGAAGCGAACAACGCCATGTAGAGCCCGGCGCCCAGGCAAGCGAGCGCGCCCCCGGCCGTCCAAGGCTGGACGCGCACGGCGAAACGCTTGAACGCGGCGGGGCTGGCGTAGCGATGCCAATTCACGGAACGACCTGCGATTTTCGGCTTCCCTGGTGCCAAGGACTATGGCGCGGACGACCCCGAAAATCCAACCTCATCTGGGCCGAATTAAGGCGCGTCATTCCGTCGCTTGGCGCAAGGCGGCGGCCATCGCGAACGGGGCCAAGGTCAGCGCGAAGACCGACAGCCCGGCGAGCAGGAAAAGATGGGGCCGCGGGCTCAACCCCGCGATGGCGGCATCCACAGCGGCGACGGCGAAAATCAGGATCGGCACGACCAACGGCAGCACGATCAACGCCAGCAACGCCCCGCCGCGCCGCGCCCCCACCGACAACGCCGCCCCGATCCCGCCGAACAGCGACAGGCCCGGCGTGCCCAGGATCAAGGTCAGCATCAGCACGCCGAAGCCTTCGGGCGGCAGGTTCAGCATCGTGGCGACCACCGGGGCGGCGGCGATCAGCGGCACCGCCGTCGTCAGCCATTGCGCGACGATTTTGGCGAGGGCCAGCAATTCGAGCGGCGCGGACGCACCGACAAGCAGATCGAGCGAACCGTCGTCGGCCTCGGCCTGGAACAGCCGCTCGAGGGACATAAGCGCCGCGAGCAGCGCGACCACCCAGACGATGCCGACCGCCACGCGCGCCAGAATCTGCGGTTCGGGGCCGATGCCGAAGGGAAACAGCGATGCGGCCACGACGAAGAAGGCGAGGATCGTGACGATCTCGTGCGGATGACGCCACGCAAGGCGAACGTCGCGCGCGATCAGGGCGAGCGCGGCGTTCATGCGGCGCGCATCGCGGCGAGGTCGAGCGTCGCCGCCCCGGCGCCGGCGAAGTCCAGATGCGTGGCGGCGACGACGATGCCGCCGGCCCCGCGATGGGCGGCGATCGCCGTTTCGAGCTTCGCGACGGCCCCCGCATCGAGCCCGTTGGTCGGTTCGTCGAGCAGCCAGATCGGCGCGGGCGCGGCGATCAAACGGGCCAACGCGGCGCGCTTGCGCTGACCCGCGCTGAGCAAGCGCGCGGGCGTCGTCGCGAGCGCCGTCAGCCCGAACGCCTCGAGCGCCGCATCGAGGTGCCTCGCGTCCGCCCCGCGCAAAGCGGCGTGGAAGGCGAGATGTTCGCGCACCGTCAGGCCCGGCTTCAATGCGTCGTCGTGCCCGGCATAGGCCGCGCGCGCGCGATGGGCGACGGGATCGGCGTCGGCGTCCTCGCCGTTCCAGATCAAGGCGCCATGGGCGGGCGCGATCAAGCCCGCCATCACGCGCAGCAGACTGGATTTGCCCGCCCCGTTGGGCCCGCGCAGGATCAGCAAGCCGCCGCCCGTCACGTCGAACGCAAGGCGCGCGAACACGATTCGCCCGCCGCGCACGCAGGCGAGCTCGCGGCCTTCGAAACGCGACGCGATCCCCATGGCGGCAATCTATCGGGAAACCGGCGGGAAGGAAAAACCAGGCGGGAAAAGAAGGGCGGGAAAGGGCGGTACATCCGCGCCCTTCCCCGCCTTCGCGCAAGTTCCCGAGGGGACTGGAGTCCGGGGAGTCCCTCTCGGGCGAGAGGTCGGCGGAACGTTGCGTGCGCGATCGCCGATGTTCCGTCGATGCTCATATAACGAGGCGGATCGGGCGCTATTCGGGCCGGTTTGTGGCCAAATCATGATTTTTGATAGATCATTGATTTAGATACGGAAATTTGATCTTTCATGTCTTTGTCATGCGTTTTTCACGACCCTTATGTCTCGATACATGTGTTTAACGCATATCTTGAGCGCAGGCTTACCGCACGCAAAATCCCCAGTTGTGGCGCATGTTCAGACCCATCGCGCGGGGTTCTTTCACCGCCGCGCCCATCGAAGGAGCAGAAAATGTTGGCCGCCGTGTCGTTGATTTCGTTGATCGTGGGTCTCGTGGCGCTCGCCTGGGCGCAAGGCCGCGTTTCGGAATCGCTGATCGCGACCGACCCTTCGCTGATGACGGCCGCCGCCGGGCGCTAAGCGCCGGCCCCGTCGGCCACCGCCGTCGGCGAGGCCCGCTGGACGGTCAATCGTATTTGCGCGCGTCTTCGATCGTCTTGCCGTCGTTGGGCAACGCGCCGGGCGCTACGAATTCGACCGCCCCCTTCAGCTTCGTGACGGCGACCAGCGCTTCGGCCAGTTTCGCGGCCAACGCCGCGTCGTGCGGCGCTTCGACCTTCAGCGTCATCGCGTCGTTGTCGCCTTCGCGCGATACGACCAGGCGGAATTTCGCGATCCCGTGTCGCTTGGCCACGTCGGCCACCTGTCCGGGATGCACGAACATGCCTTTGACCTTGGTGGTTTGATCGGCGCGGCCCATCCACCCCTTCAGTCGCTTGCCGGTCCGCCCGCACGGCGAAACGCCGGGCACGAACGCCGACAAATCCCCGGTGCCGAAGCGGATCAGCGGGTAATCGGGGTTGAGCGTCGTCACCACGACCTCGCCCACCGCACCGTCGGGCAACGGATCGCCCGTGCCGGGCCGGACGATTTCGACGATCACCCACTCGTCGAGGATCAGACCTTCGTCGGCGATGCTCTCGTAGCCGATCAGCCCCAAATCGGCCGTGGCGTAGCATTGCAGCACGTCGAGGCCGCGATCCTTCATCTCGGCGCGCAACGCCTTGGGCAAGGCTTCGCCGGAGACCATCGCGCGTTTCAGCGAGGAAACGTCGGCGTCCATCTCCTTGGCTTTGTCGAGCAGGATCTTGAGGAACGAGGGCGTGCCGATATAGCCGTCGGGCCGCACGTCGGCGAGCGCGCGGACCTGAAGTTCGGTGTTGCCGACGCCCGCGGGCACGACCGCGCAACCGATCGCGTGCGCGCCCATCTCCAGCATCGAGCCCGCCGGGGTGAGATGGTAGGAAAAAGAATTGTGCGCGACGTGGCCGCGCCGGAAGCCCGCGGCCCACAGCGCGCGCGCGATGCGCCAGAAATCGGGGCGCGCGGCTTCGGGATCGTAGATCGGCCCGGGCGACATGAAGATGCGGCCCAGATTTCCGGTCTTGACGGCGGTCATCCCGCCGAAGGGATCGCGTGCGGCGAAGCGTCTTTTCTGGAGTTCGATGAGCTCGCCCTTGCGCACGACGGGAAGCGCGGCCAGCGCGGCACGGTCGACGAGCGCGTTCGCGTCCACGTCCTTCAGCGTTTCGGCGAAATAGGGCGCCTCGTCCTGGGCGTGGGCGACCTGTTCGCGCAAGGCGGCGAACAACCGGTCCTCGCGCTGGCCGGGGTCCTGGGTTTCGAGGGAGTCGAAATGGAGCGAATCGGACATGTCGCGGAGTCTACGCGAGCCAGCGCTTGCGTCGCTTGTAGTGTTTGACCTCGCGGAAGGATTTGCGGCCCGCCCCGGAAACGCCGAGATAGAATTCCTTGACGTCCTCGTTGCCGCGCAGCGCCTCGGCCGTGCCGTCGAGCACGACGCGGCCGTTTTCCAGGATGTAGCCGTAATGCGCGTGGCGCAGCGCGATCGAGGTGTTCTGCTCGGCGAGCAGGAACGACACGCCCTGCTCCTTGTTGAGCTTCACGACGATCTCGAAGATTTCCTCGACCAGCTGCGGGGCCAGGCCCATCGAGGGCTCGTCGAGCAGGATGGTCTCGGGCTTGCTCATCAGCGCGCGGCCGATGGCCGTCATCTGCTGCTCGCCGCCCGAGGTGTAGCCGGCCTGGGATTTGCGGCGTTCCTTGAGGCGCGGGAAATAGCCGTAGACCATCTCGAGATCGCGCGCGATCGCCGCACGGCCGTCGGTGCGCGTGTAGGCGCCGGTGAGGAGGTTTTCCTCGACCGTCAGATGGCCGAAGCAATGCCGGCCTTCCATCACCTGGATGACGCCCTTCTTGACGAGGTCGTTGGGCGTGAGCTTTTCGATCCGCTCGCCCTTGTATTCGATCGAGCCCTTGGTCACGTCGCCGCGTTCGGCGCGCAGCAGGTTCGAGATCGATTTGAGCGTGGTGGATTTGCCCGCGCCGTTGGCGCCGAGCAGGGCGACGATGCCGCCCTTGGGCACTTCGAGGCTGACGCCCTTCAGCACGAGAATGACGTGGTCGTAGATGACTTCGATGTTGCGCACCGCCAGCAGCGGCGCGGCGGCGGGGGCGGCCATCTTGCGTTCGAGTTCCGCGGCGGCGGTGGTCATCGTCGCTATCCCTGAATTTCCCGTCCCGGCAAAGAGAGGGGCGGATCGTCGCCGATCCGCCCCGGTCGCAGACGCCGATCGCTGCCGATCAGCTTTGCCGCGCGCAATCGCGCGGGGTGATGTTCTTTTCGCGCGCGTACTGCATGGACGTCGCTTCGTACATTTCGCGGATCATCGCGCGGTTGGGCTCGATCCAGTCGGACGCCCAGTTCCACTTCCTGCCGTCCCATTGCTGGATGCGGACGATGCCGCCGCCTTCGTGATCGGCGCAGGACAGGCGCAAGGGCGGCATGAAGCCCTCGAAGCCCATCGCCGCGAGACGCTGCGGATCGAGGTTCAGCGCCTCGAACCCGTCGCGGACCTGGGCGCCGGTCATCGGGCGGCCGCGCCCGTGACGTTCCTGGGCCGCGCGCACGGCTTCCACGATCATCGCCGCGTTCACGGCGCCGCGGTTGTAGAGCACGGTGCCGAGATGCTTGCCGTCGCCCGTGGCCTGGCCCGGCTTATGGACCAGGTTTTCGATGTCGCGGATGAACTTGAAGTCCTTGCCCGTGCCGTGGAAGTTCGCGGCGAGATACCCGCGCGCGAGATCGCCCGGCGGCGTCACGTCCTGTTCGGACCCGGCCCACCACACGCCGATGAAGCGGTCGCGCGGGAAGCCCACGGCCGCCGCTTCCTGGATGGCGGTCGGGTTCATGATGCCCCAGCCCCACATGATCACGTAGTTCGGACGGATCTGACGGCCGATGCGCAGCCAGATCGCCTTCTGCTCGACGCCCGGATTGGGGACCGGGAACTCGGTGAGTTCGAAGCCCTGCTCGCGGGCCAAGCGCTGGATCACGGGCAGCGGCTCCTTGCCGAAGGCGCTGTCGTGATAGATGTAGCTGATCTTCTTGCCGCGCAGATTTCCGCCCTCCTTCGAGCGGATGAACTGCACGATCGCGTCCATCTGCGAGTAGTAGGTCGCGGGCAGCGTGAAGGTCCAGGGGAAGACGCGCCCGTCGGAGGAGTCCGACCGGCCGTAGCCCGAGGTCAGCAGCGGAATGCGGTCCTGCACCGTGCGCTCGATCAGCGCGTAGGTGATGCCGGTGGACAGCGGCACGATCGCGGTGGCGCCGGTGGGCCCGCGCGCCTTCAAGCGCTCGTAGCACTCGACGCCGCGGTCGGTGTTGTAGGCGGTCTCGCATTCCTCCCAGGTCAGGCGAACGCCGTTCACGCCGCCGTCGCGGGCGTTGATCATCTTCAGATAATCGACGAAGCCGTCGGCGAAGGGCGTGCCGTTCGGTCCGAACGGGCCGGTGCGATAGACCAGCGCGGGGATGAACTGCTCGTTGGCCTGCGCGAGCGCGGGCGTGGGGGCGGCCAACGACGCCGCGACCATCGCGGCACCGGCGAACGCGAACCCGAGACGGGTGAACCTCATGGGGCGATCTCCCTGTTGCGTTTGTCGTCCGACTCCCCGCACCCGATTTTCCGTCTTGCCGCGGATTGGCGATGCGAAGCGTGGGGCCGGTCGTCGCCGGCCTTGTGAAACGAACGATAGCCCGGAATCGGGAGGGCCGCAAAAGCCTTTATGGCGACCGGCGGGTCAGCAGCAGGATCAGCCCCAAGCCCAAAAATTGGGCTGCAACGAAGCCCGGCACGTCGAAGGGCCGGATGCCCGCGAAGCTGTCGGTCAGCGCCCGGGCGACGGTCACGGCCGGATTGGCGAAGCTGGTGGAGGCGGTGAACCAGTAGGCGCCCGCGATATATCCGGCGACCGCCGCCGGGATGTGCGCGGGCGCATGGCGCGAGGCGTGCCAGATCGTCAGCAACAGGCCGAACGTGGCGACCGCTTCGGCCACCCATTGGCCGGGGCCGGTCCGTACTTTGACGCCGATCTGCAGCACCGGCACGTCGAACATCAGATGGGCGAGCCACACGCCCACGATCGCGCCGGCGAATTGGACGACGAGATAGGATGGCACCAGCGCGCGCGGCAAATCCCCGCGCGCGGCCATGGCGAGCGTGACGATCGGGTTGAAATGCGCGCCCGAAACCGGCCCCAAAGCGGCGATGAGCGCGTAGAGCACGCCGGCCGTGGCGATCGCGTTGGCGAGCAGCGCAAGGCCGACATTCCCGCCCGACAACCGCTCGGCCATGATCCCCGAGCCCACGACGGCCGCAAGCAGCAGCGCGGTTCCGGCGAACTCCGCCGTCAGCCGGTCTCTGCGCGTCACGCCGGCTCCTTCGCTTTGCCCATGTCGTCGAGTTTGCGCTTCAACTCCAGCGTGGACAGCGCGGCGAAGGGCAGATTGACGAAGATGCCGATACGCCGTTCGATCATGCGGAATACGTCGGCGGTGAAGGCGGCCTTCTCCGCATCGGTGCCCGTCGCACTCGACGGATCGGGGAAACCCCAATGGGCGTTGATCGGCTGGCCCGGCCAGATCGGGCAGACTTCCCCCGCCGCCTGATCGCACACCGTGAACACGAAGTGCAGTTGCGGCGCCCCGGGGACGGCGAACTCGTTCCAGCTTTTCGAACGGAAGCCCGCAAGATCGAAGTTCATTTTCTTGAGCAGCGTTTCGACGAACGGGTTGATCCGGCCCGACGGGTACGAGCCGGCACTGTAGGCCTTGAAGCGGCCACCGCCCAAGCGGTTCAGCAGCGCTTCGGCCATTACCGAACGCGCCGAATTATGCGTGCACAAGAACAGGACGTTTTTGGTCTGATCGGTCATGGCGGCCTCTTTCACGCGGAAAATCTGCCCGATCTCGATGACGAAATAATGACGTGTTTCGATTTTTCTGGAAATATCGTTGACGGAAGGGATTTCCCGGCGCACAGTGTCGGGGATGAAGATCACCGATGCCGCAACCCAGCTCGAAGCGCTCGGCAACCCGACGCGCCTCGCCGTTTTCCGGCTTCTGGTCCGGGCGGGCGAGGCTGGGCTGCCGGTGGGCCGAATCCAGCAGCGGCTGGATATGCCCGCCTCGACGCTCTCCCATCACCTCAAGACTCTTTGCGCGACCGGACTCGTGCGCCAAACGCGCGAGCGGACGACGCTGATCTGTACCGCCGATTTCAAGCTGATGCGCGGCCTCGTGGCGTTTCTCGTCGCCGAGTGCTGCGCGGAAAGCGCGTGCGCGCCGGCCGACGCGGCCACGCGCGCGGCATGATGGGTTTGGCCATTATTTCGAAATTTCTGGAATGACAGGAGAATGCCGATGTCCCAGGTGAAAACTCTCGCGATCGTCGGCGCGGGACCCGTCGGCCTTGCGGCGGCCGCGCACGCGCTGGAACGCGGACTTACGCCCATCGTGCTCGAGCGCGGCCCCGAGGCGGGCCACGCGATCCGCCAGTGGGCGCATGTCCGGATGTTCTCGACCTGGTCGTTGAACATCGACGCCGCTGCGGCACGCCTGTTGCGCGAAACCGGCTGGACTCCGCCCAACCCGCTCGATCACCCGACGGGCGGCGACTTGCTCGCCCACTACGTCGCGACTTTGGCCGCGGTGCCCGCCCTCCGCGCCGCCTTGCGGACGAGCGCGCGGGTCCGCTCGATCGGCCGACGCGGCCTCGACAAGGTCAAGGACGCGGGCCGCAGCGCGCGCCCCTTCGAACTCGTCGTGGAAGGTCCGGCGGGCGCCTATCGCGTGACGGCCGACGCCGTGATCGATGCGTCGGGGACGTGGTTCCAACCCAACCCCGCCGGCTCGGACGGACGCGCGGCGCCGGGCGAGGCGGAGAACGCCGAACGCATCGCCTACGCGATGCCCGAAATCGCCGGGGCGGCGCGCGACGCCTACGCGGGCAAGACCGTCGCCGTACTCGGCGGCGGGCATTCGGCGATCGGCACGTTGATCGAACTCGACGGCATCGCCGGACGGATCGTCTGGCTCTATCGCGGCGCCGATTTGGAGAAAGCGTTCGGCGGCGGCGGTGCCGACAAGCTGGCGGCGCGCGGCGCGCTGGGGACGACGATCGCGGGATTGGTGCGCCGAGGCCGCATCGCGGCGGAAACCGAGTTCCGCCTCGCGGCGATCGAGCGGGCGGGCGGGCGTCTGCGCTTGCGCGCGGAGGACGGCCGGGCGATCGAGGCCGATCGCCTGATCGCCGCCACCGGCTTTCGGCCCGACCTCGACATGTTGCGCGAAGTCCGTCTCGATCTGGACCCGGCGCTCGAATGTCCGCGCGCGCTGGGCCCGCTGATCGATCCCAATCTGCATTCATGCGGCACGGTGCGCCCGCACGGAGCCAAGGAATTGGCGCAGCCGGAAGCCGGTTTCTATCTGGCCGGAATGAAAGCCTATGGCCGTGCGCCGACGTTCCTGCTGGCGACCGGCTACGAACAAGTCCGCTCGATCGTCGCAGCGCTCGCCGGCGACGCTGAAGCTGCCGCCAAAGTCGAACTGGTCCTGCCGGAAACCGGCGTTTGCGCCGGACCGAAACCCAAAATCCGACTGCCGGCGGCAACCGGTGCGGCGAGCGGGGGGTGTTGCCCCGCCCGCGCGCCCGAGCCTACTTCAGCGTCTGCAGATACGCGATGACGTTGGCGCGCTCGACTTCGTTGCGGATGCCGGCGAAGGCCATCGTCGTACCAGGCATGAATTCGCGCGGGTTGATGAGGTATTTGTCGAGCACTTCGGGCGTCCAGACGACGTTCGCGTTCTGGTTGGCGGTCGAATAGCGGAAGCCTTCGACGGCGCCGGATTTGCGGCCGACCAGACCGAACAGCGTGGGGCCCACACCGCGCCGGCCTTCTGCGGTGAAGATGTGGCACGCGGCGCACAGACGGCGCGCGGCCGCTTCGCCCGCGGCCGCATCGGCGGCTTGCGCGGGTGCGGGCGTCAGGACCGGAAGGCCCAAGGCGATTACGGCGGCGGCGAGAAGGCTTTTCATCGGCGACCTCGGTGAGGGGCTGGATGGAAGAACGTCGAGCGCGCGGGGAGATAACCCGACGCATCCCGATTTGGCAACGGGGACGACAAGGTATTTAGTCCGCGCCCCTCAATGCGGAAAGGGCCACAGGCGCAGCTTTTCCTTACCCAGTTGCCACAACCGCGCCAGCCCGTGCGGCTCGACGATCAGGAAGAAGATGATCAGCGCGCCGAAGATCATGAACTCCATATGCGCGATCATGGCGGTGGACAGCGGTACGCCGATGGCCGTCGGCACGACGTTGAGGAAAATTGGCAGCAGCACGATGAACGCCGCCCCCAGGAACGACCCCAGGATCGAACCCAACCCGCCGATGATGATCATGAACAAGATCTGGAAGGACCGGTTGATGTCGAAGGCCAGGGCTTCGACCGAACTCGTGTAGATGAAAGCCCACAACGCGCCCGCCACGCCGCAATAGAAGGACGAGACGGCGAAGGCGAGCAGCTTGGTCTGCAGGGGCTTGATGCCGATGATTTCGGCCGCGATGTCCATGTCGCGGATCGCCATCCAGGCGCGGCCCACGCGCCCGCGCACCAGATTTTTGGCGACCAGCGCCAAGACCGCGACGAAAGACAGGCAGAAAATGTATTTCGCCTCCGCCGTCGCCTCGATCCCGGTGACGTAGAAGCCGAACACGTCGCGCGGCGGCGCCGAGATCACGCCCGAGGCCGAGTAGTTGACGAACCACGGCACCTTGGTGAACAGCCAGATCAGGAAGAACTGCGCGGCGAGCGTCGCCACGGCCAGATAGAAACCCTTGATGCGCAAGCTCGGCACGCCGAACACCACGCCCACCGCCGCCGACACGAAGCCCGACAACAGGAAGACGACCACGATGTTCATTTCGGGCAGCGCGGTCGCGAGCTTGTAGGCCGCGAAGGCGCCGCACGCCATGAACCCGCCCGTGCCCAACGACAACTGCCCGCAATAGCCGGTCAGGATGTTGAGCCCGATCGCCGCGAGCGCGAAGATCAGGAACGGGATCAGCAGCGTCGACAGGAAGTAATCGTTGGCGACCATCGGCACGCCGACGAACGCCACGGCCAGGATGACGGCCATCCCGATGCGGTCCTGCAGAATCGGGAACATCGCCTGATCGGCGGCGTAGGCGGATTTGAACTGGCCGGATTCGCGGTAAAACATGCGCCGTCACACCCGCTCGATGATCTTTTCGCCGAACAGCCCCTGGGGCCGGAACATCAGGAAGACCAGCGCCAGGATGTAGGCGAACCAATCCTCGATGCCGCCGCCGATCCCCGGCGCCCAGTAGACTTCAGCCACCTTCTCGCCCACCCCGATGATGAGCCCGCCGATGATCGCCCCCGGGATCGAGGTGAACCCGCCCAGGATGAGCACCGGAAGCGCCTTGAGCGCGATCAGCGCCAGCGAAAACTGCACGCCGAGCTTCGAGCCCCACATGATGCCCGCGACGAGCGCCACCAGCCCCGCCACCGCCCAGACGATGACCCATATCGTGCGCAGCGGAATGCCGACCGATTGCGCGGCCTGATGGTCGTCGGCGACGGCGCGCAACGCCCGGCCGATGCGCGTGGATTGGAAGAAGAAGGCGAGCGTGGCGACCAGCGTGCCCGCGACGAGTGCGGCGACGATGTCGAACGTGTTGACCAGCACGCCGCCGAATTCCATCGGCTCCTTCGGAATGCCGACGTCCATGCGCTTGATGTCCGAGCCCCAGATCGTCTGGAACAGACCGTCGATGAAGAAGGTGATCCCGATCGTCGCCATGAACAGGATGATGGCGGGCTGATTGACGAGCGGGCGCAGGACCAGCCGTTCGATGGCCATCGCCATCAGCAGCATCGTTGCGAGCGTGAGGATCAGCGCGAGCCATATCGGCGCGCCCAATTCCTGGAACCCGACGAAGCTCAGCGCCGCGCAAAGCACCATCGCACCTTGGGCGAAATTGAACACGCCCGACGCCTTGAAGATCAGCACGAAGCCGAGCGCCACGAGGCTGTACATCACGCCCGTCAGCAGGCCGCCGATGACGACTTCGACGAAGAAGATCGGGAATTCCCAAATCTCCTTCAGGGGGCCGAACAGAAAACCGAGGATGTCGCCCGTCATCGCGCCCTCATTCGTGCGGAACGCCGAGATAGGCGTCGATCACGCGCTTGTCGCTCTTCACCTCGTCGGGCGTGCCGTCGGCGATTTTGCGCCCGTATTCGAGCACGACCACGCGGTCGGAGATGTCCATGACCACGCCCATGTCGTGTTCGATCAGGGCGATCGTCGTGCCGAACTCCTCGTTCACGTCGAGGATGAAGCGGCACATGTCCTCCTTCTCCTCGAGGTTCATGCCGGCCATCGGCTCGTCGAGCAGCAGCAGATCGGGTTCGGCGGCCAGCGCGCGGCCGAGTTCGACGCGCTTTTGCAGGCCGTAGGGCAAACGCCCCACCGGCGTCTTTCGGATCGCCTGGATTTCGAGGAAGTCGATGATCCGCTCGACGTGCTCGCGGTGCTCGATCTCCTCGCGCAGCGCGGGCCCCCAATGCAGGCAATGCCACCAGAAGCCGCGCTTCATCTTCAGAAGACGGCCGGTCATGATGTTGTCGAGGGTGGACATGCCGCGGAACAGCGCGATGTTCTGGAACGTGCGCGCGATCCCGCCGGCGGCGGTTTCGTGCGGGCGCATCTGTTTGCGGACCTGGCCCTTGTAGGTGATCTGGCCCGCGCTGGGGTGATAGAAGCCGTTGATGCAGTTGAGCATCGAGGATTTGCCCGCGCCGTTCGGGCCGATGATGGCGCGGATCTCGCCCTTGCGGATGTCGAAGGAGACGTCGGTCAGCGCCTTCACGCCGCCGAAGCCCAGCGAGACGTTCTCGACCTTCAGCAGCGTATCCCCGATGACCCGGCCCTTGTTCGCCATGATCAACCCGCCCGCGCGAGTTCGACGCGCCGCGCGGGCGCGAAACGCGGCGCCTCGCGGATCGCAAGATCGGCCTCGATGCGGCCGGTCCGCCCGTCCTCGAAGGTCACCACCGTCGAGATATGCCCGCGCTCGGCACCCGAATAGAGCGCATCGACCAGCGGCCCGTAGCGGTCGGCGATGAAGTTGCGGCGCACTTTGCGCGTGCGGGTCAGTTCGCCGTCGTCGGCGTCGAGTTCCTTGTGCAGGATCAGGAACCGCCGGACCTGCGAGCCCGCGACGTTCGGATCCTCGGCGAGATCGCGGTTCACCTTTTCCACGCACGCCGCGATCAGATCGTAGACCTCGGGCTTCGCCGCGAGTTCCTGATAGCTCGCGTAAGCGAGACCCTGGCGTTCGGCCCAATTGCCGACGGCTTCGAGATCGATGTTGACGAAGGCGGCGACCGCATCCCGGCCGTGGCCGAAAGCGACGGCCTCCTTCACGTAGCTGAAGAATTTCAGCTTGTTCTCGACGTATTTCGGCGCGAACAGCGTGCCGTCCTGCAGCCGGCCGACGTCCTTGGCGCGGTCGATGATCTTGAGATGCCCGTCCTTGTCGAAGAAACCCGCGTCGCCCGTCTTGTAGTAGCCGTCGTCGGTTTTCGCGGCGGCGGTCGCCTCGGGGTTCTTGTAGTAGGCCTGGAAAATCCCGGGGGACTTGACCAGCACTTCGCCCGACTCGGCGATCTTGATCTCAACTTCGGGCGCCGCGACGCCGACCGTGTCGGATTTGATCTGGCCGTCGGGCTGCATGCAGATGAACACGCTCGATTCGGTGGCGCCGTAGAGCTGTTTGAGATTGAGCCCCAGCGAGCGGTAGAAATCGAAGATGTCCGGCCCGATCGCTTCGCCCGCCGTGTAGCCCAGGCGCATGCGCGTGAGGCCGAGCACGTTCTTGATCGGCCCGTAGACCAGGAATTCGCCCAGCGCGTAAAGCAGCCGGTCGGCTGCGGCGACGGGCTTCTTGTCCATGAGCGCGATGCCCACGCGCTTGGCCAACGCCATGAAGTAGCGGTAGAGCCAGCGCTTGAAGGCGCCCGCGTCCTCGATGCGGATCGAAACCTGCGTCAGGATGTTCTCGAAGATCCGCGGCGGCGCGAAGAAGAAGCTCGGTCCGATCTCCTTCAGATCGGTCATCACGGTGGCGCCGGATTCCGGGCAGCTGACGCAGAAGCCGGCGACGTAGGCCTCGGCGTAGGAGAAGATGTGGTCGCCCACCCAGGCCATCGGCAGATAGGCGAGGACCTCGTCGGTTTCGTTCAGACCGTCGAACGCGATCGCGTTTTCGGCCGTGCGGATGACGTTGTCGTAGCTCAACAGCACGCCCTTGGGCTGGCCCGTCGTGCCCGAGGTGTAGAGCATGACCGACGCGTCCGCCCCGCGGCCCGCGGCCATCTCGGCATCGAGCCATGCCGCGTCCTTCGCCTCGCGCGCCGCGCCGATTTCGCGCACGCGCGCGAAGCTCGTCAACGCGGCATCGTCGTAATTGCGCATGCCGCGCGCGTCCTCGAAGACGATGCGCGCGAGACCGGGCGCCTTCTTGCGGATCTGCAGCAGCTTGTCGACCTGCTCCTGATCCTCGGCCACGGCGAGTTTGGCGCCCGCGTGATCGATGACGTAGGCCATCTCGTCGGCGACCGCGTCCTGATAGACCGGCACCGGAACGGCGCCGAGACATTGCGCCGCGCACATCGACCAATAAAGCTGCGGGCGGTTGTCGCCGACCAGCGCCACTTTGTCGCCGCGCGCCACGCCCAGCTCCGCGAGCCCCTGGGCGATGCACCGGATTTCGCGCGCCATCTCGGCCCAGGTCCAGCTTTGCCAGATGCCGAATTCCTTCTCGCGCATGGCGACGCGCGCGCCGCGCACGGCGGCGTTGCGCAGCAGCAGCTTCGGGAAGGTATCGTGCGCGGGGTCGCGCGACGGGGGCGGTGACATGGGCATCGGTTGCGGGGGCGGGCGTCGCCTCGTTGAAGTCCCTGGTCCGCCGGCTTTTCTTTTCCCCGCCGGCGTCCGCGGTGTAAACCGGGTGCGCGGGCGCGGCGAAAGCCGTTCGGCCTTGCGACCACTTAGCCAGGAAGCGCCAACTTGGTCAAGAAACCCGACGATGTGGCGTTCCTGGATCTGCCGGACGGGCGAATCGCGTTCCGCCGCGTGTGGCCGGCGGACGCGCGCGGCACGCCGCTGGTGTTCCTGCACGAAGGGCTGGGGTCGATCGCCCAATGGCGGGATTTCCCCGATGCGCTGTGCGTGGCCGCACGCCGGCCCGGCTTTGTCTACGAACGCCCCGGCCACGGCGCCTCGGCCCCGATCCGGGAAAAGCGCCGCGTCGATTATCTGCATCGCGAGGCGCGACTTCTCGGCGACGTGCTGGACGCCGCCGGGATCGCGGCGTGCGACCTGCTGGGCCATTCCGACGGCGGCTCGATCGCGCTGTTGGCCGGGGCGATGAACCCCACGCGCCACGCGCGCATCGCCACGATGGCGGCGCATGTTTTCGTCGAGAAGATCACGCGCGAAGGCATCGAGGCCGCCGTCGCGGCCTGGCACACGACCGATCTGCCCGCGAAGCTCGCGCGCTACCACGGCGCGGGCGCGCAGGCGTTGTTTTTCGCGTGGGCGGATATCTGGCTTTCGGGCCCGTTCGCGTTCTGGAACATCGAAGGCGACATCGCGCCGTGCGCCGCGCGCGTCCTCGCCTTGCAGGGTGCGGCCGACGAATACGGCGGCCCGGAACAGCTCGCGCGCATCGCCCGCGCGCTTCCCGGGCGTTGCGAGACCTGGCTGGTGCCGGGGGCGGCGCACCAGCCGCACATCCAAGCGCGCGACGCCGTGCTCGCGGGACTCGCCGGCTTCTTCGCGGGTTGACTAAGCCGCGGTCCTGATCAGACGGGATTCCGGCAGCAACGCGCGCACGCGCGTGCCCTTTTCGACGATGCTGTCGATCTCCAACCGGCCGCCATGCATCTCGACCAGACGGCGCGTGATCGCCAAGCCCAAACCCGTGCCGCCGAAGGCGCCGCGCTTGCCGTGCGCCTGCCGGAAGGGCTCGGTCACGTGCGGCAATTCGTCGGCGGGGATGCCGATGCCGGTATCGGCGACCGCGATTTCGATGCCCTCCGCGCGGGTGCGCAGCGAAACCTCGACCCGGCCGCCTTTGGGCGTGAACTTGATCGCATTGGACAGCAGATTGAGCAGCACCTGACGCAACGCCCGGCCGTCGGCGCGCGCTTCGAGCCGCACGGGCGCGTCCGGCGCGACGTCCAACCGCACCCCGCCCTGGCGCGCCTGCTCCCGCACGATCGCGCAGGCCGCGTCGAGCGCCGCGCGCAGATCGACGTTCTCCTCCTCGATCGCGTAGCGCCCGGCCTCGATCTTCGACATGTCGAGCACGTCGCCGATGAGCTCGACCAGATGCCGGCCGGAAGTGGCGATGTCCCGGGCATAATCGACGTAACGCGGATTGCCGGCCGCACCGAACATTTCCTTTTCGATGATTTCGGCGAAGCCGATGATGGCGTTCAGCGGCGTGCGCAACTCGTGGCTCATGTTGGCCAGAAACTGCGACTTGGCGCGGTTGGCGGCCTCGGCCGCGTCGCGCGCATGAACGAGCTCGGCTTCGGCTTCGACCAGACGGCTGACATCCGTGCGCACGCCCACGAGGCCGACGCCGGGCACGTGGCGTTCGGAGATCGAGATCGTCCGCCCGTCCGCGAGCTTCAGCACCCGGGCCCTGCCGGACGGATCGCGGTGCCGGCGCAAGCGTTCGGCGATCCACGACTCGGCGTCGAAGCCCGGCTCGGGCGGCTCGCCCCGCGCGACCGATATGCGCACGAGATCCTCGAATTTGAGGCCGATGATCGCGGCCGGATCCTCGTGGGCGGTGAACATCCGCGCGTAGGTGCGGTTGGCGACCAGCAGGCGGTCGGCGTCGTCGAAAATCGCGAATCCCTCGGGGATCGATTCGAGCGCGGCGCGCAGCCGCGTTTCGGCCGCGCGCGCGGCCAGCTCCATTTCCCGAACGCGCGTCACGTCCGTCGCCACCGAAACGAACTGCGCGACGGCGCCCGTTTCGTCGAGGATCGGCATTTTGCTGGTCAGGACGTGGCGCATCCGGCCTTTCGCGTCGGGGAAGGATTCCGCCTGATCGCGGATTTCGCGCCCGCTTTGGATCAGCGCGCGCTCGCGCGCCTCGACCTCGGCGGCGAAAACCGGATCGACGAAATCCGAAAGACGCTTGCCGATCGCCTCGCGCGGCGCGATGCCGAACAGCTTGGCTTGATAGGCGTTCATCAGCGTATACCGGCCTTGCGCGTCCTTGGCGTTGATGATCGCGGGCACGGAATCGACGACCGTGCGCAACTGCTTGCGGGATTGCGCCAGACGCTCGGCATCGAGCCGGCGCTCGGCATCGAGCCGCTGCAGCCGGCCGAGTTGCAGCCAGACGATCAGCGCAAGGCTCAGGACCAGCGCCGCCCCGGCCGCCGCCGCCGCCGTCAGCAACCGCGTCGTCTCGCGCAACGGCATCAGATAGGAATCCTGGGCGAAGCCGACGGACACCGCCACCGGCAGTCCCGGCACGGCCCGCCAAGCCTGAAAACGCGCCACCCCATCGACCGGCGAAACGAAGCTGAGGGTCTGCTCGCCGAGCCTGCCCGAGAGTCCCCGTGCGAGCGGATGGCCCGCGTAGACCCGACCCAGTGCTGCGGGACTGGCCGGGTGGCGCGCCAGAAGTTTGCCGTCGTCGCGCCACAACGAAATGGCGCCGTCGGCCCCGACGTCGACGCTGGCGTAATAGTCGCCGAAATATGCGCCTGCCAGCGCCAGCGCGACGACGCCCGCGAACTCGCCGTCCGGACCGGCGAGCCGTCGCGACAGCACGATCGTCCAGGGGCGATCGTCGGGTTCGGCCGTGGGCGTCGAGACCCGGATGCCGGCATCGGATTTTCGATGGGCCGCGAACTCCGCCTTCACCGGCCAATCGCCGATCGTGGCGCCCGCGCCCAAAGCAACACGTCCTTCGGCGTCGAGCCAAACGGCCGCGACGCCGCCCGGCACCATCGCGAGCCGATCGCGCAACAGCAAAGCCGGATCGAAGCCGACGAAATAGCCGCGCCCTTCGAGGGCTTGGGTCAGCGCGTTGAGGGCCGCGTCCGCGGCGCCGAGACTGCGCGCGGCGTGCTCCTCCAGCGTGCGCGCGAACGCCGCGGTTTGGCGCTGGGCGGTTTCGAGCGTGCGTTCGGTCGCAAGCCGGATCGCGACCGACAACACCAACCCGATCGCCGCCGCCAGCGCCAACACCAAAGCGAGCAAGAACCAACGCAAGCGCCCGACATCCAGGGCGCGTGCGCCGAAACCGCTCGGATCGCCGTTCGTAACCAAGGGGGGTGCTCTCCAGGTCCGGATTGCCGGCCTCCCACAATGCAACGGCAATGGTTAACGCCTGCCTGACGTGCGAACCCTTCGTATAAGGTCCGTTTTCGTGCTACGTGAACGGTGTCCCGGGAGGGCCGCAACGGCCGCCCGCAACCGAGGAACCAAAAACCATGCCCGCTTTCGGTCAAGACACGCTCAAAACCCGCCGCACGCTGACGGTCGACGGAAAAACCTACACCTACTACAGCCTCGAGGCCGCGGCCGCCGCCGGCGTGACCGGGATCGAGCGTCTGCCGATGTCGCTGAAGGTTCTGCTCGAGAACCTGCTGCGCTGGGAGGACGGACGCACCGTCACCGTGGACGACGTCAAGGCGATGTCGGCCTGGGTCGAGAACAAGAAATCGACGCGCGAGATCGCCTATCGCCCGGCGCGCGTGCTGATGCAGGATTTCACCGGCGTGCCCGCCGTCGTCGACCTCGCCGCCATGCGCGACGCGATGGTCGCCATGGGCGGCGACCCGCGCAAGATCAACCCGCTGTCGCCCGTCGATCTGGTCATCGACCATTCGGTGATGATCGACCATTTCGGCGGCCCCGACGCCTTCAAGAAGAACGTCGAGGTCGAGTACGAGCGCAACGGCGAACGCTACGCCTTCCTGCGCTGGGGCCAATCGGCGTTCTCGAATTTCCGCGTTGTGCCGCCGGGCACGGGCATCTGCCATCAGGTCAATCTCGAATACCTGGCGCAGACCGTCTGGACGCAGGATTCCGACGGCACGACCTACGCCTATCCCGACACGCTGGTCGGCACGGACAGCCACACGACGATGGTCAACGGCATGGCCGTGCTCGGCTGGGGCGTGGGCGGCATCGAGGCGGAAGCCGCGATGCTCGGCCAGCCCGTGTCGATGCTCATCCCGGAAGTCGTCGGCTTCAAGCTGACCGGCAAACCCAAGGAAGGCACGACGGCGACCGACCTCGTGCTGACCGTCACGCAGATGCTGCGCAAGAAGGGTGTGGTCAACAAGTTCGTCGAGTTCTACGGCCCGGGCCTGGACGCGCTGTCGCTCGCCGACCGCGCCACGATCGCCAACATGGCGCCCGAATACGGCGCCACCTGCGGCTTCTTCCCGATCGACGCCGAGACGATCGAGTTCCTGAAGTTCACGAGCCGCGAGCCCGCGCGCGTGAAGCTGGTCGAGGCCTACGCCAAGGCGCAAGGGATGTGGCGCGAGAAGGATGCGCCCGAGCCCGTGTTCACCGACACGCTGGAACTCGACATGGGCACGGTCGAGCCCTCGCTCGCCGGGCCGAAGCGCCCGCAGGACAAGGTGGCGCTGTCCGCCGCCAAGGCCGGCTTCGAAAAGGTGCTGCCCGAATTGCTCGGGCCCAAGAACGTCAAGGAAGGCGTCAAGGTCGAAGCCTCGGGCGGCTACACGCTGCGCAACGGCGACGTCGTCATCGCCGCGATCACGTCGTGCACCAACACCTCGAACCCCGCCGTGCTGATCGCCGCGGGCTTGGTCGCGCGCAACGCGGTCGCCAAGGGCCTCAAGACGAAACCGTGGGTCAAGACGTCCTTCGCGCCCGGCTCGCAGGTCGTCACCGACTACATGATCGCGGCGGGGCTGCAGCAGCATCTCGACGCGCTCGGTTTCCATCTGACCGGGTACGGCTGCACGACGTGCATCGGCAATTCGGGGCCGCTGCCCGATCCGGTGGCCGAAGCGATCGACAAGGGCGATCTGACCGTGACGGCCGTGCTGTCCGGCAACCGCAACTTCGAAGGCCGCGTCCATCCGCAGGTGAAGGCGAACTACCTCGCCTCGCCGCCGCTCGTGGTCGCCTATGCGCTGGCCGGTTCCATGCTCAAGGACGTGGTCAACGAACCGCTGGGCATGGGCAAGGACGGTCCGGTCTACCTCAAGGACGTGTGGCCCTCGAACCAGGAGATCGTCGACACGATCCGCAAGACGCTGACGCCCGAAATGTTCCGCAAGCGCTACGCCGACGTCTTCAAGGGCGACGCGATGTGGCAGAAGATGGGCGGCAGCACGGGCATGACCTACAAGTGGGACGACGGCTCGACCTACGTGAAGCTCGCGCCCTATTTCGAAAATCTGCCCAAGGAGCCCGGCGGCTTCTCGGACATCGTGGGATCGCGGCCGCTCGCCCTGCTCGGCGATTCGATCACGACCGACCACATCAGCCCGGCCGGCAACATCAAGAAGGACGGCCCCGCGGGATCGTATCTGACCGAACGCCAGGTGCGTCCGACGGACTTCAACTCCTACGGCGCGCGCCGCGGCAATCACGAGATCATGATGCGCGGCACCTTCGCGAACATCCGGCTCAAGAACGAAGTGGCGCCCGGCACGACCGGCGGCATGACGCGCCTGATGCCGGAAGGCGAGACGATGTCGATCTACGACGCGGCGATGAAGTACAAGGCGCGCGGCGTGCCGCTGTGCATCTTCGCGGGCAAGGAATACGGCACCGGCTCGTCGCGCGACTGGGCGGCGAAGGGTACGATCCTGCTGGGCGTGAAGGCGGTCGTGGCCGAAAGCTTCGAACGCATCCATCGCTCGAACCTCGTGGGCATGGGCGTGCTGCCCCTGCAGTTCCCCGAGGGCGTGACGCGCCAGACGCTGAAGCTCGACGGTTCGGAGATCTGCGATTTCACCGGCATCGGCGGCGGCATCAAGCCGCGCATGACCGTGAAGCTGTCGATCAAGCGGGCGTCGGGCGCGGTGGACAACGTCGATCTGCTCTGCCGGATCGATACGCTCGACGAGGTCGAGTACTACCGCCACGGCGGCATCTTGGCCTACGTGCTGCGCGGGCTGCTCAAGGCCGCGTAAGAACGCGGACCGAGCGGACGACGACCGAACCCCGGGGTCCCGTACCCCGGGGTTTTTCGTTTCAGAGCACCGAGGCCACGGCCCAAAAAGCGATGGCGGCGCCGGCCAGCCACACCGCAATCACGGCCGCGGCGGCGGCTTTGCTCGGCGGCGGCCGGCGCGCAGCCGCCGCGGCGCGGAACTCGGCCAGCAAGTCCGGCGGGATCAGGTACCGCGCAAGCCACAATCCGGCGGGCACGAGAATCAGATCGTCGAGCAAACCCAGCACCGGCACGAAATCCGGGATGAGGTCGATCGGGCTCAACGCGTAGGCGGCCGTCGCCAGGGCGACGATTCTGGCGAGCGCGGGCGTGCGTTTCTCGCGCGCCGCGATCCACAACGCGCCCACTTCGCGCTTCAAAGTCCTCGCCCAACCACGCAATCGATCGATCATCGGACGCGCAGTCTACCGCACTGCGGCGAAGCGGTTTCGCCGCCGAAACCCCGTTCAAAATGGAGCGGAATTCGCGGTACCGATCTACGCGGAACCTCCTGATACCAAAGGATTTTGTATCCTTTGTCCAATATCGCGCACCGAATCACATTTTTTCGCTGGGGTAGGCTTGAAGATTCCGAGGCCCTACCCAATTCGACGACTCGGCATTCGGCGCGTCCCCGATCCTTCCCCTGTCGCCGAACAGCCTCGACTCGCGGGCGCGGTCGCGTCGCAACACACGACCGCGCCCCTTTTTCCGCCGCAAGCGCGGGTCGAAAACCAAAAACAATGCGGCGACGGGTCCGAGGAACGCACCATGCAATCCCTGCACATGACGTTGCACGACGACCAACCCCCCGTCCGGCTCGTCGCGGTCGCCGAATTGTGCGCCCGCGTGCGCGCGGAGCTGCGCCCGGGCACGGCCTACGCCCAGTCCACCCGCGCGATGCTCGATGCGGTGCGCGGGGCCTTCCCGCAGCTCAGCGACGACGACGCGGCCTATCTGATCCGGATGGTGCGCTGAACGCTCACGCCGGCAGCATGTAGTCGCGCGGCGCCGAATCCAAATGGTAGGCGCGGCACGGCGCGACGTCCCGCAGGTCCTTGTGCTGCAGCCCGAAGAAGAAGGGCGGCCGGTCGGGCCGATGGATGTTGAGCTTCACGTTGAAGGCTTCCATCGTGCGCGACTGCGCCATCGGGTAACCGAAGGCCTTGATGTCGAAGGTGCCCGGCCCGATTTCGTCGCCGGTCAGATAGAGTTTGATTCCGGCGACTTTCTCAGCCCCCAGCATCACGTTGTCGAAATCGCCGAGCCGGCGCTGGGCCAAACCGACGAAGCGCGGCGCGTCGAGCAGCTTGTAGATCATGCCCTTGCGCGGCGGCCCGTCGGCCATCGGGCGCTGGAAAGCACCGATGAGGATCTGTCCGGGCAAGGCGGCTTCGAGCAGATGCTGGGTTTCGTCCTCGATTTCGCCCAGCACGTCGTTGTGGATGGCGGGACTGCCGCCGCCGCGGGGCAGCGAAAACTCCCAGCCGCCGCCGACCGCGAACGCCGCCTTGACCACCGGTGCCGTGCCCGCGTCGCGCGCGCGCGCCAACCCGTTTTCGGCCAGCGCGAGCGACAGAAGACAGAACAGATCGATGTCCGCTTTCCAGCCCTGGCGGCGGTTCCACAGCCGGTAGCCCTCGCCCGTCGGCGCGCGGCCCAGATCGATGTCCGAGCCCGAACCTTCCATCCGCTCGGCGGCGATATTGATCGAATGCGAGAGCGTCGCGAGTTGGGCGATCCGCATGGCGGTCGGCAAATCGCGGAAGCGTTCGACCTCGATCCGCGCCATCGCATGGAATTCCGTGCGCCGGATCGCGTAGCGGCCGATCGCGGTTTCGAGCGCCGCGAGCATGGCGGGCGACGCCCACCACGGCCCGGCCGGAATCTCCTCCATGCGCAGACCCGACCGGTTGCACAGGCGCACGAGTTCCTTCACGTCCAGCTTCTCGCCGCGCAGCAGGGCCGGTTCGTCGGCCGCGAGCTTGGGGAGATCGGCGATCCGCGACATCGCGACGATCAACGTGGCGCCGTCCAGCGTCCAGCCCGCCACGAAGCGCGAACCCAAATGCCAAAGCTCGACGAGCTTTTTGTCGATCGCCTGCAAGGCGCCGCGCGCGTCGGCGATGTTCGATTCGGTCGTCATGACGCAAACTCTCGCACGGCGCGGATTGCCGGTTTGTTACCGGAAAAATTCAGGCGGCGACATCGACTTGCCGGCCGCGGCCGGAGGCCGCCGGCGGCGCGGGCGGGCGCGCGGCGGGCTCGGCCCCGCCGGTTTGCGCGGGTGCCGGTGCACGATCCGCGGCGCGTTCGGCGCGCGCGGGCGCGGTCCGCGGCGCCACGGGGCTGATCACATCGGGCGGGGGGTAAAGTTCGGCCATCGCGCGCGTCCGGTCAGGCGGCGAGATCGACGCTTTGGCCCCGGCCGGAATCGGCGGGGGCGGGCGGCACCGGCGCGGGCGAGGCGATCGTCAGATTGCGCTTGATCTCCGCCGCGCGGCCGGCCACGTCGGCGAGCGTTGCATCCGCCGCGGGGCGGACGGCCTGACGCGCGGCCTGCGCGTCCTGCGGGGTGAAGATCGGCATGGGAAGCGTGACGGCCATATCGCGCAAGTATAGGGCGTCAGGCGGCGCGCTTCAATGCGCGCGCGCCCAATTCGGCCCTTCGCCGCAATCCACCACCAGCGGAACGTCGAGTTTCACCGCCGGAGACGGCGCTTGCTCCATGACCTCGCGGATCAGTCCGATGGCCGCCGTTTTTTCGGCCGGCGGCACTTCGAACAGCAATTCGTCGTGCACCTGGAGCAAAAGCTTCGCCGAAAGGTTGGCCTGGGCCAGCGCTTCGGGCAGCCGCGCCATCGCGCGCTTGATGATGTCCGCGGCCCCGCCCTGCAACGGCGCGTTGATCGCCGCGCGCTCGGCGAAGGCGCGCATCGCCGGATTCTTCGAGCCGATTTCCGACAGCCAAATGCGCCGGCCGAAGGGCGTGCTGACATAGCCTTGCTTGTGGGCGAGCTTCTTGGTCTCGTCCATGTAGGCGCGGATGCCGGGATAACGCTTGAAATAGGCGTCGATATACGCGCGCGCCTCGCCTTGGGGGATGCCGAGCTGGCGCGCGAGACCGAAGGCCGAAATCCCGTAGATGATGCCGAAATTGATCGCCTTGGCGCGCCGGCGCGTCTCTTTGTCCATCGCGTCGAGCGGCACGCCGAACATCTCGGACGCCGTCGCCGCATGGATGTCGAGATTGCGCCGGAAAGCGTCCTTCAGCGTGTCGATGCCCGCGACGTGGGCGAGCAGCCGCAACTCGATCTGCGAATAGTCGAACGACAGCAGCGTCGTGCCTTCGGCGGCGACGAAGGCTTCGCGGATCTTGCGGCCCTCCTCGTTGCGCACGGGAATGTTCTGGAGATTGGGATCGGTCGACGACAAGCGTCCGGTGGCCGCGCCGGTCATCGCGAAGGACGTGTGAACGCGTTTCGTCTTGGGGTCGATCGCTTCGACCAGCGCGTCGGTATAGGTCGATTTGAGTTTGGCGAGCTGACGCCAATCGAGCACCAGCTGGGGCAGTTTGTGGCCGAGCGCCGCGAGATCCTCGAGCACGTCCGCTCCCGTCGCGTAGGCGCCGGTCTTGGTCTTGGCGGGCGCCTTGCCGTCGGGCAATTGCAGGGAAAGCTCGTCGAACAGCACTTTGCCGAGCTGGGCGGGGCTGCCGACGTTGAACGGATGGCCGGCTTCGGCGTGGATCGCCTTTTCGAGCTCGGCCAGCCGCAGCGCGAAATCGTTCGACAGCCGGCGCAAGCGCTCGGGATCGACGGCGATGCCGTTGCGCTCCATCGTCACGATCGCGGGGATCAAAGGCCGTTCGACGCGCTCGTAGAACGCGAGCAATCCTTCGTCGATCAGGCGCGGGCGCAGGCGCGACCACAGGCGCAGCGTGACTTCCGCGTCCTCGGCGGCGTAGTCGCGCGCCTTGTCGAGCGGCACGGCGGCGAAGGAGATGCGCGCTTTGCCCGTGCCGGTGACGTCGTCGTATTTGATCGTCGCGTGGCCGAGATGCTTTTCGGCCAACTCGTCCATGCCGTGGCCGTTGAGGCCCGCGTCGAGCACGAAGGACATCAACATCGTGTCGTCGAACGGCCCGAATTCGGCGATCCCGTGGGCGGCGAAGACCTGGATATCGTATTTGAGGTTATGGCCGATCTTGAGCACCGCGGGATCGGCCAGCAGCGGGGCGAGCCGATCGAGCACGTCCTTGCGCGCCAACTGGCCGGGCTTGAGCTTGGCGCCGCCGAAATCGAGTTCGCCGGGCGCCCCCGGCTCGACATGGCCCACCGGCACATAGCATGCGTGGCCCGCGTCCACCGCCAGCGACACGCCGACGAGTTCGGCGTTGCGCGCGTCCAGCGAGGTCGTCTCGGTATCCACGCAAACGCGGCCGCGATCGCGCGCGCGCGCGATCCAGGCATCGAGGCCAGCGAGATCGTCGACCAGATCGTAGCGCGCGGGGCCCGTCGCGGCGGGCGCTTCGGCCGGGGCGGTTAAGGGAACTGCGGCTTTCTTCGCCGCGGCGATCGGGCCTTCGCCGAGCCAGCCCATCGCTTCGAGCCGGCCGATGGTCGACCTGAATCCCTGATCGACCAGGAACGCGCGCAGCTTGGCCGGATCGGGCTTTTTGATCTCGAAGGCTTCGAGCGGAACCTCGACCTGAACGTCGGCCTTGAGTTGGACGAGCCGGCGCGAGATCAGCGCCTGCTCCTTGTTCGCGAGCAGCGTCTCGCGGCGCTTGGGTTGCTTGATCTCCCCGGCCCGCGCCAACAGCGTGTCGAGATCGCCGTAGGCGTTGATGAGTTCGGCCGCGGTCTTGACGCCGATGCCGGGCACGCCGGGCACGTTGTCGGTCGAATCCCCGGCCAGCGCCTGCACGTCGACGACGCGCGCGGGCTTGACGCCGAATTTCTCGACCACTTCGGCTTCGCCGATTTTCTTCTGCTTGAGCGGGTCGAGCATCTCGATGCCCGGCCGGACGAGCTGCATCAAATCCTTGTCGGACGACACGATCACCGCGGTCTCGCCCTTGGCGAGCGCAAGGGCCGCGTAAGTCGCGATCAGATCGTCGGCTTCATACCCGGCCAATTCCACCGCGGGCAGGTCGAAAGCGCGCGTCGCCTCGCGGACCAACGCGAATTGGGGCACCAGATCCTCGGGCGGGTCGGGCCGATGGGCTTTGTATTCGGGGTAGAAATCGTTGCGGAAGCTCTTGCGCGAGGTATCGAAAATCACCGCGATCCGGTCGCCCGCATGGCTTTCGATCAGCCGCACGAGCATGTTCACGAAACCCTGCACCGCGCCCACGGGCGTGCCGTCCGGCCGGGTCAGCGGCGGCAACGCGTGATAGGCGCGGAAGATGAAGCCCGACCCGTCGACCAAACACAGGCGATGGGGCGAGGCGGCGTCCGGCTTGGCGCCGCTCAATGCCCGTGCCCGGCGCCGGGCCCGCCCTTGAGCACGTAGACCCGGTCGCAATAGGGGCATTCGACCGTCCCGTCGGCGCGCATGGTCAGGTACACGCGCGGGTGGCCGAGCGCCCCGCCGCCGCCGTCGCACGCGACGGTCGTGTCGTCGACTTCGATCGTTTCGGGCGGAGCGGGAATGGCGGCGCTGCGGGACATCGGGTTCGGCTTTCCATACTGAGTGCGCCGGGCGTTGCGCCCGTGCGGTCCGGATGATACCCAAGCCGCCGTCCGATGCAAACGTCCCCGAACCCCGCCCCGCCGCCCGACAACGCCCTCGAAATCGCCGGGCTGACCAAAATCTACGCCGGCGGAAAACGCGCGCTGGACGGCGTCACGCTCAACGTGCCGCGCGGCATGGTGTTCGGTTTGCTCGGGCCCAACGGGGCGGGCAAGTCGACGCTGATCAACATCCTGGCGGGGCTGGTCAACAAGACGGGGGGCCGGGCGAAGATTTGGGATATCGACATCGACGCCAATCCGCGCGACGCGCGCGGCGCGATCGGCATCGTGCCGCAGGAACTGAACATCGACCCGTTCTTCACGCCGCGCGAATTGCTGGATCTGCAGGCCGGGCTTTACGGCGTGCCGGCCAAGGCGCGCCGCACGATGGAAATCCTCGAAGCGGTGGGGCTCGCCGACAAGGCCGATGCCTATGCGCGCACGCTGTCGGGGGGCATGCGCCGGCGGCTGCTGGTCGCCAAGGCGTTGGTCCACTCGCCGCCGGTGCTCGTCCTCGACGAACCGACGGCCGGCGTGGACATCGAACTGCGCCAGGGTCTGTGGGCCTATGTGCGCGCGTTGAACGCGCAAGGCACCACCGTCGTTTTGACGACGCATTACCTTCAGGAAGCCGAGGAGCTGTGCGATCGCATCGCGATCATCAACCGCGGCAAGCTGGTCGCCGACGAAAGCAAATCGGCCCTGCTCGCGCGGCTGGACGCCAAGGAATTGCGCCTGACCGTCGATCGCGATCTAGCGGCCGTGCCCGCGGCGCTCGCCGCCTTCGGCGCCAAGCTCGAAGGCGCGCGCCTGCTGCTGGTCCCCTATCGGCCGAGCCGGACCAAGGCGGCCGACATCCTCGCGGCCGTCGCGGCCGCGGGCGTGGGGATCGCCGACCTCAGCACGCGCGAAAGCGATCTCGAGGACGTGTTCCTGCAATTGGTGCGACAGGCCGCATGAAGGCGCTGATCGCCGCGGTTCTGGCGGCGATGCTCGCGGCATGCGCCCAGCCGCAGACCGCCCCGCGCGGTCCGGCGCTGCACGCACCCGCACTGACGCAGGACGCCTTCGTCATGGCCGACGGCGCGCGATTGTTCGTGCGCCAGTGGGCCCCCGAATCGCAAGCCCCGAAGGCGATCGTGCTGGCGCTGCACGGGTTCAACGACCATTCGCGGTCGTGGGAACTGCCCGCCGAATCCTGGGCCAAAGCCGGGATCGCCACCTACGCCTACGACCAACGCGGCTTCGGCCGCACCGCCACGCCCGGCATTTGGCCCGGCACGGCCGCATTGATCGCCGATTTGGGGGAGGCGCTCGAACTCGTCGCCGCGCGCCATCCGCGGATTCCGGTTTTCGTGGCCGGGGAAAGCATGGGTGGGGCCGTGATCATGGCCGCCCACCGCGCGGGCGCCCTGACGCGCGCGCGCGGGGCCATCCTCGGCGCGCCCGCAGTGCGCGGCCGCGCCGCGCTGTCGCCGTGGAGCCGCGCTTGGTTGTGGCTGCTGGCGCACAGCGTGCCGGGTTGGGCGCCGACGGTCGAAGGCACGGGGATCCGGCCGTCGGACAACATCCCGATGCTGCGCGAGCTCGGCCGCGATCCGCTCGTCATCAAACGCACGCGCGTGGACGCGCTCTACGGTCTTGTCGATCTGATGGATGCGGCCGCCGAGGCGGCGCCCAGCTTCGATCCGCCGGCGTTGTTCCTGATCGGGGCCAACGACAATCTGGTGCCCGGGACGGCGATGCGCGCGATGCTCGACCGCCTGCCGCCCGCCCCGCCGGCCGAACGCGCGCTGGAAACCTACGGCGGCGGCTACCATATGCTGTTCCGCGACTTGGCCCGCGCGAAGGTCCACGACGACGTGGCGCGCTGGGTGCTGGACCGGACCGACCCGCGCTGAACGAGGCCGCGATGAAGAAATACGACGCCAAGCCCCTGCCGCCGCTGGACCCGAACATGGACGCGAGCAAGAACCATTATTGGTCCTATCAGGGACTGGACGCGCTGCTCGCGTGCAAAAAGCCGCTGACCGCGTCCAAGGACGAGGATCTGTTCATCGCCGTCCATCAAATCTGCGAAATCGCGTTCCACCAGATCATCGTCGATCTCGACCGCACGCTCGACGCGCTGAAGACCGCGCTCGCCGCCCCCGATTTGCCGGCGGGCGCGTTCGACGAAGCGGTCTATTTCCTCGATCGGCCGATCAAGCTGTGGGACACGGTCAACCGCACCATGCCGATCCTCGGCGACATGCGCGCCTTCGCCGAGTTCCGCACGTCGATCGGGCCGACCAGCGGCTTCCAATCCTTCCAGTTCCGCAAGATCGAGATCATGGCGGGCGTGGCGGGCGCCTATTGGAACGGCGGCACCGCCGACGCGGGCGGCAAGGTGCACGTCGCCGAGAGCGAATTCGACCGCCGCTACGGCGCCGACATTTGCGGCGCGTTCGACCGCTATGGCGCGCATTCGCTGCGGCATTATTTCGAAGCGCTGCTGGCGCGGGCACCGGCGGGCACGCGGGCCGAACGGGTGCGCTGGCTCGACGCGCACGCCGCAGCCGCACCTTTGATGGAGCGTTTGCGTCTTTACGAGGCACGCCAAGCCACCTTCCACCAGGCGCATTTGGGTTTGGCGGTCCGGCAATTGTCCATCGTCGGCGTGGAATATGGGACCGGCGGAACTTCCTTTAAGGACTACCTGGCCAAGTACAATCGCGAGATCGCCCCTTTGTTCCCCGGTTTGGCGACACATGCCGCCGCCGAATGAAGAACATTCCAGCGTGAAATTGTAGAATAGCCGCTTATTTTTAAGGCGGGGCCCCTGTCGCCGGTTGAAATGTGGCGGGACATTGCCAAGATTTGGTCATCCGGTCCGGTTCTTGCT
>JADCGK010000082.1 GCA_020249045.1 Azospirillum sp. | reverse complement strand
GGCGTAGCTGGTGGCGACGGCGGTCAGATCGCTTTCCTCGGCCAAATCCATCACACATCCCGGATACTCGGCCCAGATCGCCGCGATATGCGCGATCACCCGCGGCGAATCCGCGTCGCGCGCCGCGCGCAGACGATAGGGCGCGAAATCCGGTACGGCTTGCGGCCGCAGATCGAGATAAAGGAAGGTCGTCGCTTCCTCGATGCCGGTCGCGTTGCGCGCGTAATCGGGGACGATGCCTGCGCGTCGAAAGCCCATCGACGTGTAAAGCGGTTCGGCCGCATCGCCGGTACGGGTGTCGAGCACGATCAGCGTGCGGCCGATCGATTGGGCGTACGCGATCGCTTGCCCCATCAGCGCGCGCGCGACACCGCGCCGGCGGACGTCGCGCGCGACGATCATCTTGGCGATCTCCGCGCGATGACGCTGGTTTTCGGGCGTATCGAGCATCAAGGCGACCGTGCCGACCGCGCGCTCGCCATCGAACGCGGCGAACATCGCGGCACCGCCCGCCGCCGCCTTCGCGGCGAGCGAGTCCCAAAACGCCCCGGCGCGCGCGGGGTCGAGCGGCGGCAAAAAGCTCACGCCCGCGTTTTCTTGCGCCGCTGCCACCAGCAAAGCGACAAGGTCGGCGCGCGCGGCGGCGTAGCTTCGGGCATCGAGCAAACGGATTGGCGTCATGGCAAGGGGCGTGCATAGATCGGACGCCATGCCGCATCAAGACGAATTCCTCGCCATGCGCCCGCTTTGGTCGGGGACGATCCGCGCACGCGCGCTGGGCCCGCCGGGCGAAAAATGGATCCTTCACGCCGGGCCGCCTTTTGCCGATCCGGCCGACGTGCCGCCTCCGGTCGCGAATTCGCTGGCGGCCGCGATCCGCTTCGAAGGCTGGGCGAAGGACGACGCCGAAGCCCGCGCCAACCTCGCGCGCGGCCGCATCGCCCTCCATCCCGCGCAGGATTACGGCGTGGTCACGCCGCTTGCCTTTCCCGTTTCGCCATCGATGACGCTGATGCGCGTGGGCACGGCGGCGGCGCCGTTCAACGAAGGCGGCGGGGACGTCCTGCGCTTGGGGTCGCCCGCGGCGGCGGCCCGCGAACGCCTGAACTGGATCGAGCGCGCGCTCGTACCGGCCTTCGCGTTTGTCGCCGATGCGCCCGTCGATCTTCTCGCGCGCGCCAAATCCGCACTCGACGCGGGCGACGATCTCCATGCGAGTTCGGCGGGGGCTTCGGCCGCCCTCGCGCGCGATTTCGCCGCGCGCGTGCCCCCGGACATCGCCGGCTTCCTGGCGGGGGCACCGGCTTTCTTCCTCAATCTCGCCATGGCGATGGCGTGCGCGTGCCTTGCAAAGGCGCCCGCCGGGCTCATCACCGCCCTGGGCGGCAATGGCCGGGATTTCGGCTTCAAGCGTGCGGGCGATGCCACCTGGACGACGGCCCCGGCGACCCCGCCCCGAGGGCCGGTTTCGGCCCCCGGCGCGGTCCTGCCCGCGATCGGGGATTCGGCAGTCGTGGAAGCGTTCGGGCTGGGAGCGATGGCCGCCGGCGTGGCGCCGGCGCCCTACCGCGACTACGGTCCGTGGCTACCGGCCGACTCCTTGCGGCTCGCACGGGAAATCCTGGCCCACGACCACCCCATCTTGGGCGTGCCCGTAGGGCTCGATATCGGTCGGATTCTAAAGAAAAATCAAAGCCCTGTGGTCAGCCTTGCGATGCTGGCTGCCGACGGTTCGGGGCGGATGCTCGGACGGGGGATCTTCCGTCCCGACCCGTTAATCTTCGTTAAAATCGGTCCTTGAATTCCGGCGGCACCTGCCTTACTTTGAACATTGTCGGATGCCCAGATGGGGTCCGCAGCGTGATCATGCCCAAGGAGGGTGATCTCATGTCATTTGCCCCTACGATGGCCGTTTCGGCCGTCGTCGCTCCCCGGAGCGGCTTTTCCCCCAAATCCCAACGCGCCGAACTCGCCCAGTATATGGCCGAGATCGCCAAGTTTCCGATCCTCGAACTCGAGGAGGAGCGCGCGCTCGCCAAGGCGTTCCGCGATGCGCAGGACGTCGAAGCGGCGCACAAGCTCGTGACCTCGCATCTGCGCCTCGTGGTGAAGATGGCGTGGAAGTATCGCGGGTACGGTCTGCCGGTTTCCGATCTGATCGCGGAAGGCAATATCGGCCTGATGCACGCGGTCAAGCGCTTCGATCCGGAGCGCGGCGTGCGCCTGTCGACCTATGCGATGTGGTGGATCAAGGCCGCGATCCAGGAATTCCTGCTGTCGTCGTGGTCGCTGGTCACGGTGGGCACGGCCGTCGCGCGCAAAAAGCTGCTGTTCGGGCTGAACAACGTCAAACGCAAGCTCGGCATCGATCAGGATCGCGCGCTCAGCGACGCGGACAAGCGCAAGATCGCGCGGGCGACGAACCTGCCGGAAATCGACGTGGCCGAGATCGAGGCCGCGACGCGCGGCGCGGTCGTGCCGCTCGACGCGCCGCTGGAAACCGAGAAGGGCAACCAGCTCGCGAGCGAAATCGCCGATCCCACCGCCGATTTCGCGGCGCGCGTGGAGGCGGACGACGAGCGGCGCTGGCGCCTGTCGCTGGTCGAACGCGCGCTCGCGACGCTCGATCCGCGCGAGCAGGCGATCGTGCGCGCGCGCAACCTTGCGGCCGAGCCGGCCACGCTCGACGACCTTTCCAAGCGCTTCGGCGTCAGCCGCGAACGCGTGCGTCAGCTTGAGGAGCGCGCGCTCGCCAAGCTCGGCGAACGCACCCGCGCGATGGCGCGCGAAATGCCCAAGGCGCTGCCGGTCGCGTAATTCACAGCATGTCGATGGGCGTCGGGCGTTTCGGCGCGGGGAAGCCCGCGTCCAATGCCGCGATGTCCGCATCGGTCAGCGTCAAATCCATCGCCGCGACGTTCTCGGCCAAATGCGCGAGGTTCCCGGCCTTGGGTATCACCATCACATCGGGATGGCGGGCGGCCCACGCGAGCATGATCTGCGCCGGCGTCGCCCCTTTGGCCGCCGCAACCTTCGCAAGCGCCGGCGATTTCGGCAGGCGGCCCTGTTCGAGCGGCGAATAGGCCATGATCGGGATGCGCTCGGCGCGACACCGTACCAGCAGACCCGTCTCCAAACTCCGCCGACCCAGATTGTAGAGCACTTGATTGACGGCGCACCCCGCCCCGCCGGCGGCGAACAGATCGTCCATATCCGCGACGTCGAAATTCGAAACGCCCCAATGGCGGATGTGACCCGCCTTCTTCAGCGCTTCGAAGCCCGCGACCGTTTCGGCGAGCGGATGCCCGCCGCGCCAATGGAGCAGATATAGGTCGATACGGTCGGTGCCGAGGCGCTTGAGCGAGCGCGCGCACGCCTCGGCCACGCCCTTGCGGCTCGCGTTGTGCGGATAGACCTTCGAGACGATGAAAACCCGGTCGCGCCGGCCGGTGATGGCTTGGCCGACGATCTCCTCCGCCCCGCCTTCGCCGTACATTTCGGCCGTGTCGATCGCCGCCACCCCCGCCTCCAGGCCCGCGCGCAAGGCGGCGAGTTCCCCCGCCGCCCGCGCACGCGCCTCGCCCATGCGCCACGTGCCCAAACCGAATTGCGGGACGGTCTCGCCGTCCCGCAATCGGATCGTCCGCGCGAGTCCACCGTTCATCGCAACGGGATCGCGTACATCAAGCCGCCCTTCGTCCACAGGTCGTTGACGCCGCGCTCGAGCCCGAGCGCCGTACGCGGGCCGACATTGCGATCGAAGCTCTCGCCGTAGTTTCCGACGTGCTTGATCACGTTGTAGAGCCACCGGTTGTCGAGCCCCATCATCGCGCCGAACCCGCCTTGCGCGCCGAGCAGACGCTGGATCGAGGGGTTGGTCGAACGCACCTGCTCGTCCACGTTGGCTTGCGTCACGCCCAACTCCTCGGCTTCGATCATGCCCTGCAGCGTCCATTTGACGATCGCGAACCACTGGTCGTCGCCTTTGCGGACCATCGGCCCCAGCGGCTCCTTGGAGATGCGCTCGGGCAGAATCACGTGGTCCGAGGGGGTGGCGAGATTGGTCCGGATCGAGGCGAGTCCCGACGCGTCTGTCGTGTAGGCGTCGCACCGCCCGGCTTGATAGGCGGACAGATTCTCCTCCAGCCGTTCGATGACAACCGGCGTGAAGCGCATCCGATTGGCGCGGAAATAGTCGGCGAGGTTGAGTTCGGTCGTCGTGCCCGGCTGCACGCAGATCGTGGCGCCGTCGAGCTGGCGGGCCGAGGCGATGTTCGCCGACTTCTTCACGATGAAGCCTTGGCCGTCGTAGAAATTCACGCCCGCCATATGCATGCCCAGCGAAACGTCGCGGGCATAGGTCTGCGTGGCGTTGCGCGTCAGCACGTCGATCTCGCCCGACTGGAGGGCGACGAAGCGCTGGGGCGCCGTCGTGGGAACGAAGCGCGCCTTGGCCGGATCGTTGAAGATCGCCGCGGCGACCGCCCGGCACATATCGACATCGAGACCGCGCCAATTGCCTTGGGAGTCCGGCGCCGAGAATCCCGGCAAGGCCGTATTGACGCCGCACACCAATTGCCCGCGCGCGCGCACGGCGTCGAGCGTCGGTCCGCGCAAGCCTTGGGATTGGTTCTGGGCCATCGCGGGCGCGGAAAGCGCCGCCGACAGGGCCAGAATGCCGAGTGCCTTCTTCATCCTATTCTCCTTTTCGTTTTCTGGAATCGCACAGTCGCAGCGACGGCGTTTCGACCGTGGCCGCTCGAGCCGTTCGGAAAAACAGCGGCAGGCCGGGTTCGACCAGCGTCAGAACATCGCGCAATCCGTCGATCTCGACCGTCATCCCCCCAACCCCTCGACCGCGGGCCCTCGACCGCGGGCGCCCGGCCTACGCGGCCCCCCGCATTCAACGCCCCCTCGCGCGGCCCGATGTCCCCGCCGGCCGCCCATCCCGGCTCGACGAGTACAATGGCATGCCGGCCGGGCGCGCGCACCGCCTTGGTCGGCACGGAGCGCTTGCAAAGCCCACGCCGCCGGGGGCGGATCATCGAGATCGCCGCCGCGCATGCGGCCCATTTCGCGCGCTGCGGATTTCCTGCTAAACTTCCTATTCGCAAGGATATAACGCCGTCGGAGCCGGCCCCATGCGCATACGCGACGATTACCGAACCCTTACCGGTCAAGAAAAGGCCTCGATCCTGCTGCTCTCGTTGGGCGAGGAGGTCGCGGCCAAGCTTTTCGCGTTGATGAGCGACGACGAAATCAAGGAATTGTCCCAGACCATGGCCGGCCTGGGCACGGTCAATTCCTCCATCATCGAACGCCTGATCGTCGAATTCGCGGACCAGATCGCGGCCACCGGCTCGCTCGTCGGCACGTTCGATTCGACCGAACGCCTGCTGGGCAAGGTTCTCGACAAGAATCGCGTCGCCAACATCATGGACGACATCCGCGGCCCCGCCGGCCGCACGATGTGGGACAAGCTGGGCAACGTCAACGAAGGCGTGCTCGCCAACTACCTGCAGAACGAATACCCGCAGCCCGTCGCGGTCGTGCTGTCGAAGATCCGCGCG
>JADCGK010000081.1 GCA_020249045.1 Azospirillum sp. | reverse complement strand
GTTCGGCGGCGCGGGCGCCCTGCACGCGGGCGCGTTGATGAAGGAAACCGGACTCGGCTCGACGCTCGTGCCGCGCTATCCGGGCGTGACCTCGGCACTGGGTTGCGTGATCGCCGATATGCGCCACGACTTCACGCGCACGATCAACAAGCCGCTCGACGCCCTCGACGGGGCGGCGCTGCGCGCGGCGATCGGCGAAGCCGCCGAAGCCGGGCGCGCGCTGATCGCCCGCGCGGGCGTGAAGCTCGAAGGCGTGGAGACGAGCGTCGAACTCGACATGAGCTATGTCGGCCAGACCCACACGCTGGGCGTGCCGCTCGCCGGCCTCGCCCCCGACGGAGCCGCGATCCAAGCCGCGTTCGATGCCGCCTACAAGGCCGCGTTCGGCCGGCTGCTCGATGGAATTCCCGCGCGCGTGCTGACGCTCAAGGTCGCCGTGATCGGCAAGCGGCCCAAGCTCGATCTGGCGTTGCTCGCGCCCAAGGGCGGCTCGATCGCGCCGCTGGGCAAGCGTCAGGTCCGGTTCGACGGCAAAGCCTACGACACGCCGATCTACGACCGCTTGGCGCTGCCCGTCGACGCGGTCGTCCCCGGCCCCGCCATCCTCGAACAACCCGACGCGACGACGGTGATCGAACCCGATCTGACGGGCCGCGTCGACCGCTTCGGCAATCTGATCGTGAGCCGCAAATGATCGTTCCCGCGACCACCGCCCTGCTGATCTGCGACCTGCAGAACGACTTCCTGCATCCGAAGGGCGCCTACGCCCGCGCGGGCCAAACCTCGGCCGACATCGCGGCCGTGCCCGCGCGCGTCGCACCCGTCGCCGAGAAGCTGCGCAAGGCGGGCGGCTGGATCGTTTCGACCCATTTCACGCTGGTTCCCGGCAAGGGCGGCGAACCCTTCGTTTCGCCGCATCTGCGCAAGCTGCGGCCCTTCCTGGCCAAAGGCGATTTCGCGCCCGGTTCGTGGGGTCAGGATCTGATCGACGAACTTCAACCCGCCGACATGAAGGTGGAGAAGGTCGCCTATTCGGCGTTCTTCATGTCGCGGCTGGAATGGGTGTTGCGCAAGGCGGGAATCGAAACCCTGGCGATCTGCGGGATCGTGACCAACGGCGGCGTGGCGTCGACGTTGCGCGACGCGCATGTGCGCGACTTCCACACGATCCTGCTGTCGGACGGTTGCGCCGCGTTCAAGCGCGAAGTCCACGATACGGCCATCGCCTCGCTCTCGGCGATTTCGCCCGTCGCGACCTGCGCGGAATTCGCCGCGTCGCTATAACGCGGCGCTGGCCGGCGGCTAGAGCCGCTTGTCGATGAGATCGCGCAGCTTGCCGAGGTCGGCGGAGAACAGCCGGATCCCTTCCGCGAGCTTTTCGGTCGCCATCGCGTCGTCGTTGAGAAGGCGGCGGAATTCCGCCTCGCTCAGCGCCGCATCGGGGGCGGCCGTCAGTGCTGGCGGTGTAACCAGCTTGCGCGGAAGTTCGCCGGTCCGCGCATCGAGCGCTTCGAGCAGCGCGGGGCTGATCGTAAGCCGGTCGCATCCGGCCAAGGCTTCGATCTGCTCGGCATTGCGGAAGGACGCGCCCATCACGACGGTCTTGATCCCGCGCGCCTTGTAGTGCGCGTAGATGCCGCGCACGGACGCCACGCCGGGATCGGTTTCGGCGTCGAACGGGCCCTTCCCGGCCTTGACGTGCCAATCGAGGATGCGGCCGACGAACGGCGAGATCAGGAAGGCGCCGGCTTGCGCGCACGCGATGGCCTGCGCGAGGCCGAAGACGAGCGTGACGTTGCAGTCGATGCCCTCGCGCTGCAGGATTTCCGCCGCGCGGATCCCTTCCCACGTGCCGGCGAGTTTGATGAGGATGCGTTCGCGCCCGACGCCGTGCGCCCGATAGGCGGCGATGACCTCGCGCGCCTTGTCGACAGACGCCGGCGCATCGAAGGACAGGTCCGCGTCGATTTCGGTCGACACGCGGCCCGGCACGATCTTGGAAAGCTCGACGCCGAAATCGACCGCAAGCCGGTCGCACACCGCGCGCACGGCCGCGGCGCGCGGCAGCGCCGATGTCCGGCCCCAGGCGACGGCGGCGTCGACGATCGCGGCACTCGCCGGGTTTTCGGCCGCCTTCAGGATCAGCGAGGGATTGGTCGTGCAATCGACCGGCTTGGCGCGGCGCACCGCTTCGAGATCGCCCGTATCGGCGACGACGACCGACATCGTGCGCAATTGCGCGAGTTTGCTGGCGGCCATGACCCATCCTCGGTTGGAATTCGCCCGCGCGACTCCGTCGGCCGCGCGCCGGACCGGGGGTAGCAAGCCGCCCCCCGGCGCGCAAGACCCGTCAGGTGCCCGCGCGCGGCAGGATCGTCGCCCCTTCGTCGGCCGGCCCCGTCGCCGCCCGGAAGACGGCGAACAACTCGCGTCCCCACCCTTCCGCGCCGCGCGCGGGATCGAACGCCGCCGGCGCGCGGCCCGTCAGATCGGCAACCGCATCGAGCGTACCCGCCTCCGCATCGAGGCGAACGATATCGCCGTCGCGCAAGCGCGCGATCGGACCGGCGGCTGCACCCTCGGGCGACAGATGGATGGCCGCGAGCACCTTGCCCGACGCGCCCGACATGCGCCCGTCGGTGACGAGCGCCACGCGCTGCCCGCGATCCTGGAGCACGCTCAGCGGCGGCGTCAGCTTGTGCAACTCCGGCATGCCGTTGGCGCGCGGTCCCTGGAAGCGCACGACGGCGACGAAATCGCCGGTCAAACGGCCCGCGTCGAACGCGGCGAGCAGATCGGCCTGATCGTCGAACACTCGCGCGGGCGCCTCGATCAGGCGATGGGCGGGCGCCACGGCGGAGATCTTCGCGACCGCCCGGCCCAAATTGCCCGCGAGGATCCGGATGCCGCCTTGGGCGTCGAACGGTGCCGCGAGCGGGCGCAACACGTCCGGATCGCCGCTGACGGCGGGCGCTTCGCGCCAGATCAAGCCCTCGCCGTCGAGGGCGGCCTCGCGCGCGTAAGCACCCAAACCCTCGCCCGCCACGGTCGCGACGTCGGCGTGCAGCAGCCCCCCGCCGATCAGTTCGCGGATCAGGAACGGCACGCCGCCCGCGGCGGCGAAATGGTTCACGTCGGCCTTGCCGTTGGGATAGACCCGCGCGAGCAGCGGGACGGCGCGCGACAGCGCATCGAAATCGTCCCAGGCGAGTTCGATCCCCGCGGCGCGCGCCATCGCGATCAGATGGATCGTGTGGTTGGTCGAACCGCCGGTGGCCAGCAACGCGACGATCGCGTTGGCCCAGCTGCGCGCATCCAGCATTTCGCCGATGCCCGGGCCCTTGGCGCGCGCGAGGTCCGCCGCCCGGCGCGCCGCCGCGCGCGTGAAAGCCGCGCGCAAAGGCGTGCCCGGATTGGCGAAGGCCGCCCCCGGCACGTGCAGGCCCATCGCCTCCATCAGCAACTGGTTCGAATTGGCCGTGCCGTAGAACGTGCACGTGCCCGGCCCGTGATAGGCGGCGCTTTCCGCCGCCAGCAATTGGGCGCGCGTGGCTTTGCCTTCGGCATAGGCTTGGCGGACGCGGCTTTTCTCGTCGTTGCCGAGACCCGAGGTCATCGGGCCCGCCGGCACGAACACGGCGGGCAAATGGCCGAACGACAAGGCGCCCATCACGAGGCCGGGCACGATCTTGTCGCAGACGCCCAGGTAAAGCGCCGCATCGAAGATATCGTGGGACAGCGCCACGGCCGCACCCATGGCGATCGCGTCGCGGCTGAACAGCGACATCTCCATGCCCGTGCGGCCTTGGGTGACGCCGTCGCACATGGCCGGGACGCCGCCCGCGACCTGGGCGACCGCGCCGGCCTGGCGCGCCGCCGCCTTGAGGATCGCGGGATAGGCTTCGAACGGCTGATGGGCCGAAAGCATGTCGTTGTAGGCGGTGACAATCGCAAGGTTCGGCGCTTCGCCCGCCACCAACGCGGCTTTGTCGTCCGCGGGACAGGCGGCGACCCCGTGCGCGAGATTGGCGCAGCCGATCTTGCCGCGCCCGCGCCCCGCATCGCGCATGCGCGCGAGCCGGGCGAGATAGGCCGCGCGCGAACCCGCGCTGCGCGCTTCGATGGCGGCGGTCGTCCGCCGCAGGACCGAATGCAGGGTCATGCCAGCTCCTCGTGCCAGGTGCGGCCGTCGCGCTCGATCAACGCGGTCGCCGCCGCCGGGCCCCAACTGCCCGCGACGTAGCTTTTGGGCGCGTCGGCGCCGCGTTCCCATGCGCGCACGACCGGATCGATCCAGCCCCAAGCCGCCTCAACCTCGTCCCGGCGCATGAACAGCGTCGGATTGCCCCGCACCACGTCCATCAGCAGCCGTTCGTAGGCTTCGGGGAAACGGCCCGCGAAGGTTTCGGCGAAGGACAGGTCCAGCGGGGCCGCGCGCAAGCGCAAGCCCCCGGGGCCCGGCTCCTTGGTCATCAGGCGCAGCGTGATGCCTTCGTCGGGTTGCAGACGCACGACGAGGCGATTGGCTTCCAGCCGCACGCTCTCCCCGAACAGCGAATGCGGCACCGGCTTGAAGGCGATGACGATCTCGGACGTCTTGCGCGCCATGCGTTTGCCGGTGCGCAAATAGAACGGCACCCCCGCCCACCGCCAATTGGCGAGATCGAGACGCAAGGCGACGAAAGTCTCCGCGCGGCTGACGCGGCCCGGCCCCAATTCCTGGGCGTAGGCGGGCACGGCCGCCCCGTCGATGGCGCCGGCGGCGTATTGCCCGCGGACGATGGCCCCTTCGGCGAGCGGGCGCAGCGCGCGCAGCACCTTCAGCTTCTCGTCGCGCACGGCGTCGGCGGCGAAGGCGCGGGGCGGCTCCATCGCCACGAGGCAAAGCAATTGCAGCAGATGGTTCTGCACCATGTCGCGCAACGCGCCGGACGTGTCGTAATAGCCGGCGCGGCCTTCGAGCCCCACGGTTTCGGCCACCGTGATCTGCACGTGGTCGATCCATTGCGAACTCCACAACGGCTCGAACAGCGAATTGGCGAAGCGCAAGGCGATCAGGTTCTGGACCGTTTCCTTGCCCAGGTAGTGGTCAATCCGGTAGACGCACGCCTCGTCGAACACCGCGCCGATTTCGTCGTTGATGCGCCGGGCGGAGGCGAGATCGGTCCCCACCGGCTTTTCGACCACCAGCCGCGTCGCGGGCGTGGCCAGGCCCGCGCGCGCGAAACGCTGCGCGATGGGACCGAAGAATTTCGGCGCTGTGGCGAGATAGACGACCCGCACGCGCGCTTCGGCGCCGGCCAGCGCCGTGGCGAGCGCATCCCACCCCTCGTCGCCTTCGGCGTCCAGGCGCACATGGCGCAACCGGGCGCGGAAGCGCGCCCAAGCGGCCGCGTCGACCGCGCCCAATTTCGGGCGCACCGTTTCCTCGACGAACGCGCGATAGGCGTCGTCGTCGAGGGGTTTGCGCGAGATCGCGAAGATGCGGCTGTCGGGCGGGACTTGCCCGTCGGCGTCGCGGTGCCACAAGGCGGGCAGCAATTTGCGCGTGGCCAAATCGCCCGTGCCGCCGAACACCACGCAATCGAACGCCGAAACCGGAATGATCTGCGACACGCTGCCCCGCCTTGGAAAATCCGCCCCAGCCCGTATCGTGCCCCGGAACGCCGGGTTCGGGCAACCGACGGCACGACGGGACGGACATGACCGTGCGCCCCGCCGCATGCTAGCGTTCCGGCGTTCGGCGACGGGAGAGACGCGGATGGATGCGAAGCACGGCACGAAGCTGGTCGAGAAATTCCTCGAAACGATGGCCGCGCGCGATCTGCCGGCCGCCCGCGCGATGCTGGCGCCCGGCTTCACGATGACCTTTCCCGGCGGGGCGCGGTTCGCCACACTCGAGGAACTCGTGGCGTGGGCCAAGCCGCGCTATCGCTGGGTCAAAAAGCGCTACGAGCGCTTCGACGAAACGCCGGCGGCGGACGGCGAAACGATCGTCTATTGCTACGGAACACTTTACGGCGAATGGCCCGACGGGGTCCCGTTCGAAGGCATTCGCTTCATCGACCGCTTCGCGATCCGCGAGGGCAAGCTCGCCGACCAGCTCGTGTGGAATGATTTGGCAGAGAATCGCGCTGCCCGCTAGAGTGGCATGGGGTATCGCCCCGTGGGGGATGTTCGATGAAGTTCGATGTCGCTTTTAAGACTCTCGCCGTGGGATTGGTATGGGCGGCTTGTTCCGTTCTCCCGTCATGGGGCGCGCGCGCGGACGAAATCCGGATCATCGCGGCCAACGCGGTCAAGGATGGCTATCAGGAACTCGCCGCGGCGTTCGAGCGCGAGACCGGGCATCGTGTGACGACCGTGTGGAGCGGAACCGAGGCGACCGCACGGCGTATAGCTGCTGGCGAGAGCTTCGATCTGGCCCTCATCGGATCGGACGCCATCGACCGGCTCGTCGCCCAAGGCGCCGTGTCGGGGGGAAGCCGCCGCGATTTCGCCAAATCGGGCGTGGCGATCGCCGCGCGCGCGGGTTACGCGACGGCGCCGATCCGCACCGTGGAGGATGTCAAAGCCGCTGTTCTTGCGGCGCCGAGGATCGCTTACTCGGCCGGGCCGAGCGGGATCTACATCGCGTCGTTGATGCGTCGCCTGGACATCGCCGACCAAGCGGCGGCGAAGTTGACGCAGCCGTCCTCGGGCGCAGAGGTCGCCCAGCTGTTGTCGCAAGGGCGGATTGATCTCGCCTTCGCGCAAGTCAGCGAGTTCATGGGCGTGCAGGGCGTCGTCGAATTGGGACCGTTACCGGCCGCGATCCAGAATTTCACAATCTATGCCTTCGGCCGTCCGATCGCTGCCAATTCGGCCGCAGGGGGTGCGGCAGCCGCCTTCATGGCGTTCGTCACCTCGCCTCGAGCGGCGGAGGCCATCCGCAGGATGGGAATGGATCCGATTTGAGGAGGGCGCGGCGCGCCGGCGGCGGCCGATTCAGTCGAACGCCATCGCGACGAGCGTATCCATGACGAACGCGCTGCCGGCAGCGTCGATATCGCTATAGGCCACGTCTTTGGCGGAATGCCGATTCGCGAGGACCAACAGCCGATCGGCGACGATGCGGTCGCTCGACAGCGGGATCAGCAGGCGTTCCAGGCCGACGGGAAAGCCGCCGCGGCTGTCGACGACACGGAAGGTGTAGAGCGGCGAGAGCCGTTCGCACGCGGTACCGTTGACCGCGGCCACGGCCGCATAGAGGCGCGGCGGCAGCACATCGTCGAGATAGCGGCCCGTGAAATCGCCGCCGTCGTACTCGATGGGTTTGAGGCCGTGATAGGCGTATTTGTACCGGTCGCGCGACAGCTCGGCCGGGCGCTCGACGCGGAAGAGCGACAAATGCCGCCACCAGCGCGCCAGTTCCTCGGGATGGAAATCCGCCCGCGCCAGAACGCGCCGGTCGCCGCGGCGCGCCAGCCACCAATCGAGCAGTTCGGCGAAGGCGGGCGTCCGGATTTCGGATCGCGCGCCCCGCCGGAATTCGAGCGACGCCGACATGAGCGCCCCGAAGGACCTCCGGTTGGATCAAAGGCGCCACGTTAGGGATGGGCGATTAACAACCGCTTAACCGATGACACTGGCCCGCAAGCCCGGCGGCGGCGGCGCGGGAAGGAAATCACGCAAGGCGCGCCACATCGCCATCGGATTCGAACGCGTGGGGAAATGGCCGCGCCCCTCGATTTTGACGACGCGTACGCCGTGCGCCCTGCGATCTCTCCCTCGCCGGCGCCGAATTCTTTTCGCATCGGCACTTCCCCTGCGGCCCGACGGCAAGCACAATCGGCCCGCACTCGAAGGAGGATCGCGTGAACGCCGGATCCCCGAAATCCGAACCAGCCCCGGCTTCGGCCGCAAGCCGGATGTGAAGTCATGTCGCGCATACGCGAAATCGCCAGCGTTTCGAACCCGCTGGTCAAAGAGATCCGCGCGCTGCACGAGCGCAAATCCCGCGCCGAAACCGGGCTCTTCCTCGCCGAAGGCGCGCGCACGATCCGCACGGCGCTCGACCACGGCGTCGCGCCGGAGAGACTCGCCTATCGCACGGCGCAACGCGACGCTCCGGAGATCGCCGCGCTGCGCGGCGCGACGGGCGCCGAAATCCTCGAAGTCGGACCGGCGGTGCTGGAGAAGATGACGCGGCGCGACAATCCGCAAAGCGTGCTGGGCGTCTTCCGCGAACGATCGCGGCCCCTGGCCGCACTCGATCCGGCATCGGCGCCGATTTGGCTTGCGCTGGAGGGCGTGCGCGATCCGGGCAATCTCGGGACGTGCATCCGTACGGCCGACGCTGTGGGAGCGGGCGGCGTGATCCTGATCGGCAATACGTGCGATCCGTTCGGGATCGAGACCGTGCGCGCGACGATGGGCTCGATCTTCGCCGTGCCCGTCTACACGGCCGCGCAGGACGCGGGCCTCGCCTTCGTGCGCGCATGGCCGGGCGTGCGCATCGGCACGGCGCTGCGGACCGAGACCGATTATCGCGACGTCGCTTGGGCGTCGCCCACGCTGATCGTCACGGGCACCGAGCAAAGCGGCCTCAGCGAAGCAATGCTTGCGGCGTGCGGCACGCTCGTGAAACTGCCGATGCGCGCGGGCGTGGACTCGCTGAACCTCGCCGTCGCCACAGGGGTGATGCTGTATGCGGCGCGGGCGCACTTGTCCGGCCGATGACGCAAGGCGCTCGAGGGAAGGACCGCCCGAAAGCCACCCCGGCAAGCGTCGATGGGTTCGAAGGCCGAACGGAATCCCGTTCCAAATCGGCGAGTTCTCGGGCTGAGGCCAGATCAACTCGAAGACTTAACGCGCTTTCCGATTAACCGTTGGACTGTGTCCAGGTAAAGCCGGTTTCCATCCCGTCCTCCTCGTGTTCGACGAAGATGGCCAACGCACCCGAAAAAGAGGCGGCAGTCGCGTTGTCACCGGACGCTGCCGGCAAGACGAGACTGCCGCCCCAACCGATCAATTAGTTGCCTTGATGCGGCAAAGACGAGTGATGCAACACGATCCGCAACTGCCCCGCATCGTCTTTGACGAATTGCCAGGACTTGTCGACGGTGGTCACCCGGCCCTCGCGGCCGGTGATCCGGACGTTGCCCATGGTCGTCGCCACTTGGCCCGCGATGAAGACGGCGCTATTGACGATCTCGCAACGGGTCCAGCCGTTCAGGGCGAAGCCGGTATCACGCGGGAAAGCCGGATCGCCGCCGACGAAGTACGCCAGAGCGCCGGCACGGGTGGTCCGGAACGTTTGAGGCGCGACGGTAAGCGTCGGTTTGAATAGGACGGCACCCATCTGATAGCCGTACGCGGCGTCCAGAACCCGCCCGGCGAGTTCCCTTGCGGCTTCGCGACCCTGGGTCTCGTTCGTGCGGCTGATGCTCACGAGCGCATCGCACCACGCGCGCTGGGCCGCGAGAACTTCCGCTTCCGTGATGGCGCGATTGACGATGGTCGGGCTTTGCGCGAACGCTGCCCCGACCGGGGCGAGCGTGGCAAGAATCGCGGCGGCGAGGGCTTTTCGGGTGAGCATCATTTTTCCTTGGGTCGGTTGTTGACAGCGGCTTGCAAAGGACGGCTCTCCGTCCGATGAAAGCGATATGGTCCCAACCGTTGACGTCTGCTTGAATGGCGGATGATTGCGCCCTCCACGCCACATGAACGCGAGATGACAGATCTTCTTCGCACCCGCTATCCGGAGGCGTTCGCCCGGCGTATCGCCTTGGCACTGGCCGTACTCGCGGGAATCGCGGCGCTTCAGAGCGCTCTCGCGGTTTGGGCCGTCGGCCTTGCCGGGCATCACGTGTCGCGGGGGCGGGTAGCGGCGGACATCAAGCTGGGCTTCACGGAACTCTGGCTCGAGAAGCAGCGTTTTCGAAGCTGGTTGACGGAGAGAAACCTGAGCGTCGGAGCGCCCGACGAGCGGTCCAGAACGCATCTGCACGACATACGCGGCGCGATCGACAGACTCGATACGCTTACGCGGCGCGCGGTGGCGCTCGATCCCGATCCAGCGGCGCGCGCCGTCCAGGCCGCGCGGCATGACGACTTGGTCGTTCTGCGCGCGAGCGTCGAGCGGATCGAGCGCGGGGTTGCCGCGCTGGTGCCGCCGTCGCCGGGGCTGGACGCCGCCGCGTGGCGCCAAGTCGACGCGTTGTTCGACAACGCCGATGGGCGCGATCTGCGCTCGTTGTTGTCCATCGCACTCGCGCGGGAGGATGCGCTGATCGAGGAAAAAAGAGTCGATACGGACGAGACGCTTGCGTGGTTGACGCGCCTGTGGATCGGGTTCGCCGCCGCGTTCATGCTTGCCGCGTTGACTTTTGCCGTCGCCTTCGCGCGCGCCCTGCGCGCGCCGCTGCGCGCCCTGACGCAGGGAGCGGCGGCCTTGCGGGAGGGGGTGTTGTCCCATCGCATCGCCGTGGCGGGGCCCGGCGAGTTCGCCGAAGTCGCCCGCAGCATGAATGCGATGGCCGCTGAACTTGCCGCCCATCGCATCCGCGAAACGCAGGCACGGCAGGCGCTTGAGGATACCGTCGCGCGCCGGACGGCCGAGCTGACGGCAACGCTCGAAGCCCAGAACGAAGCCGAGGTTCGCCGCCGCCGCCTATTCGCCGACATCAGCCACGAGTTGCGTACACCGACGACCGCCATCCGAGGCGAAGCGCAGATCACACTGCGCGGTGGCGACAAGCAGGTCGTCGAATACCGGGAGTCCCTGCTTAGGATCGAGGACGCCGCCCGCCAGCTCGGCGCGACCATCGACGATCTGCTGACGATGGCCCGTAGCGACATAGACGCCCTGTCCTTGCGCCGCGCGCCCATTGCGCTGGCGAGCGTGCTGGACGAGGTCGTCTCGCTCGGATCGGCGATGGCGCGGGCGCAAGACGTCCATCTTGCGTTCGAACCTTGCGCGGAGCCGCTTGGAGTACTTGGCGACGCCGACCGGCTCCGCCAGATGTTTTTGGCGCTGATCGACAATGCGATCCGGTACTCGCGCCCCGGCGGCACCGTCAGGATCGCGGCACGCGCAATCGCCGGAGACATGCCGACGGCCGAGGTGAGAATCCGCGATTCGGGCATCGGTATCGACGACGGCGAGTTGCCCAAGGTTTTCGAACGGGGCTATCGCGCGCCGAACGCCCGATCCCACCGGAGCGACGGGAGCGGATTGGGCCTGCCGATAGCGCGCATCCTGGCGCGCGGCCACGGCGGAAGCATCGAACTGACGAGCGATTCTGGAACGGGGACACTCGCGACCGTGAGATTGCCGCTGGTGCGGCCACCCTTCGAGGGAACAGCATGAACATTCTCGTCATCGAGGACGATCGACGGATCGCCGACTTCCTGGAACGCGGTTTGCGCGCCGAGGGGATGTATGTGCGGATCGCGCGGACGGGCGAGGAGGGAATCGCCCTCGCGCAGGAGGCTTGGCGGGACGCGAAATCCGGTGGGCCGAAGACGATCGTCGTGCTGGACTTGATGCTGCCCGGAATGACCGGGCTCGATGTCTGCCAGAATCTTCGGGCCCAGCGCGTCGAGTTGCCGATCCTGATTCTGACGGCGCTTTCGACCGTCGAAGACCGCGTGGCGGGACTGCGGCTCGGCGCCGACGACTATCTGTGCAAGCCGTTCGACTTCGAGGAGCTTTTGGTGCGGCTGCAGGCGCTTTTCCGGCGCGGGCGCGAATTCGGCGATTCGACGCCGGCAGTGTTGCGTGTCGGCGATCTTGAACTCGACCGCGAGACGATGAAGGTCTCCCGTGCCGGGCGTCCGGTTTCGCTGACCGCCAAGGAACTGGCGCTCCTCGAGTTTCTCATGAAGTCGGCGGGCAAGCTCGTCAGCCGGGAGCGGATCCTTTCCAGTGTTTGGGGAACGACGGCCGACCCACTCACGAACATCGTCGATGTCTATATTGGTCGGCTGCGCGCCAAGATCGACGAAGGTCACGGCACAGGTCTGATCCATACCCAACGGGGGCTCGGCTACCGTCTCGAGGCGGACGCCTGAGGGTCGGCGGTCCAAGCCCGTCGGGAAGTCGTGGGTTCGCGGAGATCCCGATTCAAGATCTCATTCATTCGGGCGCGAAGGAACACACTCGAATGAACGAGGCTCGCTCGACTTGAAGCACGCCCCCATGCCTTAAGCCTCGTTTCCCTCGAAGATCAACAATTGTCAAACGGTTGAAGGTTCAGAAAGCGGCAGCGATTTGCGCCTCCGCCAGGGCCATTGCGGAGGGCGCGTCCCAAGCGACGCCTTCTGCGCGCAAGACGGTCACGTCGGGAATACCGAAGAACACCATCATGTGGCGCAGATAGGGGGCAAGGAAGTCCTCCACCGCCTGCGGACCCGAGGTGTAGATCCCACCGCTCGACAGAAGGAAAACGGCAGAACGTGCGCGGGCCAGCCCCCGCCGCACGCCGCCTTCGTACGTGAAGGTCACGCCTGGGCGGGCAACATGGTCGATCCAGGCCTTAAGCGGAATCGGGACCGTATAGTTGTGAATGGGCGTTGCCACGATCAGCGTGTCGGCGGATTGGAATTCGGTCGTTAGGCGGTCCGACAATTCGAGATCGCGCACCTGCTCGGCCGTCCGCGTCTCTGGTGCCAGGAACATTGCGGTGATGAAGGCGCCGCTCAAACTCGGTAGTGCGTTTTCCGGCAAGGTCAGGTCGCGGACAGTTAGAGTTTCGTTGGGGAACTTGGCCTTGCGGCGGTTTAGGTAGCTGTCGAGCATTTTGCGCGAGACGGAGCTAGCGCCGTTCGGGCTGCAAATGAGGACGAGAGCGTGTGCCATCTTGGTATCCTTTCTAGGTGAGCGTTTTCTCTGAAGGCGTCGGTTCCTGGCCGAGTTGCAGTTGCCGTCTCCTGATCGTGATGGACATCAGCAACGATCTTTTTCATGATGCCTGTCATCAAACACAATATTCATGACGGACATCATGAATAGCGTCAACTGCAAAAGCGAGGAGTTGGGATGAAGGTTTCAGCGGAGCGGAAGGCCCAGAATCGTGAAGCCATCCTTGCCGTAGCGGGTCGCCTGCTACGCGAGAAGGGGCCTTCCGGCGTCGGCGTGGCGGAGGTGATGGCCGGCGCCGGCATGACGCATGGCGGGTTCTATGGTCACTTCACTTCCCGCGAAGAACTGAGCGCGGTTGTGATCACACAAGCGTTGCATCAGGCCACAGGCTACGTCGCCAAAGTCGTTTCTGACTTCGGATTGGAGGGTTTTGCTCAGCACTACCTCGAAAGGGGGCACCTTAAAGATGTGAGCCGGGGCTGCCCCATCGCGGCTACCGCCACGGAGATTGCGCGCCAACCAAGCCCCATCCGAGCGGCGTTTGCAAAAGGCTTACGCGACTACCTTGAAGCGGGAATTCCAAAGGGTACTGATCGAGCGGTTGCTCTTTCGCGACATTGCGGCCTGATCGGCGCGCTTATCCTCGCGCGCGCCATCGCCGACAAAGATCGCGCCTTGGCCGAAGAATTACTGCTGGCGGCGCAAGGCCACTGATGGCCGTCATTTGCTCTGCTAGCGCTGAATCCTCGTCGTCGGTCGTCGTGACGACACCAGCTGAGACTGGGACGGCGCCATTGAGAGTGTAAGAACCGCGCTTAGATCTTGGATCGTACTACAATGCAGGAAATACAACAAAGACACGATATGGGATGATGCACCGTGCGAGTCGTCGTTCCGCAGCATCCCGAAAATGAGCCCCATAAAGCTTCATGGGGTTCGGGCGCGCCCGCCTAACCCTTCACCCGCAACGTAGACCGGCCGCCGTCGACGCCGAAGACCTGCCCGGTGATCCATCCGGATTCGGTCGTCGCCAAAAACGCAGCCAACGCCGCGACGTCCGTGGCCTCGCCCAAACGCGGAATGGGATGAAGTGCTGCAATACCCGCGGCCACACGCTCGTTCGCGGTCAACGGTGCCGCGAGGGGTGTTCGCGTCAGCGACGGGGCGACCGCGTTGACCCGGATTTTCGGCGCCAGTTCGGCGGCAAGGGCGAGCGTCAGCCCCTCGACCGCCCCCTTCGCCATCGCGATGGATGCGTGCGCCGCGAAACCCTGGCAGGCCGCGATGCTGGAAAACAGGACGATCGCGGGCGTGCCTTCGGCGGCGTTCAATGCTGGCAACGCCGCTTGAACGGCGAGCGCCGCACCTTGCGCGTTCAGCCGGAAATCGCGCTGGAAATCGTCCGCGGAGATCCGCGCGAGCGGCTTGAGCGCGATCGTGCCGACGGCATAGATCAGCCCGTCGAGCACAGGTCCGGCAGCCGCCGACACCTCGGCGAACGCACCCGGGTTTTCGATGTCGGCTTGGGTGAACGTCGCGCCCAGCTCGGTCGCGAGCGCGGCGAGCGTCCCGGCATTCCGGCCGACAAGGTGAAGATCGTGCCCCTTGGCGCGCAGCGCGCGCGCCGTCGCGGCCCCGATTCCGCCGCTCGCCCCATAGATCAGAATTTTTCCGGCCATCGTTCGACCCCTCTGCGCCCGTAACTGCGCAATCGACGTAGGTCGCCGCGACGCGGCTTCAAGACGGCGCGTCCCCGCCGCGCGGAACTTAAAGACGCCCGCCCGCCGTGGGGCAGACGATCTCGAATTCCGCGAGCCCAGGCGCGTGACGCGCGCCCGATTTGCGGCGTAGGGCGATGTCCACACTGGCTTGGGTCCAGGCGAGTTCGACGTCGCACGCGAGGAAATCCCCCGAGCGCAACGACCAGCTCTCGCCGTCGTCCTCGAAATGCGGGCTGCCGCCGCGCCCGGTCCCGCGGCCCGGCACGGCGTAGATCAGGCGCGGCGGAGCGTCGTGCGGGCGCAGTTGCGGGATCTCGCC
>JADCGK010000080.1 GCA_020249045.1 Azospirillum sp. | reverse complement strand
TCGTACCATTGCTCGTTCGTCTTCGCGCGCATGATCTCGTTGCGCAGCTTCGCGTGCGCGCCGTCGGGGTGATAGATGTGCTCGCCGACCTGGCGGCTTTGCAACTGGACGCGCGCGGTGCGCGTCAATCGCCGGTCGCGATAGGCGTCCAACGCCTTTTCCGGCGCCGCGCGTTCGGCCGCCAGGCACGCCGACAGGGCGACCGCATCCTCCATCGCCATGCAGGCCCCTTGGGCCATGTACTGCATCATCGGATGCGCGGCGTCGCCCAACAGCGCGACGCGGCCATCGACCCATTTTTCGACCGGATCGCGGTCGCACAGCACCCATAGCTTCCAGTCGTCGCCGCCCAGGATGATCGAGCGCGCGCGCGCGTGCACGTGACCGAAGCCGGCGAGCACTTCCTCGTGCGACACGGGCTTGCCCGCCACCGGTTCGGGGGCGTCGTTGTGGTAGGTCACCACGAGATTGAACAGCTTCCAGCCCGACAGCGGATAGTGGACGATATGGCATTTGGGACCGGCCCACAGCGTGGCCGCGTTCCAACGCAAATCTTCGGGCATCGCTTCGACCGGAACGACCGAACGGTAGGTCGTATGCCCCGAGACGCGCGGCCGCCCGTCGCCCACAAGCTTGCGCCGCACCTTCGACCACAACCCGTCCGCACCGATCAGCAGGCCGCCGCGCACCCGTTCGCCCGACGCGAGGATCGCATCGACTACCGTTCCGTCTTGCGCGTAGTCCACGACCTCGGCGTCGGTGCGCAATTCGATTCCGGGCATCGCACGCGCGGCGTCCAGAAAAATGCGATGCAGCTCGCCCCGATGCACGACCGCGTACGGATTGCCGAACCGCGCGCGGAACGGCGCCCCCAGATCGAGCGTGACGATGGGCTCGGCGGTCATCGCGTCCATCAATTTGAGGGCGTCGACGTAAACCGCCAGCTTGCGCGCGGCGTCGCCCACGCCCAGCGCATCGAAAGCGTGGAAAGCGTTCGGACCGAGCTGGATGCCCGCGCCGATCTCCCCGAAACGCGCGGCCTTTTCGAGAACCGTCGTCCGGAAGCCCGCGCGCGCGAGCCCCACGGCGGTCGCAAGCCCCCCGATGCCGCCGCCCGCGATCAGGATGGGGGCGTCGGTCATCCGGCGGCGATGTAGGACGTCTTGACGGTCGTATAGAACTCGCGCGCGTAGGCACCTTGCTCGCGCGGGCCGTAGCTCGATCCCTTCCGGCCGCCGAAGGGCACGTGATAATCCACGCCCGCCGTGGGCAGGTTGACCATCACCATGCCCGCCTCGGCGTTGCGCTTGAAATGCGTCGCGTATTTGAGGCTGGTCGTGCAGATCCCCGCCGACAGGCCGAAATCGGTGTCGTTGGCGAGGGCGAGCGCCTCGTCGTAAGTCTTGGCGCGGATCACGGCGGCGACGGGGCCGAAGATCTCCTCGCGCGCGATGCGCATGGCGTTGGTCGCTTCGACGAACAACGCCGGCTGCAGATAATGACCGGGCGTCGCGCGGTTCAACCGCTCGCCGCCCCAGGCGAGCTTCGCCCCTTCCTGCCGGCCCAACCGGATATAGGCCTCGTCCTGCTCGAGCTGCGAGGGATCGACCACCGGACCGATCTGGGTGCCGGGCTTCAACGCGTCGTCGACGACCAGCGCCTTCATGCGCTCGACCAATGCGGCGACGAATGCGTCGTGGATGCCCTCGGTCACGATCAGCCGCGAGGACGCCGTGCAACGCTGACCGGTCGAGAAGAACGCCCCGTTGATCGCGCATTCGACGGCGACCTTGAGGTCGGCGTCGTCCAGCACGACCAGCGGGTTCTTGCCGCCCATTTCGAGCTGCACCTTCTTCATCGGCGTGGCGGCGACGCACGCCGCGGCCAAACGCCGGCCGGTGGCGACCGACCCGGTGAACGAGATCGCCGCCACATCCGGATGATCGACCAGCGCCTGGCCGACGACCGATCCTTTGCCCATCACGAGATTGAGGACCCCCTTGGGCAAGCCCGCGCGCTGCAGGATATCCACCAGCGCCCACGCCGAATGCGGCACCAGATCGGCGGGCTTGATGACGACCGTGTTCCCGTAGGCGAGCGCGGGCGCGATCTTCCACGCCGGGATCGCGATGGGGAAGTTCCACGGCGTGATCATCCCGACCACGCCGATGGGTTCGCGCGTCACCTCCACGCCCACGCCCGGCCGGACCGACGCGAACGCTTCGCCGCCCAATCGCAGCGTCTCGCCCGCGAAGAACGCCAGCACCTGACCCGCGCGCGCAGCCTCGCCCACGCCTTCGGGCAGGGTTTTGCCTTCCTCGCGCGACAGGATGCGGCCGAGTTCGTCCTTACGCGCGAGCACTTCGTCGGACGCCTTCTTCAAAACCTCGTAACGCTCCTGCGGCGTCGAACGCGACCAAGCCGGAAACGCGGCTTTGGCCGCGTCGACGGCGCGCGCGACGTCGGCCTTGGTGCCGCTGGCGAACGCGCCGATCGTGTCGTTGGTGTCGGACGGGTTCAGATTGGCCGTGGCGTCGGCGGCGGCGACGGCTTCGCCGCCGATCAGCAAGGGAAACATCTGGGACATCGGGCGCGGTTCCTCGGTTTTGGTTGGGGCGATCCTGATGCGCCCGGGGCGCGAAGTCCAGACCGGCGCTGGACTTCCGCCGGGCGGCGCTGCTACCACACGCGGCGGGGAGGAACGCGCATGAAACTCGATCCGACGAGGACATTGCCCGAGGACGCCGCACACGCGGCCTTGGTCGGGCGGGTCTGGCGACCCGATTTGGGCGGTCCTTCGGTCGTCGCGGTGCGCGACGGGCGACTGATCGACGTCACCGCGCATTTCCGGACGGTGAGCGACCTCTGCGAAGCCCCGGACCCCGCCAGAGCGCTGGCGGCGGCCACGGGCGACGATCTGGGACCGCTCAGCGCGATCCTGGCCAATACGCCGCCCGATGCCCGCGATCCGGCCAAGCCCTGGCTTTTGGCTCCGGTCGATCTGCAGGCGATCAAAGCGGCGGGCGTGACCTTCGCCGTATCGATGATCGAGCGCGTCATCGAGGAGAAGGCGCGCGGCAATCCGGCCGCCGCCGACGCGATCCGCGGGGAGATCGTTGCGCTGGTCGGGGACGATCTGGGCAAGTTGGTGCCGGGTTCGCCGCAGGCGATGCGCCTCAAAGACGTGCTGATCGCCCAGGGCGCGTGGAGCCAATATCTGGAAGTCGGCATCGGGCCGGATGCGGAGATCTTCACGAAGTCCCAGCCGATGTCAGCGGTGGGCACGGGCATGGATGCCGGGCTGCATCCGATGTCGACCTGGAACAATCCCGAGCCGGAGATCGCGCTGATCGTCGCATCGTCGGGTGCGATCGTCGGCGCGACGTTGGGCAACGACGTCAATTTGCGCGACGTCGAGGGCCGGTCGGCCCTGCTTCTGGGCAAAGCGAAGGACAACAACGCATCCTGCGCGCTTGGGCCGTTTGTGCGGTTGTTCGACGGCGGCTTCGGGCTCGACGACGTGCGCCGGGCGACGATCGACCTCGATGTGCGCGGACCCGACGGTTTCGTCCTGCGCGGTTCGTCGTCGATGGCGCGCATCAGCCGCGATCCCGTCGACATCGCCCGCCAGATGATCGGCCCGCATCATCAGTATCCGGACGGTGCCGCGCTGTTCCTGGGCACGATGTTCGCCCCCACCCAGGACCGCGACGGACCAGGCCAAGGCTTCACGCACAAGATCGGCGACGTCGCGACGGTTTCCACGCCCAAGCTCGGCGCGCTCGTCAACACGATGCGCAAATCGACCGACTGCGCGCCGTGGACATTCGGCACGCGCGCGCTGATGGCCTATCTCGCCGGACGCTTTCCGCGCGGGTGATGCGCATTAGGCTGTCCGCGATCCTGCTGCCGCTCGCCATCATCGCGGGCGCGTTGGGGTTGCGCGCGGCCGATCCGCCCTTCGTCGAAGCCTGGCGCCTTGCCGTGTTCGACGGCTTTCAGCGCCTCGCCCCGCGCCTCTGGGCGGATGCGGGCGTCCGGATCGTGGATATCGACGATGAGACCCTGGCGCGGATCGGACAATGGCCGTGGCCGCGCACGGTCGTGGCCGACCTCGCCGCCAAGCTCGCCGACGCGGGCGCCGCGGCGATCGCCTTTGACGTCGTGTTCGCCGAACCCGACCGGACGAGTCCGCGCGCGGTCCTGCCGCTATGGGCCGAGGCCGCCGGGCGGCCCGAGTTGCGCGACCTCGCCGATGGTTTGCCCGATCACGATGCGGTTTTCGCCGCCACATTGGCCGCAACGCCGTCGATCCTGGGCTTCGCGCCGGTCGAGGCGCGCACGCGCGAAATCCCACGAAAATGGGCACTCGCCTATGGCGGGCCCGACCCGCGCCCCTATCTGTTCGCGTATCCCGGCGCCGTCGCCAATCTGCCCGCGCTCGAAGCCGCCGCCAAAGGGATCGGCAGCTTCGGCACCGGCGTGGAGCGCGACGGCACGATCCGGCGCGTACCGTTGTTCGTGCGCCTGCGATCCGGGGCGTCCGACGCGGACGCCAGCCGTGAAGTCTACCCCAGCCTCGCCGCCGAAGCGCTGCGCGTCGCGCAAGGCGCGGGGCTGCATCGCCTGACGAGCGTCGGCGCTTCGGGCGAGACCGGCTTCGGCGCGCAAACCGGCCTGGTCGCCGCGCGGATCGGACAATTCAACGTGCCGCTGGACGCGCAAGGCCGCGTGTGGCTCCACGATTCGGGTCCGCAGCCCGCGCGGACCGTTTCCGCCTGGCGCGTGCTTGAAGACCAAGCGCCGGCCGATGCGTTCGACGGCACGATCGTATTCGTCGGCACGTCGGCCGCCGGGCTCAAGGATCTGCGCGCAACGCCGCTCAATCCGGTGGCGGCTGGGGTCGAGATCCACGCCCAAATCGTCGAGCAGATCGTCGAAGGTCGTTTCCTGTCCCGGCCCGATTGGCTCGACGGCGTCGAGATGATCGCCCTTCTCGGGGTGTGCCTCGCCGTCGCGGCGTTGCTTGCGGTGGGACGCGCGACACTGGGCGCGGTGGTTCTGGTCGGAGCGCTGGTACTGTGGGTCGGCGGCGCGTGGTGGGCGTTCCGCGCGCACGGTTTGGTGTTCGATCCGGTCTACGGCGCGGCGAGCGCGCTTGCGCTTTACCTGACGCAAACCTTGATCGCCTTCCTCGCGAGCGAACGCGAACGGCGCCAAGTGCGCGGCGCGTTCGGACGCTATTTGTCGCCCGTCCTGGTCGAACGGCTGGCGGCGGATCCGTCGAAACTGACGCTCGGCGGCGAAATGCGCCCGCTGACGCTGATGTTCATGGATATCCGCGGATTCACCCCGATCGCCGAGCAGTTCGACGCGCAAGGCGTGACGGCGTTTTTGAACCGCTTCCTGACCGGAATGACCGATGCCGTCCTTGCCACCGGCGGCACGGTCGACAAATACATGGGCGATGCGGTCATGGCGTTCTGGAACGCGCCGCTCGACGTGCCCGATCACGCCGCGCGCGCTTGCGCGGCGGCACTCGAAATGCAGCGCCGCGCGCGGGCCTTCGACAGCGAATGGGCCCGCGAGCGGACGGCCGCCGATCTTGCCCCCATCCCGGTGCGGATCGGCATCGGCCTGAACACCGACATATGCTGCGTCGGCAACATGGGCGCCGATCAACGGTTCGACTATTCGGCGATCGGCGACGGGGTCAACCTCGCTTCGCGTCTTGAGGGGCAGAGCAAATCCTACGGCGTCGACATCCTGGTGGCGGAAGCCACGCGCGCGGCGGCGGGTGCGGCGTTCCGCTTCGTCGAACTCGATCGTCTGCGGGTCAAAGGCAAAACCAAGCCCGCGACGATCCACGCGCTGCTGCCCGGCGCGCCCGACGCGGCATTCGCGGCGTGGCGACGCGACCACGACGCCGCGCTCGCCGCCTATCGCGCGCAAGATTGGAACACGGCCCTCGCCTTGTTCGCGAAGGCGCAAAGCGCCATGCCGGGTCCGATGGACCGGTTTTACGCCGTCATGCGCGCACGCATCGCGGCCTTGCGCGCTGATCCGCCCGGCGATGGGTGGGACGGCGTCTACGTCGCAAAGGACAAGTGAGGAAGTGGCCCCTGTCGAAGACGGCCCTACGCATGGCCGCCGCTTCGGAGATGGTGGGCGATGTAGGGCTCGAACCTACGACCCGCTGATTAAGAGTCAGCTGCTCTACCAACTGAGCTAATCGCCCCCCGGGATCCGGGAAGGCGCGCTGTGTAGCAAAGCCCCCCGGCTTTGTCGAGGGGCGTTTCGCCCCCACCAAATATCTGTGGATAAAGCGTTTTCGGCCGTCAGGCCTCGCCGCCGCGGCGCGGCACCGTCACGTCGCGATGCACGTACACGCCGATCAGAATTCCGAACCCGAACAGCAGCGTAAGCATCGACGTGCCGCCGTACGAAACCAGCGGCAGCGGCTCGCCCACCACCGGCACGAGCCCCATCACCATCGCCATGTTGATGAGCGCGTTCAGATAGATGCCCGACAGGATGCCGATCGCGACCAAGCGCCCGAACTGGCTGCGCGCGCGGTACGCGATGCCCAAGCCATAGAGCACGATCACCGTATAGAGCCCGATCAGCACGAGGCCGCCGACGAAGCCGAACTCCTCCGAAAGCATCGTGAAGATGAAGTCGGTCTGCTTCTCGGGCAGGAACTGCAAATGGCTTTGCGTGCCGCCGAGCAACCCCTTGCCCCACATCCCGCCCGATCCCAGCGCGATCTTCGATTGGATGATGTGATAGCCCGCGCCCAGCGGATCGCTTTCGGGATTGAGAAAGGTCAGCACACGGTTCTTCTGGTAGTCGCGCAGAAGGCTCCAGGCGATCGGCACCGCCCCCGCCCCGGCGAGCCCGACCACCAGGAACTTCCACATCCGCACGCCCGCCATGAAAAACACGATGCCCGTGGTCGCGAGCACGACCAGCGTCGTCCCGAGCTTGGGTTGCTTGAAGATCAGAAACGCGGGCACGAGCGTCAGCACGATCGGCCACAGCAGATAAAGCGGGTTCCCGATATTCTCGTGCGACAGGCCGTGGAAATAGCGCGCGACCACCAGGACGATGGATATCTTCGCGAGTTCGGCGGGCTGGATCTGCACGAAGCCGAGATCGAGCCAGCGCTGGGCGCCCATGCCGATCTCGCCCATCACCTCCACCGCCAGCAGCAGGACGACCGACACGGCGTAGAACGGGTACGCAACCTTCATCCAGACGCGGATGTCGATCGTGGCCACCGCGACCATGATCGCAAAACCGAGCGCGAAACGCGTCATCTGGCGCGACGCCCACGGATCCCAATCGCCGCCCGCGGCCGAATAGAGCATCGTGAACCCGACGGCCGCCACCGCCCCGATGGTCAGCGCCAAGCCCCACGTCACCTGGCGCAGCTTCTCGCCGAGGCTCATCCGCTTGTTCGCGTGTCCCAATGCCGAGGGCGATGCCATGGCGATCAGCCTCCCCGCTCGGCGAGGCGCGCGGGCGGCGCCGGCGCGCGGCCGCGCTCGCGTTCCAGGCGCATCGTTTCGGCCAGCACCTCGCGCGCGATGGGCGCCGCGACCGACGAACCGCCGCCGCCGTGTTCCACGATCACCGCCAGCGCATAGCGCGGCGCATCCACCGGCGCGTAGCCGACGAACAGCGCGTGATCGCGTTCGCGCCAGGGCACCTGGTCGGGCTTGCGCAAGCCCACGCGCCGTTCCTCCTCGGTGATGCGGCGGACCTGCGAAGTGCCCGTCTTGCCGCCGTAGGTCCAGATGCCGTCGACGATGCGCTGTCGGAAGGCCGTGCCGCGGGGATCGTTCACGACCCCGCGCATCGCGCGCAGCATGATCGCCAAATGCGCCTGCGACACGCCCACCGGCGGAAAGGCGCTCGCCGTGCGTTCGGCGATGCGCCGGCCGTGGATGTGGTCGCGCGTCAGATGCGGAACGACCGCATAGCCGCCGTTGACCATGCGCGCGGTCATCGTGGCGAGCTGCAACGGGGTGGTCAGCACGTAGCCCTGGCCGATCGACGCGACCAGCGATTCGCCCGTGGCCCAGCCTTTGCCGGTGCGCGCCTGCTTCCACGCGCGGGTCGGAATGATGCCGCCGCGTTCGCCCGGCAGGTCGAGCGCCAGCGTCTGTCCCAGGCCGAAGCGTTTGGCCATGTCGGCCATGCGGTCGGGGCCCAAGCGGCGGCCGATTTCGTAGAAATAGACGTCGCAGGACTGCATGATCCCGTCGATCATGTCGACGGCGCCGTGCCCGCCGCGCTTCCAGCAATGGAACTTGTTGTCGCCGAGTTCCATATGTCCGGGACAGAAAACGCGCATGTCGGGCGAGATTCCCGCTTCGAGCGCGGCGAGCGCCACGACCATTTTGTAGGTCGAGCCGGGCGAATACTGGCCCGACACGGCCTTGTTGGTCAGCGGCGCTTTGGCGTTGTTCAGCAGCGCGCGCCACGCCGGGCCGGAAATGCCGCGCGCGAATTCGTGCGGATCGTAGGACGGGTGGGAGGCGAGCACGAGCACGTCGCCGTTCGTGCAATCCATCAGCACGCAAGCGGCACTTTCCTCCTTCGCCAGACGCTTGGCGGCGAAGGCCTGCAAGGCCGCGTCGATCGTCAGCGTCAGATCCTGGCCCGGTTCGCCTTCGTTGCGGGCGAGTTCGCGGATCGGCCGGCCCAGCGCGTTGACCTCGATCTGCGAATTTCCGGCGCGGCCGCGCATGGCGAGGTCGTAGACCCGTTCGACGCCGTTGCGGCCGATGCGGAAATCGGGAAGCTCCAGCAGCGGATCGCCGGTCAGATCGCTTTCCGCGGGCGGGGCGACGTAGCCCAGCACGTGGGCCATCGCTTCGCCGTGCGGATAAAGCCGCGTCGATCCCACGTCGATCGAAACGCCGGGCAGGTCGGGGGCGTTGACCGCGATCCGGCTGACGTCGTCCCAGCTGAGATTGTCCTTCACCGTGACCGGCAGGAACCGGCGCTTGCGCGCGACCTCGCGCAGGATGCGCCGGCGCTCGTTGTCGGTGATCGACACGATTTCGGCGAGCGCATCGAGGGTCGCGGGCACGGAACCCGTCTGCTCGGCGACGACCACGACCCGGTAATTGAGCTGGTTGTCGGCCAGCACCTCGCCGTTGCGGTCGAGGATGCGGCCGCGCGGCGGCGCGAGCAGGCGCAGATTGATGCGGTTGTCGTCGGCCATCGTGCGGTATTTGTCCGCCTCGACGACCTGAAGGTAATACATGCGCCCGACCAGCACGCCGAACAGCGCGAGCTTGCCGCCTGCGAGCAGCGCCAGCCGCCGCGAGAACATCTTCGAACGCAGCGCGTCCCGGTCGCGGTTCATGAGACGGTTCATCGCCCTCACCCGCCCGGCAGGAACAGGCGCTGGATGCGGCCCAGCAGCGCCGCCGCCGCCGGATAGATGGCGATCGTGAGTCCGAGTTGCGCGAGGAAAAGCCCCGGCGCCGCCACGACCTTCATGACGATGAACACCAACAGCAGCGTGGCCACCGCGACGGCCGCCGACAGCACGGCGAACGACGCCCAGATCAGCCAAAACGCCTTGCCGCGGAAGAATTTGTGCTGCCCCGTGATCGTCGCATGGACGACCAGCAGCACGAACGCGTTCAGACCCAATGGCGCGCCCGACAACGCATCGTCGAACAGCCCGATCGCGAAGGCGCCCCATGCGGGAAACAGATCGGGCCTGTGCACGATCCAATAGAAGGCGCAGATGAGCACGAGATTCGGCGCCAGCACCGCGTATTCGGGGATCGGCAGCGGGACGACCGACAGCAGCGCGATCAGCGCCGTCAGGATCAAAGGCAGCGCCTGTTTGAGCGATCGGTCGAGTTGGGCGAGGGCGGCGCCGACCATGGGCCCCCCGTCAGCGCGCGCGGCGCGGTTGGGGCGGCGGGGCGCCCACCGGCAAGGCGCCGGCGAGGCCGTAATCGACGATGCGCACGGCGTCCAGACGATGGAATTCGACGAACGGCCGCACGCGCACGCCTTGATCGCCCGTCTGCACGACGATGCCGACGGGCAAGCCCGGCGGGAACACGCCGCCGTCGCCCGACGTCACGATCCGGTCGCCGATCTGCGGCTTCGCACCGGAGGACAGGAACACGAGGCGCGGCTGGTCGGAATTGTCGCCGTCCAGGATCGCGCGGTCGCGCGTACCTTCGATTTGCACGGGGACGTGGCTGTTGAGGTCGGTCAGCAAGAGCACGCGCGCGGCGCGTTCGCCGGTTTCGCCGACGCGGCCGACCAGCCCGTCGGGCACCAGCGCGGGCTGGCCCTTGGCGATGCCGTCGCGCGCGCCCGCGGCGATCAGCACCGACCGCACGAAGGCGCCGCCCGCGTCGGCGACCACGCGCGCGGTCACGAAGGTCAAACCCGGTTCGGTCGTCACGCGCTGGGCGTCGCGCAGGGCCCGGTTTTCGGCTTCGAGGTTGCGCGCGACCTGCTGCCAATGGAGCAAACGAAGGTTCTCCTCGCGCAGGCGTCGGTTTTCCTCGTGCACGTCGGCATAGTGGCGCGCGGTGTCGACCCAGCGCGCGGCGGTGTCGATGGGCTTGCCGACCGCGTCGAGCACGGGCACCACCGCGTCGGCCACCAGCATGCGCGCGCGTTCGACGATCGGCGCCTCGGCCTTCGCCATCACCATCAGACCGACCGACGCGCCCAGCAAGCCCGTGAACGCCAAACGCTGCGCCAGCACCTTCAGCGGTGCGGCCAGCTTCAGCGCGGGTCCGGAGCGAGCCATGGCGGGTCAGCGGCCTCAGTACATCGTGATCAGAACGTTGCGCAGCGTCTTCATCTCCTCCAGGCACCGGCCGGTGCCCAGCGCCACGCACGACAGCGGATCGTCGGCGACCGACACGGGCAGGCCCGTGGCGTGCCGCAGCACGAAATCGAGATTGCCCAGCAGCGCGCCGCCGCCGGTCAGCACGATGCCCTTGTCGACGATGTCGGCGGCGAGTTCGGGCGCCGTGTGCTCGAGCGCGACCTTCACCGCCTCGACGATCGCCGAAACCGGCTCGTTCAGCGATTCGGCGATCTGCCGCTCGGAAATCGCGAGTTCCTTGGGCACGCCGTTCATCAGGTCGCGGCCCTTGATCTCCATCAGGCGGCCCTCGCCTTCCTCGGGCGGAGCGGCGGATCCGATTTCCTTCTTGATGCGCTCGGCCGAAGATTCGCCGACCAGTAGGTTATGGTTGCGGCGGATGTAGGCGATGATCGCTTCGTCCATCTTGTCGCCGCCCACGCGCACCGACTTCGAATAGACGATGCCGCCCAGCGACAGCACCGCGACTTCCGTCGTGCCGCCGCCGATGTCCACGACCATCGAACCGGTGGGCTCGGTCACCGGCAGGCCCGCGCCGATGGCCGCGGCCATCGGCTCCTCGATCAGGAACACGCGGCGCGCGCCCGCGCTTTCGGCCGATTCCTGGATGGCGCGCCGTTCGACGGCGGTGGAGCCCGACGGCACGCACACGATCACCTGCGGCGAGGCGAAGGACCGGCGATTGTGGACCTTGCGGATGAAGTGCTTGATCATCTCCTCGGCGACTTCGAAATCGGCGATCACGCCGTCGCGCAAAGGGCGGATCGCGGTGATGTTGCCGGGCGTGCGGCCGAGCATCAGCTTGGCTTCGTCGCCGACGGCGAGCACCTGCTTCTTGCCCTTCACGTCGGCGATGGCGACGACCGACGGCTCGTTCAGAACGATGCCGCGCCCCTTCACGTAGACGAGCGTGTTCGCCGTGCCGAGATCGATGGCCATATCGGCCGAGAGCATTCCGAGTAGACGCGAGAACATCGAAGTATGCGTGCCTTTCGAGATGGAAGGGGGTTAAGCCCCTTCGTTACCAATGGAATTCGGCGCAATTAAGCCGAAAGCGCCCCGCTTGTCGACATATCCGCCGCATGGCCGCCGGGGGCGGTTTTCTCCCGCTTGATCAACAGCTTGTTGAGGGCGTTCAGATACGCTTTGGCCGACGCGACCAGCGTATCGGCGTCCGCCCCCTGACCGTTGACCGTCTTGCCGTTTTCTTCGAGTCGGACGGAAACCTCCGCCTGGGCGTCGGTTCCGGCGGTCACGGCGTGCACCTGATAGAGCTGGAGCTTTGCCGTATGCGGCACGAGCTTGCGGATCGCGGCGAAGGTCGCGTCAACGGGGCCGTTTCCGCGCGACTGCACGTTCACCGGCCGGCCGTCGATCTCCAACTCCAGATCGGCCAATTGCGGGCCCTTCGAGCCCGCGACGACCTGCAGGGCGACGAATTGTATGCGGTCGCCCGCGTGGCTCATCTGGTCGTCGACCAACGCCACGATGTCTTCGTCGAACACGTCCTTCTTGCGGTCGGCGAGATCCTTGAAGCGCTTGAACGCATCTTCGAGCGCGTTCTCGCCCAACTCGCCGAAGCCGAGTTCCTTGAGCTTGGCCTTGAAAGCGGCGCGCCCCGAATGCTTGCCCATCACCAGCGTCGAGCGCACGAGGCCGACGCTTTCCGGCGTCATGATCTCGTAGGTCTGTTTGTTCTTGAGCATCCCGTCCTGATGGATGCCGCTTTCGTGCGCGAAGGCATTGGCGCCGACGATGGCCTTGTTCGGCTGCACCTGGAAACCGGTGATCGCGGACACCAGGCGCGAGCAGCGCATGATCTGGGTCGTGTCGACGCCGGTCTTGTAGGGCAACCGGTCCGGGCGCGTGCGCAGCGCCATCACGATCTCCTCCAGCGCCGCATTGCCCGCGCGCTCGCCGATGCCGTTGATCGTGCATTCGACCTGGCGCGCGCCCGCGTTCAACGCCGCCAGCGAATTGGCCACGCCCAAGCCCAGATCGTTGTGGCAATGCACGGAAATCCGGGCTTTGTCGATGTTCGGCACGTTCGCGACGACCGCGGCGATCAGGTCGGCGAACTCCTCGGGCTCGGCGTAGCCGACCGTGTCGGGGATATTGATCGTCGAGGCGCCCGCCTTGATCGCGCTTTCGACGCACGCGTAAAGGAATTCGCGTTCCGTGCGGCTGCCGTCCTCGCACGACCACTCGACGTCCTCGCAAAGGTTCCGCGCGTGGGTGACGGAATCGACGACCGCCTGGCGCACCGCCTCCGGGGCCATCTGCAACTTGTATTTCATGTGCAGCGGCGAGGTGGAGATGAACGTATGGATGCGCGGGCGCGCGGCATGGCGGAGCGCTTCCCACGCGCGATCGATATCCTTGCGCGCGGCGCGCGCCAATCCGCAAACCACCGACGCCTTCACCGTTTTGGCGATTTCCGTGACCGCTTCGAAGTCGCCGTTGGAGGCGATCGGGAAGCCCGCTTCGATCACGTCCACGCCCATCTCCTCGAGCGCTTTGGCGACCTTCAGCTTCTCCTCGAGATTCATCGAGCAACCGGGCGATTGCTCGCCGTCGCGCAAGGTCGTGTCGAAAATCCAAACCCGGTCGCCTGCCATCGCCCGCCTCGTCGCCATACCTTCGCACCCGCACTGTGGACAAAAATCCCGCGGGCCAACGTATAAGCGTATCAGATTATGCACGAAACTGCCTAGAAGCGATGAAAACATCGTATTTTCAGATACTTCGCAGCAAAAATAACGACGCCACAACGTTACACTATCCAGCAAGATTTGCGGCAGGCCGCGCCTCTATACTTTTCGGACGCGAACCGGCCGGGGAGGACGCGAAAAATGGATCCGATCACGCAATCCTGTTGCGGGTACGACGACCCCATTTACGCCCCCGAGGCGTTCGCGCGGCGCGATTTGTTCCGGCGCACCGGATTCGCGATGGGCGCGGCTGCGCTCGCCCCGGGATTGACGCCGATGCTCGCCCAAGCCCAAACGCCGGCGGCCCCCGTGCGCGAGATCGCGCAGATCGGCGGCAACCTCTACCGGTTCCGCAACAACTTCCATTTCTCGGTCTTCGCCGTGACGGCGCAGGGCGCCATCGTCACCGACCCGATCAGCGCCGACGCGGCCGGTTGGCTGCGCGCGCAGATCCGCGAGCGTTTCAACCAGCCGGTGCGCTATCTGATCTACAGCCACGACCACCCCGACCACATCACCGGCGGCGAGGCGTTCGGCGAAGGCGTGACGACGATCGCGCACGCGCGCTGCAAGGCGAAGATCGTCGGCGAACGCCGGCGAACGCCCGTGCCGAACATCGTGTTTTCCGATGCGATGACGCTCGAACTGGGCGGAACGCTCGTCGAGCTCGAGTATGCCGGTCGCAACCATTCGGACAATTCCATCGTCGTGCGCTTCCCCGCGCAGCGCGCGCTGTTCGCGGTGGATTTCATTCCGGTCGAATCGCTCGCCTTCCGCGATCTGCACGAAGGCTACGTCGAGGAGTGGATCGATTCGCTGAAGCGCGTCGAAGCGATGGATTTCGACGTGCTGCTGCCCGGCCACGGACCCGTGGGGCGCAAAAGCCACGTCCGCGATTTCCGCGTCTATCTCGAAACCCTGGCCGACGATGTGCTCGCGGCGATGCGCCGGGGCGAAAGCCTGGAGCAGATCCGCGAAAGCGTGCGCCTCGAGCGCTACGCGAGCTGGATGGGCTACGAGCAGATGCGCGCGCTCAACGTCGAAGGCATGCACCGCTACTGGACCGTTTTCAGCCGCCGGACCCCGACCTGAACGCGGCGGCGCCGGCGCCGACAAAACTCGAAATTTCTGGACGGAATACCCCACCCCGATCCGGGGGGCAGGGACGGCGCGTGCCGTTACTTGCGAGTAACCCTTTTGGCGGTAGAGCACGCGCGCGGCTTCGACCGATCCGGCCGCCATCAACGCGAGCTTTCCCCGAAAGGATAACCATGTCGGCCAAAGCAACACTGGGCACCGCCCTTCTCCTCGCGACGTCCACGAGCCTCGCGGCCTTCGACGCCGCCGCGCACGATACCGCCGGCCTCTATTCGACCATCTATGTCGGACCGAGCTTCCTGCCCTCGACCAACCTAACGGAGACGCGTACCCCCGGCACCGTCCTCAGCGGCGGGGCGAAATTCGACACCGGCTTGGGTATCGGCGGCGCGTTGGGCTATCGCTACGGTAACGGACTGGCCGCCGAAATCGCCTTCGATTACCGTAGTCACGGCCTGAAGAACGTCGGTGGCACGACAGCCGACGGCGATTTCGCATCGAAAACGATTTTCCTGAACGGCTATTACCGTTTTGCCAAATGGAACGCCGTGCGTCCGTTCGTTGGCGCCGGCTTGGGCTGGGCACCGGAAATCGATATCGACATCAATCGCAACGGGCGCTCGATCAGCTACTCCCGATCCGGCGCCTTGGCTTTGCAGGGGATCGTCGGCGGCGAAGTCGAAATATCGACGAAATGGAGCCTGGTCGGCGATCTACGCGTCATGCAAATCGGCTCGGGCAGTTTCAAGTCGGAGACGGCGGGCGCAAGCGGCGCGATTTCGGGCAATCTCAATTATCGACCCGTTTCGGCGAACCTCGGCCTAAGCTATCGCTTCTAGCTTGGCCTTTGGATGAGCGGCTGTCTTCGCCATGCCAAGAATTCTGCTTGTTGAGGACCATCCGCGCATGGCGGAGACGATCCGCGCCCTGCTCGAGCGCAATGGAATCGCCTGCGACGTCGTCGGCCGTCGGGACGAGGCGGCCGCGGCGCTCGCCGATTCCAGCTATGACGCGATGATCCTCGACCGTACGCTTCCCGACGGCGACGGATTGGAGGTGCTCGCGCGGTTGCGGGCGGCACGGGCCTCGATCCCATGCATGATCCTGACCGCCCGCGACGCGCTAGGGGATCGGGTCGATGGGCTGGATGCGGGTGCCGACGATTACCTGACCAAACCGTTCGATTTGGAGGAGATGCTCGCGCGCACCCGAGCGCTTCTTCGGCGCAGCCAGCTTTGGACGCCAACGGAAGTGACATTCGGCGACATGCGGGTCGTGCCGCAGTCGAGTTCGGTCTTCGTCGCGAACGCTTGCATGACCTTGTCGCAGGCGGAACTCCAGATCGTCCTCGCGTTGGCGCGGAACGAGGGTCGCGTCGTGCGTCGCGGAACGCTCGAAGCGGCAGCGTGGGGATTGTCGAACGCCGTGACGCCGAAGGCGCTGGACGTGGCAATCCATCGCTTGCGCGCGAAGCTGTTGGCGCTGCGCTCGAAGGTGTCGATCACCAACACAAAGGGTATTGGGTATGCCTTGGCGGTTTCCGAAGACGATTAGCCTTGCGTTGCGGCTGTCGGTCGCCTTCGCCCTGTCCGTCGTCATCGTCGCCGTTGTCTATCTGTCGGCACAAACGATTCTTGCCCAGCGCTTCGCGAGCTTCATCACCGAGAGCAGCCTCAAAGGACAGACCAACGACATCGCGGAGGCAATCGAGATCGATCCCGTCGACGGGGCGCTCGCCGTTCGGCTGACCGGCGCCAACGTCCTGGTCTTCGACGCCTTCTTCGCGAACCTGAAGTACCGCGTGCTCGACGAGACCGGGCGGGTCGTCGCCAGTTCCGACAACCGTCTCGACAGCTTGCTGCCCTCGATTCCCGTGGAGCGGCAGGACGGCTTCTATCTGCAGACCGAGATCGACGGCGTCCGCTTCCACGTCGCGGCCGTGCGACATCCGGTCGGAACGCGAGGATTCCTGATCCAGGTCGGACGCAGCGATCGCTTCGCCGAACTTGCCCGCGAGGCGATCGTGCCCGCAGTCAACGACGCAGTCGGTACGATCGTTGCGATATCGATTCCGGTCTTCTGCATCCTGAGCTTCCTCGCCGTTCGCAGCGTTCTGCGCCCGGTCAGAATCGCAAGTGAAGCTGCCAAGTCGGTCGGCGGCGCCAACCTGTCCGCCCGTCTTCCCTCCGATGGCATGCCTGCGGAAATCCGACCGCTGATCGTCGCGTTCAACGAATTGTTGGCACGACTGGAATTGGCCTTCGCCAGCCAAAGGCGCTTCTTCGCCAATGCCGCGCACGAATTGAAGACGCCCATCGCACTTCTGCGCGGCCAGCTCGAGGGCGCGACTGGCCCGATGGCCGCATCGGCGTTGCGCGACATCGACGCGATCGCGCGCATCGTCGGGCAGTTGCTACACATCGCCGAAGTCTCCGGCGGGCGGGCGCTCGACAAACGGCCAACAGCCATCGACGATGTCGCAAGGCAAGTCGTCGCGTTCCTGTCGTGGCGAGCGGAGCGGGCGGGCGTGAGTCTTCATGTCGTTTGCGACAATGCTGGTGTCGTGGTGGCGGCGGACCAGGGCGAATTGTTCGTATTGCTCAAAAATCTCGTGGAGAACGCAGTCGATTTCTCACCGGAGGGCGGTACCGTCCGCATCGAGATCGGCGCCGACCGGCTTGCGGTCGAGGATCAAGGGCCAGGCGTCCCGGTCGAAGAGCGGGAGAAAGTGTTCGAGCGGTTTTGGCGTGACGGACGCAGCGACCGTCCAGGATCGGGATTGGGACTGGCAATCTGCTTTGAGATCGCGGTGGCGCACGAATGGCGTATCGGATGCGCGCAAGCCGACTCTGGCGGCGCGCGCTTCGAAGTCTTGTTTCCATCGCAGCCCGTTCGCCCAGACCGAACGCATTTCCCGCGAGGCGAAACGACATGACCGTGCGCCGGACGATACACGCAGTCCGCGCCGTCGGCGCCGTCCTCCGCAAGCCGGCGCCGTGGGACGGTGCGCAGCTTTTCGGTCGCTTGGCCGTCGCCGCCGTCGGATCGACGGTTTTGACGCTGGGGATGCTCGCGTTCGACGACCGAACGTTGGGCGCCGAGAGTATCTGGCTGAAGCCGTTGAAGTTTTCGGTGTCCTTTGCCGTCCTATTCGCCACCCTGGGCTACGTCGCCCGCCAACTCTCCGACCCTTGGTGCGCGAGTTGGACTGTCGCTACAGCCGGAATCGCCTCCGCTGCAGCTTTCATTTTCGAAATGGCCTACATCGTCGCTCAGGCAGCCCGCCAGGAACCGTCGCACTTCAACGAGTCGACTCCGTTCCATGCTTTTATGTACGGGTTGATGGGGATCGGCGCGAGCACGCTGATGGCTGTGATCGCGCTGATGGGTATCGTCGCTTGGCTCGATGCGGGTGCACGTTTCGGTAAAGGGGCTCGGCTTGGTATCTGGCTCGGGTTCCTACTTACCGCGGCTTTGACGTCCTGGGTCGCGGGCGAACTCGCCGGCAACGGCGGGCGATATGTCGGCATGCCGGGCGATCCACATGCCCGTCTGCCGTTTCTTGGTTGGTCGAGAGAGGTCGGCGATCTTCGCCCGGCACATTTCCTGGCCCTGCACGCGATGCAGGTTCTACCGGCCGCCGGCTACGCGCTTGACAGGCTTGGCGCAGATGCGCGCTTCGTTTGGATCGGTGCGATTTCCTACGCGCTGCTTACGGCGTCGGTATTCACCCAGGCGCTACAGGGCGTTCCGTTGATCGGCGCGTGAGGGGCAAGCCGGTAGCGCGCAGCAAGTCGCGCACCAGCGGATTGGGGAAACGCCGGCGCACCGTGACGGCATAGAAGGTCTCGGCCAATCCTTTGAGGCGGGTGGCTTCGACGAGCGCGCCTTGCGCGAGTTCGTCCTTGACGACGATCGGCGGCAGCACGGCCACGCCCGCGCCTTCGCGCGCGAGAAGGCGCATCATGGCCATATCGTCCACCTCGGCGGCGATCCGCGGGCTGACGCCGAGCCGGTCCGCGAGCGCGTCGAAGCCCATGCGCACGCCGCTGTCGGGGCCGGGCAGGATGACCGGTTCGTCCGCCAGCAGTTCGGCCGCCGTCCGCCGCCCGCGCACGCGCTTGGGCGTGCCGACCAACGCCACGGGTTGCTGGGCCAATTTGTGGACCACCAACGACGGCAACCCGCCGCGCTCGGGCACGCGGTTCAGCAGCACGACGTCCAGGTTGAGCGCGGCGAGATCGGCGAGCAGATCGGCCGCACCGCCCGAGCGCAGCGCGATCCGGGCATCGCCGCGCGCCAAAGCGGCGCGCAGGAAGTCGAGCTGGAAATTCCGCGACAGCGTGGCGAGCGCGCCCACACGCACCGTCGCTTGCGCATCCTCGCGCCCCGCCAGCGTCGCGGCCAAATCCTCGCCTGCGGCTTGAATGGCGTCGGCCGCATCGAGCGCGATGCGCCCCGCCTCGGTCAAGCGCAAGCGGCGCCCCTCGCGTTCGAAAAGCGCCTGCCCCAAGCGAGCTTCGAGCGCGCGGATCTGCACCGACAGGGCCGACTGCGACAGGTTCAAGCGGGCGGCGGCGCGGACAAGTCCGCCGTCGTGCGCGACGGCGCGGAAATACATCAGATGGCGGAAATTGAAGGCATTCATTGTTCGATTTTATAGAACGATAACAGACAAACAATGAAATTTTTTGCGCGCTGGTCCGGTGTTATCCGCCGGTCCGTCATTCGCCCCCCAAGGAGCGCGTCATGTCCGGAGCCGATCTCCTCGTCGCCAATCTTCTTTCGCCCATCGTCCTCGCCTTCGCGCTCGGCGCGATCGCGGGTTTCCTCAAATCCGAAATCGAACTCCCCGACGCGGTTCTGAAGCTCCTGTCGATCTATTTGCTGTTGTCGATCGGCCTCACGGGCGGGCGCGAACTCGCGCGCACCGAGTTCGCGGAGGTATCGGCGCTTTTCGTCGCGGCGGCGGGCCTGACCGTGGCGATCCCGGTCGCGACCTACGCGATTTTGCGCCGCTTCGGCGGATTCGACGTCGCCAACGCGGCGGCGGTGGCGGCGCATTATGGCTCGGTTTCGACGGTCACGTTCTTCGCGGCGTTGTCCTTCGCCCGCGCGATGGAAAAGCCGGCGGAAGGCTATCTTGCGGCGGTCGTGGCGTTGATGGAGTTCGGCGTCATCATCTCGCTCGCCATCGCCCGCTGGCAACGCCAGCGCGGGGAGAATGCCGCGACCGGGCCGGGCGCCGGCGCGAGTCGGATCGGGGAAATGGTGCTCGATACGCTGCGCGGTCGGGGAATCCTGCTGCTCAGCGGGGGCATGTTCATCGGCTTCATCGCCTCGGACGCCGATTGGCAACGGATCTCGCCGTTCTACGAGCAGCTTTTCCGCGGATTCCTCATGCTGTTCCTGCTGGAACTGGGCATGACGGCTGCGCGCCAGATCCGGCAATTCGCCCAAGTCGGGATTTTCATGACGGGCTTCGCGCTGACGGCACCGGTCGTCTTCGGATTGCTGGGACTATTCGCGGGCTGGGCGGTCGGCCTGTCGCAAGGCGGGGCGTTCGTCCTCGCGGCCATTTGCGCCAGCGCGTCCTACATCGATGCGCCGGCGGCGTGCCGGGCGGCCTTGCCCGAGGCGAGCCCCGGCATCTACCTCACCGCGTCGCTGGCGATCACTTTCCCCTTCAACTTGGTCGTCAATCTGCCCCTGCTGTTCGCGGCGAGTGCTTGGCTCTATGCGTGAGGCGTGGGGCGGAAGGTCGCCCCTTGCGTTCGCCCCGACTTCCGTCGGACCCTCAGGGGCATGGACGCGGCCGCGCGCAAGGGCGCCAAACGGGTTCTGGTATTCGGGGCCACGGGCACGATCGGTCGGGCGGCGGTCCGCGCGCTGATCGCACGGGGCCATACGGTCCTGTGTGTCGTGCGTCGGCCGGTCGAGGCGCACGCCTTTCCCGGCGCGCAAATTCGGATCACCGATCCCGGCGATCGGGCGACGCTGGAACGGGTGGCGGCACAGGACGGACCGGTCGACGCCGCGGTCGCGTGCTTGGCCTCGCGCACCGGCCTGCCAGCGGACGCTTGGGCGGTCGATTATGGCGCGAACGTGAATGCGCTGGGTGCCGCCCGCGCCGCCGGCGTGGGGCATTTCATCCTGCTGTCGGCGATTTGCGTACAGCGGCCGCGACTCGAATTCCAGCGCGCCAAACTCGCCTTCGAGTCGGCGCTGATCGAGTCGGGGGTCGATTATTCGATCGTTCGGCCGACGGCGTTCTTCAAATCGCTGTCGGGCCAGGTCGACCGCGTCCGACGCGGCAAACCGTTCCTGATTTTCGGCGATGGCCGGGCGACCGCGTGCAAGCCGATTTCCGACGCCGACTTGGCCGAATACTTGGTCGATTGCCTCGAGCAGACGACCTACCGCAACCGGATCCTGCCCATCGGCGGACCGGGATCCGCCTTGAGCCCGCGCGAAATGGGCGAAGGCTTGTTCCGCCTCCTGGGTCGGCCGGTCCGATTCCGCAGCGTGCCGATGGGATTGATCGATGCGATCGCCGGCGGATTGGGGCTCGCGGCCCGATTCGTGCCGACATTGGCCGCCAAAGCCGAGCTCGCGCGCATCGGCCGGTACTACGCGAGCGAGTCGATGCTTGTTTACGACACCGCTGCTGGCCGCTACGACGCGGATGCCACGCCTTCGACCGGCCGGGAGACGCTGTTCGATTTCTACGCCAAGCTCATCGCCGGTACAGTCACGCTCGATCGTGGTGCGCACGCGGTCTTCTAGACCTTGCGATAGCAGCGCCCCGGCAGAAACGAAAAACCCCCGCGACCGGAGTCGCGAGGGCTTTCGATGTGGTTGCGGGGACAGGATTTGAACCTGTGACCTTCAGGTTATGAGCCTGACGAGCTACCGGGCTGCTCCACCCCGCGTCAAAACTTGCCTCAAATACGAACGCCCGCCGAGGCGGGCGCGCGTGGAATACATGTTGAAGAGGGCTGTGCGTCGATTTCGATGTTTCGCGCGGAACGTTCCGATCGGAAGGCCCGGCGGCGACTTACTCTCCCATGCCTTGAGACATAGTACCATCAGCGCTGAGAGTTTTCACGGCCGAGTTCGGAATGGGATCGGGTGGTTCACCTCTCGCTAAGACCACCGGGCCGTCCCATCGGAACGAGCCTGGCGAAATTCGAAATCGGGCATGTCGCGGTTCGCCGCGAAACTCGCGGCGGGCGTGTCGGATGGAGAATTCGAGCGCGGGCGCCGGACCCCGTTGACCCGGGGGACTCGACGCTGCGTACGAAACTGCGACGACGGAGGAGATCAAGCCTATCGGACTATTAGGACCAGTAAGCTAAACGCATTACTGCGCTTACACACCTGGCCTATCGACGTGGTGGTCTTCCACGGTCCTCAGGGATACCTGGTTTTGAGGCGAGTTTCCCGCTTAGATGCATTCAGCGGTTATCTCTTCAGCACATAGCTACCCGACTGTGCCGCTGGCGCGACAATCGGTACACCAGAGGTGCGTCCATCCCGGTCCTCTCGTACTAGGGACAGCTCCTCTCAAGTATCCTACACCCACGGCAGATAGGGACCGAACTGTCTCACGACGTTCTAAACCCAGCTCACGTACCACTTTAATCGGCGAACAGCCGAACCCTTGGGACCTGCTCCGGCCCCAGGATGTGATGAGCCGACATCGAGGTGCCAAACGACGCCGTCGATATGGACTCTTGGGCGTCATCAGCCTGTTATCCCTAGAGTACCTTTTATCCGTTGAGCGATGGCCCTTCCACTTGGAACCACCGGATCACTAGGACCTACTTTCGTATCTGTTTCAGCTGTCACTGTCACAGTCAGGCAAGCTTATGCCCTTACACTCTAGAGGACGAT
>JADCGK010000008.1 GCA_020249045.1 Azospirillum sp. | reverse complement strand
GGTCGCTCGCCGCGCAACCGCTTTACGAAAAAGCCATGTCTCAGCGCGCATGGTCCCCGCGCGTTGACGATTTCATTAACGATCCAATCGCCAAGCAGGGCCTTGCGCGCGGCTTTCAAATCCAGCGCCTTGAAAGTGTGGCGCGCGGCCAGCCGTTTGACCCCAAGCAATTGGGCGTCACGCTAAACGACTTGGGCGAACCGGTATTTGTTGGCCGCCCCAACATGCGCGCGCTCGATATGGTCAAGTCGGGCCTTGACGACATCCTAGAGGGCTACCGCGACGGTGTTACGGGCCGCTTGAACCTAGACCGTACCGGCAAGGCGATTGACGAGTTCCGGCGCTCCTACATCACGACGCTTGACGACCTAAACCCCGATTACAAGGCCGCGCGCGCCGCATGGGCTGGCCCCACGCAGTCTATGGACGCGATGGCGAAGGGCCGCAACGTGTTCCGGCCCGATAGCGAAATTACGGCCAAGATGATCGCGGGCATGCCGCCGTCGGAAAAAGAATTTTTCTTGATGGGCGTGGCGCGGGCGATCAAGGAACGGGTTGACGCCACGGCGGACGGGCGCAACGCGGTTTCGGCTTTCTTCCGCAATCCCGCCATGCGCGATAAGTTGCGCGCTGCGTTCCCGTCCGAAGATGCGTTCAATCGCTTCGCCGGGCTTATGGAACGCGAAACGAGTATGTTCCGGGGGCAAGCGCAATACGGCCCGCGCGCCGGTTCTCCCACGGCCCGCAACTTGGCCGACGCTGAGGACGCCATGATTGACCCGGCGGCACCGGGCGGCGTGCTTTCGACGCTCATGGCGGGCGGAAGCCTTCGCGCGGCGGCGGGGCAGGGCTTTAGCAACATGATGCGCCGCGCCCAAGGCATGAATAGCGCGACTGCTGACTATCTCGGGCCGATCCTGTTTAACCCGAACGCGCAAGATAACGTCGCGCAACTCGCCCGGCTTTTGGCGGCGCAACAGCAGGCGCGCGGCTCGCAAATCCAAAACCAAGCCCTTGCGCGCGCCCTTTTGGGCGGCGCGGGCGTGGCGGCGGGCGGCCAAACGGACTAGCGCCAGTAATCGAAAAGCGCGGCGGCAAGGCAGGCCAAAAACAAGGCGCCAAGCCCCAACGCGAAGGCAAGAAACATCCCCCATTCTACCACGCCCCGCACCGTCGCGGGGTTTTTTGTTGGAGTAATCAATGAGAAACGGAGTAGGCGTGTACTCGCTACCGCAAGCCCCCTACGTCGCGGGCACGGTAATCAGCAGCACTTCCGTTAACTCGAACCTGTCCGATATCGCGAACGCGCTCACGCAGTCCATTGCGTCGGACGGGCAAACCACGCCCACGGCGAACCTTCCGATGGGCGGCTATCGCCATACCGGCGTCGCCAATGCCACCGCGCGCGATAACTACGCGACGATGGGGCAAATCCAGGACGGCGGCGGCGTATGGTGCGGCACGGCGGGGGGTACGGCAAACGCGCTGACGCTGACGCCCACGCCCGCCATTCCCGCTTACGCGGCGGGCCAAGTGTTCCGCTTCACGGCGGGTGCTGCGGCCAACACGGGCGCGACGACGGTTGCAATCTCGGGTCTAACTACAGCGGCGATCCAGCGCGATGGCGCGGCGCTGACCGGCGGCGAAATTGCGGCGGGGCGGCAATACGAAATTTTGTACGACGGCGCCAATTTCCAGCTTCAGCGGTTCGGCGTTGACAGCCTGCCGACCGACGCAGTCGCGACCGCAAACATTCAAAACGACGCGGTAACGAACGCCAAACTCGCGAACATGGCCGCAAACACGGTTAAGGTTCGCGCGGCGAACACCAGCGGCGACCCGTCCGACTTGGCGCTTTCGGCGTCTCAATTGCTCGGGCGCGGTTCGACAGGCGACGTTGCGGCGATTGCGCTCGGGACCGGCCTCAGCATGTCGGGGACGACGCTAAATGGCGTTGCTGGGTTTACTTTGCCAACTCCGGTGGCAACCACAAGCGGCACATCGGTGGATTTTACCGGAATTCCTGCCGCGACCCGAATGATCGTCGTGATGTTCAACGGCGTTTCGCTGTCGGGCACGGCAAGTAATCGAATTCAACTTGGCGACAGCGGCGGCGTCGAGACAACCGGATATGTCGGGACGGTTGGGACGCGCTCGGGGGAGGTTAACTTATCTGCGGGCTTTGATCTCGACTTTGTGACGGCCTCCACGGCAGTTAGCGGATCGCTGCTTTTGACGTGCATGGACACGACCAACAACATTTGGACTGCGTTCGGCATCTTCGCCGCAGATGGCAGTGTTCAATCTCCGCGATTTATAGCGGGAAGAAAGCCCCTTTCCGCGACATTGGATCGCGTCCGCATTACATCAAGCAATGGAACTGACACGTTTGACGCCGGTTCCGTCAACATCCTTTATCTGTGAGGCGCCATGTCCGACGTTCGCGAAATCAACGTTGAAACCGGCGAGGAAACGGCGCGGCCCTACACGCAGGCCGAACTCGACGCCATCGCGGCTTACGTTCCGCCGCCCCCGCCGCCCGCGCCCACGCGCGAGCAATTGCTCGCCAAGCTGGCAGCACTTCAGGCGCAAATCGAGGCGCTCCCCGAATGACCGCCGCCGCTTACATCTTTTGGTGCGGCCTCGTTTGGGTGCTGCGCGGCGGGCTGTTCGGCGCCGCCGTGCGGCGCTTCTGGCGCGAGCCCGGAACAACCATAACCCGCATCGTGTGCGCCGGGCTTATGGCCGCGCCGCTGGCGTTCGTCATCGGGCCGTGGGCTTTGGCGCTTTGGGCCTCAATCTACGTCGCCATGACGATTGGCTACTTCGACGAAAGCATGGGCCTTGAACAGCCGGGCCGCGATCATGCGTTCCTTGCGCTATGGGGTATCGGAGTGGCCGCAATCGCAATCGCGCCGCTTTGGGGCCGCATTTCTTTCTTTAGCGACCCGCTATCGGTTGTTGCTTTCGGCGATCTATATGCGCTATCCTTTGCGTTGCTTGGCGGGCTTGCGGTCGCGGCGTATGCGGTCAACAAGCCATTCGGGCGGCGCTTGGGCACCGATTGGACCGAGCGCGCGGAGTTCTTAACTGGCTGCGCGATGGGCGCGGCGATATGGTGCGCGGCATGAGCCTACAGCATACGCTTGAACAGTACGAACCGGCGGCGCGGATCGTCGATAAAGGCGCTATCATCGTTCTTGGCGCGACGTTCCTAGACCTCTTGCCGCACATCGCCGCTGGCCTAACCGTCGTCTGGATGGTATTCCGGCTTTTGAACGAATACCACACATGGAAGCACAGGAACGATCCGAAATTTGGCCGCCGGAAAGGTGATTAATGGCGCAAGCCAAACTCAGTGACGGCGATTTCGTCCGACTGTTTGAGACAATCGGCCCGGCGGCATTGGCCGAAAAAGTCGGCCTGAAAGTACGAGGAATTTACGGGCGCCGGGTGCGGATAGAAAAAAAATTACGGCGGCAACTTGTGGCGCCGGATACCGGCAATTCGCTTCAAACAGTCCGCACGCGCGTAGGTATCGCGCATCCTCACCGGCAGCTTATCGAGCCGAAAGGCACGATTATCGTATTCAGTGACGCGCACTATTGGCCGCGCATCGTCACGCCCGCGCACAAGGCGCTGCTTCGCATGATCCGCGAATTGCAGCCCACGGCGGTTGTCGCGAACGGGGACGTATTCGATGGCGCATCTATCAGCCGCCACGCCCCGATTGGCTGGGAAAGCCGCCCCGGCGTCATTGAAGAGATTGAGGCGTGCAAAGAGCGTTTGGACGAAATCAAGCGCGAGGCGAAAAATGCAAAGCTCATTTGGACCCTTGGAAACCACGACGGGCGTTTCGAGACCCGATTGGCTACGGTCGCGCCTGAATACGCAAAAGTTCACGGAGTTCACCTGCGCGACCACTTCCCCGAGTGGCGCCCTTGTTGGTCCGCATGGCTTGGGCCTAACGTCGTCGTCAAGCATCGATATAAAGGCGGAGTTCACGCGACCCATAACAACGCCGTCAATAGCGGCGTCTCGATTGTTACCGGGCACCTTCACAGCCTGAAAGTTACGCCTTTCAGCGACTACAACGGCACGCGGTGGGGCGTTGACACGGGCACCCTTGCGGACCCAAGCGGCCCGCAATTCCTCGATTATTGTGAGGACAATCCTACTAACTGGAGGTCTGGATTTGCTGTGCTGACCTTCCACAAACAAGAGCTTTTGTGGCCCGAGTTGGTCCATGTCCGCGCGCAAGATGAATTCGAGTTTCGGGGCAAGGTTTACACGCTATGAAACTTCCGAGCGCCGTCCAAATTGGACACATGCGGGTTTCGGTTGTCGCCATGCCGGAGCGGAGCGGATCACGCAAAGACGCGGACGGGTGGTTTGACTATCAGCGCGCGACTATCGAAGTGTGGGACGGATTGGCGCCGCAAGTAAAAGCGGAAATCCTATTGCACGAAATCTTGCACGCGGCCTGCATCGCCGGGAACACGGGCCTCGAAGGCGACGCCGAAGAGCGGGCCGTTAATGGCTTGGCGCCGGTTCTTTTGATGATGCTCCGCGACAACCCGGAGCTTTTTAACGAAATGCGCGAGGCCGTAAAGTAACGCGGCGGGCCCTACTAGGCCCCAGGCTGCGCCTGATACTAATCGCGGGTGCCAACTAGATCGCCCTTAACAGGTCGCACGTTTTCACGCCGCCGCGTCAATCGCAACATAGCACAACCGCAGGAAAACGCCATGTCAAATTGGCCATACCGCTTTTTCACCCCCGCCGAAATGGCGTGCAAGCACACGGGCGATTGCCGCATGGACCCCGCGTTTATGCAGCGCTTGGAACGATTGCGCGAGCGCTACGGGCGCCCGCTGGTGGTTACGTCTGGCTACCGCGCGCCGTCGCATCCGGTCGAAGCCCGCAAGCCCGGCGGCCCCGG
>JADCGK010000079.1 GCA_020249045.1 Azospirillum sp. | reverse complement strand
CCTTGCCGCCGAGGTTGGGCCCCGGCGCGGAAGAGGTACCGTCGGGCATGATCAGCCTCCGAACGCGAGCTTGAGAACCGAGAAAGCGGACAGGCCGCCGAACAGCAGTGCTGCACCCTTGACCAGCAGCAAGGCCGCGATCTTGACGCCCTCGGCGTGCACGTAGTCTTCGATCACGACCTGCAAGCCCAATTGGGCGTGGTGGAACACCGCCACGATGAGGGCCAGCAACAGCACGGCGGCGACCGGCGAGGCGAGCCACGCCTTGACCTCGGCCAAGGGCGCGCCGGCGAGCGACACCACGCTCGCCACGAACCACAGCAGCAGCGGCACGAGGGCGATCGCCGTCACGCGCTGCGCCCACCAATGATGCGTGCCGTCCTTGGCCGACCCGAGGCCGCGCACGCGGCCCAGCGGCGAACGGAGGGATTTGCCTTGCATGCTCAGCGCCCTCCCAAAACGGCGAGACCGACGAACCACGCGAGCAGCGTCGCCGCCACTGCGAACGCCAGCACCGCATAGGCGGATTTCTCCGCCGTCGCGATTTCGTAGCCGTGGCCCGCGTCCCAGAACAGGTGCCGGATACCGTTGGCCAGGTGGTAGAACAACGCGAGCGACCAGCCGAACAGCATCAGCATACCGATCGGCGAGCCCAAAAAGGCCGCGACGGCCGAGAAAGCGGCATCGCCGCTGGCCGCGGCGATCAGCCAGCACGTCAGCATCAGCGTACCGACCGCCAGCGCCACGCCGGTGGCGCGGTGCGTGATCGACAGCCATGCCGTCAGCGGCAGGCGATAGACTTGCAAATGCGGCGAAAGCGGCCTTTCCCGGCCTTGCGCGGACGCGCTCGAATTCTCGCTTGCCATGTCCCCTCGGGCGGTTGGTCCCGCCGAAAAACCCCAGTCCTTCCATGATGTAGACCGCGACGACGGAAGCGTCAATCTTACCGCTGCGGCGCGGGATTACCCACGTCCAGGGCGGTGAATTCGGCGCCAGTGTCCATTCGCGCACGCGGTAACGGTTTGACCGGCAACGAAACCCGCATGCCCCTGTGGATCGATCTGTGGACGAGCGGGGGAGCGAATGTGATCCGTTCGCGATTCCATCAACAAGATTCTACGCGCGCCGCGCCGATTCGCGTTGAGCGTTGCGCGCCGCTTTGAGACCCTTGGCCTCGGCAAGCGTGAGAGGGGAGACACAAAGCGCCGCCACTCCGACGACATCCGCAACCGGCGTTGAGCTGACGCCGGGGTCCACTGGCAGGAGCCGCCCTCGAAAGGGGTGCGGCGCGGGGTCGAGAGCGGCGGACGGTCTTCCGGAGCGGCCGGTCGGAATCCGGGGTCGAACCCGGGCGAAGAACGGCAACTCCTTTCCGGTGCGACGGTCGTCCGATGCCCTTGAGGAATCGGGCCACGCCAAGTCGGCCGGGACGGCATCGACGGATCGTCGAGCCCGCCTGTCGGCCCCGTGTCGGGGTCTCGAACGTCCCGCAAGGGACGGGTCATCGGCGGCGCGACGGGTGGACATCCTCAAGGGATCGTCGCATCGGAGCCGCCGGGGATCGCGAGGAACGCGACCATTTTCGGCCCGCAAGGGCCGAGCAGGCGCGAGGCTCGCGCGGGATCCGGGTTGGGGCCGGCCAAGGGCGGGAAGTCGATGGTCGGATGTCCTGGGCGATGGAGTGCGGAAGCCGCGCGTGGCGGCCGCGCTCCCCGCCGGTGGAACGCGCGTCGTCGGCCGGACCAGGGGTCGGGGGCGCGTGCGGAGCAGGTCCACCGGAGGCAGGCTCGGGTTCAAGGCTGCCGAGAGGCCGCAGGCCCAGCGGGGGCACCCGCGAGGTCGGCGAAAAAGTCGGCGATCGGCGTGCACGCCGATCCGACAAGTCTCGAGAGGTCCTCGGGCCTCATGAGGCGTCAGGGAGCCCTTTGTCCCGCCCGGACAACGGCCGATCGCAAGATCGCCCCTGACGCCTCTTTCTTTTTCGGGCTCAAGGCTTTTTCGGGCCCAAGGCTTTTTCGGACTCGGGGCTTTTTCGAGGCCCAGGGTGATACGGGTTTGGCGCGGGGAGCCGGATGGTCCCGGCGGCCCGCTTGCGCGAGCCGCCGGATCTTCCATCGGAAACGTCGGAGCCTTCGATGTCCCGCCCGGACAACACGGCGCGAATTCGTCCGAAGACGGTTCGCTTTCCTGACGCGATTTGGGTAGCACGCGAGGGACCCCCCGCAAACGGATTTTGTGCGGCCCGGCTAAGTTATTGATCCAGATAGGCTTATACTTTTTGGGCGAACCCTATTCGGTCCCGCATGCCCCGAGTCGCAAAACCCAGCCAATTCGCGTCGGGCTTTGATTTTATTGATGAATTCGCGCTCGCGGCGCCGACCCTGGGCCGCCGGGCGCGACGCGCGCCCAAGGGTGTCAAGTCTTCGGCACGCCCAAGCCAGTCAGCGCGTGTAAAGCCCGTCGCCCCAGCTCGGGTGGAAGGGTGTGGCCGTCGCCACGCGCCGGAATCCGAACATCGCCAGATGGGCATCGATCGCCGGAGCGAGCGCGCAGCCTTCGTAAAGTTCCTCGAAAGCCAGTTCGCAATTGACCGCGCGCACGCGTTCGAGCAAATCCGGACAGCCGCGCAACGCCATCAACTCCGCGCCTTGGATGTCGAGTGCCAGAAAATCGAAGGGCGCCTCTGCGAGCCCAAGTTCGACGAGAGCATCGTCCAGGCGCTTGGCGGGCACGTCGATGGTCCGGGTCGGAACGATCTCCGGATAAATTTCAGCATGACGTTTGAGTTTGAGTAGCGAACTCGATTGGTCGAACGACGTCAAATGGAACGCGACCGAGCCCGCGCGATCCGACGCAGCGAACGCACCAACGACGACCTCCGGCCGATCCACGAAGCGCGCGCGCAAGCCTGCGGCCAAATCAGGGTTGGCTTCGACGAACAGCACGCGCGTGGCGCCGAGGGAATCGTAGGCGGCGATTTCGTCGCCGCGATTGGCGCCGACATGCACGACGCCGGTCACGGCCACACCGTGTGCACGGCACAGTTCGGCGATGTCCGGCATCGCCGGCGCGGGCGCCTTTGGTTTCTTAAGACCAAACAGCTTTCTGAACGACACCATAACCGCAGGCTAACCCGAAAAACCGAAACCAGGCAGGGCGTTGTTGAGGAAATGCAAAGCGACGGCCGGGCCCAGCGTGCCCGCCAACCGCACCGTGCCGCCCATCAACAAGCCGAACGCGAAGACTTGCGCGAACAGCACGGCGAAAGCGGTCGCATCGAATTCGAGGAACGCGATCCAGCCCGGCACTTGGATCGCCGCGAACATCGCGGCCGTCGTTGCGAGCGCCGGCCAGAAGCCGAACCGCGCGCGCAACGCCTTCAACACCAAACCGAAGAACACGAACGCCTCGACCACCGCGACGAAGACGAGCCCGATGGCCGCAGCGAAGAAATCGAAGCCGGGCATATCGGTGGGCACGTTGTGCCAGCCCTCCCCGTTGGCCGCCGCCAGTGCCCGGCTGGCGGCGAGATAAACGCCCGCCAGCGCCCATGCGGCCCAGGGCTTGGCACCGGGCCGCTGATCGATCGCCGCACGCGGGGAGATCCGGTCGACCGCGAGGCACCAAAGAATCGGCAGAACGAGCCACACGGCCGCGCGCCAAAGATCGGCGATCGCCCGGGCGATCGCGGGCGTTTCGGCGGCCATGTCGGTCCACGCGACGAGCGCCACCCGCAAGATCCACGCGGCGGAAAAAACGGCGAAAAAAGCGAAGGGGCGCCGCAGATACGGCTCAGAAATCGACACAGCGCCCGTTGCGTTCCCAATCGCCGAACCGCGTGGGCTCCGGTCCCTCGGGCCCGCCGAACTCGGACGCCTTGACGGGCTTTTTCGCCGGCGCCGGATCGGCGGCCGGCGTCGCGCCGGGCAGGGGTTCGGTCTTCGGATCGTCCATGACAGGGATATGCCCCGGCGCCCGGCCCGGGGCAAGGCTTGAACGCCACCGCCGCATGGCTACATATCCCGGCATGAATTACACCAAAACCGCCCTTCTTCTGGCCGCGATGACCGGCCTGTTCCTCGCCGTCGGTTTCGCATTGGGCGGCGAACAGGGCATGCTGATCGCCTTCGCCGTCGCCCTGGGCCTGAACGTGTTCAGCTATTGGAACTCGGACAAGCTCGTCTTGCGCATGCACGGCGCGCGGCAAGTGACGCCCGAGGAGGCGCCGAATTTCCACGCGATGGTCGCCGAACTGGCGCGCCGCGCCGACATGCCGATGCCCAAGGTCTACGTGATCGAGAATCCGCAGCCCAACGCCTTCGCCACCGGCCGCAATCCCGAGAACGCGGCCGTGGCCGCGACCACTGGCTTGTTCGACGTGCTCGACAGCGACGAAGTCGCCGCCGTCATGGCGCACGAACTCGCCCACGTGAAGAACCGCGACACGCTGATCATGACCGTGACCGCGACGATCGCGGGCGCCATCGGCATGCTCGCCAATTTCGCGATGCTGTTCGGCCAGAACCGCGACGGCCGGGGCATGGGGCCGATTCCGACGCTGCTGATGATGATCCTGGCACCCATGGCCGCGATGCTGGTGCAGATGGCGATCAGCCGCAGCCGCGAATACGAAGCCGATCGCGTGGGCGGCGAAATCGTGGGCGATCCGCGTTTGCTCGCGCGCGCGCTCGAGAAGATTTCGCGCGGCGTGGCGGCGATTCCGAACGACGCCGCCGAGCGCAATCCGGCAAGCGCGCATCTGTTCATCATGAACCCGCTGTCGGGCGCGCGGATGGACAATCTGTTCTCGACCCACCCCAACCCCGCCAACCGCATCGAGGCGTTGGAGCGTCAGGCAATGGCGATGGGCGTGGCGCCCGCCTCCGCGCCCGCAAGCCGCCGCGGTTCGGTGCCGGCGGCCGGCGGCCGGCGCGGCCCGTGGGGCGGCTGAATTTCAGACGCTGAGATCGACGCGCTGCCCGCGGCCCGACGCTTGCGGCGGCGGCGAAAACGTCGTCGTCCCTTCCGACGCCGCACCCGGGTTGATCGCGTTGGCGGCGGTGGGTTGGCCGCCGGCCGCACCCGCCTGGGCAAGGGCGGCAGTCCCGCTTGCGGCCCCGGTCGGGTGCGCGGCCGTGGGATTCGCGGATGTGGGGTTCGCGGGGGAGCTGCTCCGGTCCGGCGCGAAGGAAGCCGGGGCGAAGGAAGACGGGGACGAAATGCTCAGCGACATCGGGGGGCCTCCGGGACGGCGGTTGCGGAGGCACCACTACGCCCACGAACGCTGAGCCGACCCTGAAGCCGGCGCGCGACGGACGCATACGCGCCCTGCGCGCCGTGCGCGGCCGGTCATGCGAAGAACTGCACCATCCAAAGCGCCAACCCCGGAACCAGCACCACCAGCGCGAGTCGCACGATGTCCGCGGCGATGAAGGGCAGCACGCGCGCGTAGGTGCGCGTGATCGGCACGTCGCGCGCGATGGCGGAGATGACGAACACGTTGAGCCCGATCGGCGGGGCGGTCAGCCCGATGCCGACCACGATCAGGACGAGGATGCCGAACCAGATCGCGACGTCGTCGGGCGACATGGCGAAATCGAGCGCCTGGACGACCGGGAAAAACACCGGCAGCGTCAGCAGGATCATCGCGAGTTCGTCCATCACGGCGCCGAGCACGATGTAGATCGCAAGCATCGCCACCAGCACGACGTGCGGCGCGAGGCCCAACCCGCCGATCAGATCGGCGACCGTCGCCGGCAACCTCGCGAGGGCCAGGAATGCGCCGAAGACCTCGGCGCCGAGCAGAATCATGAAGATCATGCCGGAGGTTTCGGCCGTCTGCTTGATCGAGTCGACGATGCCGCGCCAGTCGAGCGTGCGCTGGGCCAGACCGACCGCCAGCATCGCGACCGCGCCGACCGAAGCGCCCTCGGTCGGCGTGAACACACCGCCGTAGATGCCGCCGACCACGACGATGGCGACCGCGATCGCGGGGGCCACGGTCGCGTCGACGATCGCGATCAGCGCCGCGAAGACGAGTAGCGCCGCCCCGAGGCCCGGGCCGACATCGCCGCGCCACCACAGCCAGATCGCCGCGAGCGCCACCGCCGCGGCGGCCGCATAGGGCCATCGCGGCTTCGGCCCGGCGGGCGGCAATTCGAGCGCGACTTGCGGCGCGAGTGCGGGATCGCGCCGGACCATCAATGCGATGACCGCGCAATAGAACACCGCCGCAAGCAAGCCCGGGATCAACGCCGCTTGGAAAAGCTTCGCGATGTTCTGTTCGGTGGTGATCGCGTAGACGACCAGGATGACCGAGGGCGGAATCAGAATCCCGAGCGTGCCGCCCACCGCGATCGTCGCGGTGGCGAAACCCGGGTCGTACCGGTAGCGCTCGAGTTCGGGCAACGCAGCGCGGCCGAACGTGGCGGTCGTGGCGACCGACGAGCCGCAAATCGCGCCGAACGCCGTGCAAGCGCCGATGACGGCCATCGCGAGCCCCCCGCGCATGGCGCCGAAGGCGCGTTCGGCGGCCTTGAACAGCGCGCGCGCGATCCCCGCGCGCTCGGCCAGCGCGCCCATCAGGATGAACAACGGCACCACCGACAGCGTGTAGTTCGCGAACTGGTGATACGTGTTCGTCTTCATGTAGCCGAAGAACGCGTTCCAGCTGGTCAGTTCGATGTAGCCGAAGGCGCCGACCACGAACATCGCAAGGCCGATGGGTGCCCTCAGCGCGATCAGCGCCAGCATCGCGAAGAAGCCCAAGGTGGCGAGCGCGAAGGGCGTCATGCCCGGCCCAGAAAACGCACGATCGCGGTCGCCGCCGCCACGACGGCGAGGCACGCGCACAGGACGGCACTCGCCAGGATCACCGGCCAGAGCTGGAGCTGCAATTCGATCGTCGTCTCCCAATTGTCCTTCGCGTCGAAGGCGCCGAGATAAAGACCCCAGGCGCACATCGCCATGCACGCGGCGAAGACGAGGTCCCAAAGCCCGTCGATGGCCGAATTGACCCGCGCGGGCAGGAAGCGCGTGAAGGTATCGACGTTGATGTTGGCGCGGCGCGCTTGGGTGTAGGGCAGATAGGCGAAAACGGCGAGCGCGGTGGCGATGCGCACGAATTCGAAATCCCCGCGCACCGGGGCCGAGAACAACCACCGGCCGAGCACGCTCGCGCAGACCAGCACGGCCACGCCGATCGCGAGCAATCCGCCCAAGGCGGCGAACAGCCCGGCCGCGCGTTCCAGGACCGGCGCGCGCGGCGGAATATCGACCGGCGCGCCGGGTTCCATGGCGTCGGGCTCAGGCGGCGTTGGCGTGCTTGGCGATCAGGCCCTTGGCCGTTTCGATCAGACGCGCGCCATCGACGTTGCGGCCGCGCATTTGATCGACCCACGCCGCGTGGACAGGCTGGGTCGCGGCGATCCAGCGCGCCTTCTCCGCCTCCGTGATCGTCACGATCGAATTGCCGCGCGCGCGGACCATCTCGGAAACGGTGCGCGCTTCGGTGTCCCACATATTGCCGGCCAACCGCGCGAAATGCGCGCCCGACACGCGGTCGAGCTGCTGGCGCAATTCGGCCGGCAGGCCTTCGTAGCGCGGCCGGTTCATCGCCAGGAAGAAGCTGGCGGTGTAGAGAGTGGGCGCGCCCGGAATCGCCGTGTGATGGCCGACCAGTTCGTGCACGCGCACCGCCGGCACCACTTCCCACGGCACCACGGCGCCGTCGATCACGCGCTGGGCGAGGCTCTCGGGCACTTGGGGCACGGGCATGCCCACGGGTGTGGCGCCCAGGGCGCGCAACGCTTCGCCGGCCAGGCGCGTCGGATTGCGCAGCTTGAGCCCGCGCAGATCCTCCATCGTGTTGACGGCCTTGTTGGCGTGGATCAGGCCCGCATCGTGCGACCAGAAGCACAGGATTTTCGTGTCGCGCGTTTCCTCGATCAGTTGCTGCTCGGCGAATTCCTGGCAGGCGAGCGCGTTGACGAGCCCGCGGTTGGACGCGATGAACGGCAATTCGAAGACTTCGGTCAGCGGGAAGCGGCCGGGCGTGGAGCCGGGCAGCGTCCAAACGATGTCCACGACGCCGTCGCGCGCCTGGTTGTAGAGCTGCGGCGGCGTGCCGCCGAGTTGCATGCCCGGGAATATCTCGACCCGCAGACGGCCTTGCGTGGCGGCGGCGACCTGCTCGGCCCACGGCGCGAGCATCTTGGCGTGGCCGTTGGAGTGCGGCCCGAGGAAGTGGTGCAAACGCAGCGTGACCGTCTGCGCGGCGGCGTCGCGCACGATCGCGGGGGCGGCCAACAAGGCGGCCGAAGCGGCGAGG